>CAYPYV010000026.1:0-24935 GCA_964414845.1 uncultured Devosia sp. | reverse complement strand
GCGCAACGCGCTGCAGGTTCGGATGGCCCTCGAGGAAGATGATGCGCTCGATCAGACGATCGGCGTGATGCATCTCTTCGATTGATTCCGCGCGCTCCTTGTTGGCGAGCTTGGTGTAGCCCCAGTCGCTCAACAGCCGGAAATGCACCCAATACTGGTTGACTGCCCCAAGCTCGAGGAACAGGGCCTCGTTAAGCCGCTCGATGACCTGTGCTTCGCCCTTCACGCCGACCTCCTGCACCCTTTTCCTTGAGTTCCAAGAGCTTCGGGTGTGCCGGCGGCACGTCCTCCGGGCTCTTGGCCGTCTGACGGTGATACTCTTCGGTGACCTCGAGAATAATGTCCACCACATTCGGCACGCAGCCGGCGCATTTGCAGCGCTTCTCGAGCTCCTTGTACACCATGGCTGGAACGATCAGCTGCCACGCATCTTCGGCCAGCATCGCGCGGATAATCCGCTTGATCTCCCTGTCGGTGATCACGTTGCACTGGCAGACAAGCATCTGGCTTCGCTCATGGATTTGGGTGCGGCCAGCGGCAACCGGCAGCGGCTGCATAGAGCGCCGCATAAACATGATTGTCAATGTCACCTATTGTGCCTGGTCTCGCCGCTTCAGGCATTCAGCGGGCCGCCAGCCACGAAGTGAGCGCTTCTGCGCCCATTGGCCGCGCCATGTAGTAGCCTTGCGCCTCCTCGCATCCCAGCTCCTTGAGAAAGTCGTAGGTCTCGGCCGTTTCGACCCCCTCCACGCAGACGCGGAAGTCGAGCCCGCGGGCCATCTCGACGATCTGCCGCATCAGGAAATCACTGCCGCGTCTCATGCCAAGTCCCCGCGCGAAACTCTGGTCGATCTTGAGAACGTCTGCCGGAATGCTGGTAAGGTAGCTGAGATTGGCGAAGCCTGACCCAAAATCGTCGATCGCCACCTTTATGCCCGCCGACCGCAGTCGCTCGAGCTGCACGGTGGTCCGCTCGGGGTTTCCAGCCAGCATGCCTTCGGTGAACTCGAGCTCGAACTGGTCGGGCGTGATCCCGGCTGCCGCGCATTTCGAGAGCAGCTGGCTGTCGAAGTCGGGTTCGGAAAGGTTTGTTGGGGAGGCGTTGATTGAGATGCGAAGGGGGCTGCCGGCCTCCTTCAGCTGCCTTGCCGTCCTGAGCGCGTGTTCGATGACCCACTCTGTCAGCGGTCCGATCAGGGCCGTCTGCTCTGCTAGCGGAATGAACTCCGACGGGGAAATCGGTCCGAGCTCCGGATGTGTCCATCGCAACAGGGCCTCCGCCCCGACGACTGCGCCGTCTGCCAGCCCGATCCGCGGCTGGAATGCCAGGGAAAGGCCTTCGGAATACCGGAGCGTCTCAGGCAGGTCGGCCAGGAGGTGGAACGCCCGCTGATGCGCCTCGTCGCTGCGGTGGTCATACCACGCCCAACCCTCGGGCCGCTTGCGGCTGTCATGGCTCGCTGTTATCGCCGCGCGCAGGGCCTCTGCGGTGTCCTTCATCTCGGCAAGCGGCAAGAGACCGATGGCGACACGCGTCTTGATGGGCACATCCTGCACATCGAGCGGTGCTTCGAAGGCCTTTCGAATCTTCTCGATCAGGGTCAGCGACCCCTCGGTCGTGGCTCCGGTGATCACGAAGGCGAAGCTCAGCACGGAAACGTGATACAGCGCGCCTCCGCCCACCAGCCCGAAGAGTCGGTCGCGGCAGACCCGCATCAGGTCATCGCAGAACGCATGGCCGAGCGCACGCAGCACCTCGTTATAGTGCTTTGCCTCCGCCATCGTTATCATCACCAGGAGCGCATCGCTGCGGTCAAGCTCAGCAAAATCGTCAATGAACTTCAAGCGGTTGGGAAGCAGCGTCACATGGTCGCGACGACCGAGCTCCGCCAGCGCCTCACCGGAAAGCGGCGCTCCTGAACGCTCAGGCATCCATGTATTGACGGGCATTCCCCGAGTTCCGGTCTTCACAGCCATTCTGGCATCTGACACCGCAGTCTCGTGGACTAGGCTTAACTCGTGGTGAATGCGTACTCATTCACGAGGCAGCGCCGGTTTGGCGTTACTGCTTCGTTGCCAACCGCCGGAACGTCCATGGCTATCTCTCCTCTCGCCGTCATCAACGCGCTCTCCTTCAAGTCACCCCGGTCTGAGCGCATCGCGTCGGACCTCTCCTATGGCCCGCATCCGGCGCAGCGGTTTGATCTATATCGGCCGAGAGACGCCGCCGCCCCCCTGGGCACCATCGTCTTCATCTTTGGGGGCGCATGGAACGAAGGCTCGCGGCGCGAAAACGCCTTCGCGGGCCGCTGGCTGGCCGCCCTAGGCTATCTGGTCGTCGTGCCCGACTATCGGCTGACCCCGGCCCATGCCTATCCGGCCTTCCTGGATGATGCCGCCGCCGCGACCCGCTGGGCGCTGGAGCATGCTTCTCGCCATGGCGGGGACCCGGATCGGTTGGTGCTGATGGGGTTTTCGGCCGGCGCCTACAACGCCGTCATGGCCGCGCTGTCGCCCGACTATGCACTCTCGCAGCGGCTGAGAGGCGTTGTCGGACTCTCGGGGCCATATGACTTCTATCCCTTCGATATCGACGTCACGAAGCGCACCTTCGGGCATGTCGCCGATCCGCAGTCGACACAGCCGGTCAATCTCGTGACGCCGGGTGCACCGCCCATGTTTCTCGCCTGCGGCGATGCCGACACGCTGGTCTATCCGCGCAACACCGTCGCGCTTGCGGCCCGCCTGCGCAGTGTTGGGGTTGAAGTGGAGGAGCGGCACTATCCCCGTGCGACCCATCCGACCTTGCTGCTTGCCCTTGGCAGCATCCTTTCGGGACCGCAGGCCGTCCGTGACGACCTGTCAGCCTGGCTTGCCCGGACCATCGGCCGGGCCTGACTCCATGCCCAGTTCGCGCCGGCGGGCGATGACCGCCACAGATGCGGCAATCCGGTGTGCGCTCGAAAAATATTCCCGATGCACCAGAAAGAGCAGGGTGACGAGTGCAGCCGCGACCCCCAGCCATTCGCTTGCGAACCAGAACACCATCGGCACCGCAAAGTAATAGGCGCGCAGCCCCTGGTTGAAGTTCTTGGCGGCGAGTGTGTTGAGCTGCGCAATGGCGTCGAGCTCTTCCTTGGTCGTGCGCCCGTCATGCTCCAGAGCCCCGAGCAGGATGCAGAAATGGTTGAACTGGCGGAGCGACAGCGTGAACGCGAAAAAGCTCAATACGAAGATCGCCAGCATGACCAGCAAGTGGATTTCGACATCCGCATTGCCATAGCTGACGCTGACCCCCGCCGTGCCCAGCGCCGTCTTGACGGCCGAGAGGTTCCCGAACGCGGTGAAGATGGCCAGCACCAGCAGCGCCGTGGTCGAGGCCAGAAAACTCACCGACCCCATGATGTTGCCCGAAAGGATGGCATCAAGCGGTGTGTCACGCTTCGCGGCGTTCTCCACCCAGCGGCGGCGCTGCATCGACATGATGCTCGACAGCGATGGCCGATACCTGTCGAGAAAGGGCGAGCAGAAATTATACCCGAACCACAGGATCAGCGGAAACAAGGTGGCAAACAGCGTCATCGACCGCGAGGCTCCAGCATGAGGCCAGTGCCTTATAGCGCGGCGCGGCGTGCTTTGGGGCGGTGATCCCGCCACTCCCCACAGGTCCGATCAGTTCAAAGAAACGGCGGCGCCAGCAGCGTTACGAAGCGCTGCGACATCGGCAGGCCCTCGTCGACGGCTTCGGGTTCCGGTGCCTGCTTGCCGCTGAGGATCGCCTGGTCGCGCTCGGCGCGGCTTTCCCGCCATTCCGGCCCGAAGAAGGGTGCCTGCTCGTCCGTGTCGCGCGTGCGGCGCGAGGGGGTCAGTATCGACATGAAGTGCAGCATCGAAGCCTCCTTTCGCCAGGCAGGTGCCCAACCAAGGTGGTATCCTGCGATACTCCACTCATTCAGTCGAGAATTGTTCTCCCAAAGCGCAGTGCTTCGGGAGAACGGTTTTCGCTTTTGCGGTACGCCTGCCTGCGCCTCGGAGAGTTCACAGCGTCCGCGGATACTGCATGAAGATTTCCTGGATCTCGCTGAGCACCGCATCCGACAGCGTAACGTCAGCCGCCGCGATGTTCACCTTGAGCTGCTCCATGCTCGTTGCGCCGATGATCACCGAGGTCATGAACGGCTTGGTCAGGCAGAAGGCGATCGCCATCTGGTTGACGTCGAGCCCATGCTTCTTGGCGAGTGCCAGATAGGCCCGGATCGCCGGTTCGGTCAGCCGGTTGTTCCGATAGGCGCCGCCCGCGATCGCGCCACGCGTGCCCGGCGGCAACTTGCCGTCGAGGTACTTGCCCGACAACGCCCCCGCCGCGAGCGGCGAATAGGCGAGCAGGCCGATATCCTCGTGATAGGCGAGTTCGGCGAGGTCGAGATCATAGTAGCGCCGCAGGAAGTTGTATTCGTTCTGGATCGTCTGGACGCGCGGCAGGCCCTTCTGCTCGGCGAACTTCAGATATTGCATGGTACCCCATGCAGTCTCGTTCGATAGGCCGAACCAGCGGATCTTGCCTTCCTTGACCAGTTCCCCCATCACCTCGAGGACCTCGAGGATGTTCGGCACCACCTCTTCGCGGTTCTGCTTGAACGGGTTGTAGTCCCAGCTGCCCTCGAAATGGTAATGCCCGCGGCGCGGCCAATGCACCTGGTAGAGGTCGATATAGTCGGTCTTGAGTCGTCTCAGGCTGCCCTCGATCGCCTCCCGCACGCTGGGGCCGTCTATGCCCTTGCCGCCGCGCACCCATGGCCGTCCGCCCCCAGCGACCTTCGAGGCCAGGATCACCTTGTCGCGATTGTTGCGGGCCGCGAACCAGTTTCCGATGATCTCTTCGGTCTTGCCATAGGTCTCGGCCGAAGGCGGCACGGCATACATTTCCGCCGTGTCGAAGAAGTTGATGCCTGCCGCGAGCGCGTAGTCCATCTGCTCGTGGCCCTCGGCCTCGCTGTTCTGCAGGCCCCAGGTCATGGTGCCGAGGCAGATTTCCGAAACTTGGGCATCGGTGCGGCCCAGTTTGCGCATCTTCATGATTTTGCCCCCTTTTTGCGGCGAGAGGGGCGCACCCTATTGCCGGGCTCGGGTTGGGGCAAGTGGGGCGGCGTGCGCCGTGCATAAGGCTTGCGTCGCATGCTTGCCAGCCTCGGTCCGATCGGTGAAACTCCGCGCCCTTGTCCCAGAGGATGTTTCCGTTGCTGGCTCGTCTTGTTGCCCCTTTGGGCGCCGTTGCCCTCGTCCTCGCCTCTCTTGGGCAGGTACATGCCCAAACCGATGTCGCGCCGTCGGCTCTGGCCGACCCGGTCTCCGCCGTTGTCGCCAAGATTCCGCAGATGGACGCAAAGGCGCTGGAGGGGCTGGTCGGGCAGGTGATTGTCGCGGTCAACACGGACTCGCGGCGTCTCGCGGCATTTCAGAGCTCCAAGGCCTGCCTCGAACTCTACCGGGCCGCAAATTCATTCGCCGCCGGCTACGAGTACCTGATCGCCATTGGCGACCGGGCAAGTGAGCTGCCAAGCCCAGACGGCCCGCAATTGCGGTCCAAGGCGATCCAGGCCCGTGTCGTCGCCTTTGCCGCCCGCAGCAAGGCGGCCGAGCTGATCCAGGCCACTTGCCGCAACTTCCCGGTGCCTGCCGAGCATGCCGCCGATCCGCGCTATGCCGTTCCAGAGCCGCTCGTTGGAAGGGACTATACCCGCGCCCTGGTGGATGGCCGCTTCGCCGCCGAAGCCAACCTCGCGGCCGCCGTCGCTGCGGACAAGAGCGGTCGGTGTGCCGATGTGGGGGGCGCCGTGCAGGCCATGTCGCTGCTCATTCCCTACCTCTCGAAGCTCTACAAGGATTCCGAGCCTTTTCCCGAGGCTTTGGGCCCCGCCGCGAGCCGCCGCGCCCTCAATCAGGAGCGCCTGCAGCTTGGCGCTGCCATCAGCCAGTTGGACAGGAAGCACGCCGCCAGGTGCAATGCCACCGGCGCTGCCCAACCTCCGGCCAGCACGGCGCCGGCAGCGCCCGCACCCGGCGCGGTGACGCCCTGAGCTGAAACCTATAATGAATTTCAAGGGCTTGGCGCTGGGCGTCAAAAAAGCGTCACGTCTTGCGCTTTTGGGGTTGAGCAAGCCCGCCAACCCCCCTATATACGCCCTGCGTCGTGGCGATGGCCGCAGACTGAGGCGCACCGAAAGCCCAAGGCTTTCAAATTCTTGGCGCGGGGTGGAGCAGCCCGGTAGCTCGTCAGGCTCATAACCTGAAGGCCGCAGGTTCAAATCCTGCCCCCGCAACCAATCTTCCTACAGAGCCCCCGCAAGTCGGGGGCTTTGTCGTTTATGGGTTTTGGTTCCGAGCGTTAGCCATGAGCGGCCGGCGCGCTGCGGACCGCGCAATAGGCCCCATCACGCCGCTCTCACCCGATAAAGTCCCGCGCCATGCGGGGGCAGGGTGACGGAGAAGACCGCCCCCGCCGGGCCGAGATCGGTGCCGGTCCAGAGATCTCGCACCGACTTTGCGCCATCGAGCCCCAGCCGGTCGAGCCGGAACGGGATGTCTTTTGGCTTGGCACTCGTGTTGAACAGCGCGAGGTAACGGTCTCCGCTGCCATCATCGGCTTCTGCGCTCCAGATGCGCGTGCCGTCGAGCTCGAAATGCGGACGGTTGCCACGGCTCTTCTGGCTCACGGCCAGTACATCGCGGTTGGTCAGCAATTTCAGCGTCTTGTCGTCGAGATGCCGAAGATCCCCGCCCATGATCAGCGGCGAGCGGGCGATGGCCCACAGCGTCATCAGCGTCTGCTGCTCGTCCTCGGTGAAGCGCGTGTCGCGGTCGCCCAGCGCCAGCCGCCCCAGCGGCAGCATGTCGGCATCCGGCCAGCTGCCCGGGCCCATCGCCGGGTTCCAGTTCTCGAGCCTGACGAACTGCGCCTCGAGCATCGCCCACTCATCCCAGAAATCATCTGAAATGCGCCACATCTGCGCATGTTTGCGCACATGCTCGGCGCGGATCACCGGCGTTTCGCCGGGCGAAAGCGAAAGCACCATTGGCCGCCTCGCCTTGACGATGGCCGTGTGCACGGCCTCGATTTCGGCAGAATGCGCATCATAGGGGCGGCTCATGTCGTCCATCTTGATGAAGTCGACGCCCCAGTCGGCATAGAGCTGGAAGATGCTGTCGTAATAGGCCTGGGCACCGGGCTTCGCCATGTCGAGCCCATACATATCCGGGTTCCAGCTGCAGAGGCTGGTCGTATCCGCCACGTCGCGCGCGGTGAAAGCCGTTCCCTTGATCGGCAGGTTGCGCTCGACCGCAAGCCGCGGGATGCCGCGCATGATGTGGATGCCGAATTTCAGCCCAAGAGCGTGCACGTTTCGGGCGATTTCCGAAAAGCCAGCGCCATTTGCGGCAGAGGGGAAGCGGCTGGGCGCCGGAACGCAGCGGCCGAAATCGTCCATTACCGTCTGGGGCACCTTCGAATACTCGTAGCTCGAGGCGCCGGGCTCGTACCATTGGATGTCGATGGTGAACACGTCATAGCCGAAAGGCAGCAGTTTCTCGGCCATGATCCGGGCCGTCTCGAGCGCCTGGGCCTCGGTGATGGTGGTCGCAAAGCTGTTCCAGCTATTCCACCCCATGGGTGGGGTCGGGGCGAGGAGGGCGGTCATGTCGGCTCCAGAAATGGCGATATGGCTTAGCTGTTACTCGGCAAGGCGACGCGTGGCATCTGCAAGCGCATGGGCGGCCGTGCCGAATGCATCGAGTTGTTCACGGCGCTGGCGTTCGAAATCCGGACCGTTCTCTGCCCGCTCCGCCTTCAGATGGTCGGATGAAAAATGCCAGGTATTGCCGCCGGCATTGACCTCGAGCACATAGATTCGGCCCGTGGACGCTTCCCGCAGCACGTCGACTCCGAGCAGGGGGATATCCTCGAAGGCATGAGCCGCACGCGTGGCCGCGGCGATCACGTCGGCATCATATGCAAACCGACGCGTCCCGCCCGACAGGGCCTGCATCGCGACCTGCGGCGGATCGCCGGGGTTTGGCGGCGGGGCAACCATCAACTGGCTGTAGAGCGGGCGCCCGAGGAACATCAGCACGCGCCAGCTCGAAATCGGGCTGCCCGTATCAATGAAGCGCTGCACGAGCATGGGTGCGAGCCGGCCAGGATGCCCCGGCGGAAAATCTTCCTGGGGGCGATACCGCACCTCTTCGGGGTGCAGGAGCCTGAACCCCTTGCCCTGCGAGGATTGCGTCAGGTCTGCCGGCTTCTCCACCACCCATTGCCCCCATTGCGCCGGATCGAGCTGGGTGTCGGCACGCAACTGCGTGGTGCGCGGAACCGGTACCTTGGCCGAGGCAAGCATGTGGAGCTGCTGCAGCTTGGCGATCGGACGACCCCGCAATACGCGCCCCCGTCGCGGCTGCGCCAAACCGAGCGGCCCGGGCGACACCACCAGCGTCGGCTTCCGTGCAGCCTGCTCAAGCAGGTCTTCGGCAGGCACCGAAGAGTCGACGACAAACACGGCAATGCTGTCATCCACGAACCGCACGCGCCGCGCGATGGTGAGCCAATCTTCGACATCCTGCCACCCCTGCTGCCGCACGAGGAGCAGGTGACGTTCGAATTCTGCGGCCATTGCCCAAGACTCCTACCCCACGCCAGGCCACCATTCGGCAGTGTGATGCAGCCTTGCCATGGTCGCGCGCTGGAACAGCCGGTTCTGCCGGTGCTGCCTTGAATTCGCTGCATCGGTTGTCTATGCGAAGCCAGCGTCCTTAAGAAGAGTTTCGAGATGATCTTCAACGATCGTTTGTCCGCCGCTGGCGTGACGCGCCTCCTGCCTGCCCTGCTTCTCGCCATCTTTGCCGCGGCGCCTGCCATTGCTCAGGATCAGCCCGCTGCGGACCCCGCTGCAATCGACGCACCACAGCAGCAGGCGGCGTCTCCTTGGGCCGCGCGCTGCGCTGCGAATGGCCGGCAGGATCCGCTCGAATGCAGCATCTCGCAGCGCGCTGTCACCAAGCAGGGTCAGCTCGTCGGCTCGGTCACCATTCGCACCATCGCCGGCAGCGAACCCATGATGATCGTGAGTGTGCCGCTCGGCCTCTATATCGGCGCAGGGGTCTCCTTCGATGTCGATGGCGCCAACCCCCAGCAACTCCAGCTCGAAACCTGCGACCGCGCGGGCTGCTATGCCCAGCTGAAGCTGACGGAGGATCACCTCAACGCCTTCCGCGGCGGGCAGGCGCTGGATATCGTCTTCCAGAACCTCAATCGCCAGCCGGTGAAGCTCCCGATGTCGCTGGTGGGCTTCACCGCGGCCTACGACAAGGTCAGGTAAGGCGGGTTTCCGTCGAATTCGAACTGGGCCGCGGGAGCCGCTCCCACGGCTGCCGCACGAGGACCATCCGGAATGGCTGACGAGCAACAATCCATCGACATGAAGGCGCCCCAGCGCGTGACGCCCGTTCCGTCGCTCGAAGCCGACGAGCCGCGGCGCGGCAATGGCGTGTTGATACTTGCCGTCGCGGCCATTGTTGTCCTGGTGCTCGCCATCGGTGCGGCTTTCGTGTTCCTCGGCGGCAGGAGCGGGACGACAACCGCTACTGCCGAGGCCGTAACCACAGGCACCTCGGGTGCTGAGCCGGCTGCCCAGCCGGCAACCGCCCCTGCTGCTGAAGCCGCGCCTGCCACTGCCGGGTCCGCTGCCACCGCGCCGGCCGAGCCGGTGCCCACACCTGCCGCTGCTCCCCCCGTACCGGCAGAGTCTCAGCCCGCCGCGTCGGAGCCACCCGCTGCGGCACCCACCGCCGAGGCTCCTGCCGAAGCTCCGAAGGCCACCGCCGAGGCGGCCCCCCCGGCGCCAGCTGCCACCGGCCCGTTCAAGCCTCAACCGATCGGCGACTGGCTTCTGCTCTGCCCTGAGCCGGCGACCTCCGGACCCGAATGCCTGTTGCAGCAGGAGCTTCGGTCCTCCCGCACCAGGCGTCTGGTCGCCGTCTGGGCGCTCAAGCGTGACGTATCGGGCTCGATGCGCGCCGTCTTCCAGCTGCCCCCGGCGATTGTCGCCGACAAGGGCATGGTGCTTGATACCGGCTCGGGCGAGCCGCGGCTCCTGCCGATTTCCAATTGCTCGACGCAGATGTGCGTGGTGCGGGCCGAATTCGACCTCGCTGCGCTCAATCAGCTGATTGCCGCGCCTTCCCTTGGTGCCAGCATCGTGCTCAAGAACACCGATGGCACCGAGAGCAAACCACTTGTGCTGACATTCAGCACCAAGGGCCTTGGCGCGGGTGCCATCAAACTGATGCCCTGATCAGGCGAGCGCGGTCGCCTCGCTCGAAAATAGCCGCAGCAACAGCGGCAATTGCGCCGCGCCAAGCGATGCCGCGCGCGTGCCGAGGCGGCCTGGGGCAATCTTCGGCCGGTCATGGGTCATCGTCGGCAGCAGCGCGAGCTCGCGCTCGGTTGCGGCGATCAGGCGCGCCAGCACTTCAGTGGGGATTTCCCCGTCGATGATCGCCAGCGGCACATCCACGACGGCGCGGGTATTCATTACCGTTGCGGCCAATGCCTTGCCGGCACAGTCCACCCATCGATCCACCAGCTCCGGCCACTCTTCCCATGGCCAGTCGCGCGGGCTCGAGATCGGCGGCGTGATACCACGCTTCGTCAGGCCCTCGCGTACGGGCGTAAGTGAGGCGACCTGATGGCCGAGATAGCGTGATCCATCTGCGCCCACCACGAACATCGAGCCGAGGATCGAGGGGGTATCTGGCGGTCCGCTGCGCAGCATCGATTCGATGATCAGCCCCGAGCCCAGGAACGTGCCGATAAACAGATAGGCAAATCCGCGCGGCCTCGGCGCCGGATGCGTCAGCATCTCCGCCCAGGCCGCAGCAGTGCCGTCGTTGAACAGCGCCGTGTGAAACCCGGTCTTGGCTTCCACCTGCGCCCTGAGGTCGAAACTCTTCCAGCCCTCGATCTGGTCCTTGGGCGCCCCGATCAGGTGCAGGTTGCGATGCAGCTCGTTCGGCATCGCAATGCCGAGCGCGATGATGCGCGCCCGCTGGGCTGCGTCGAGGCGTTCGATGAGCGTGGCCACCGCCTTGCTCACCTCGTTGGCAACGGTGCGGTAGTCGGGATAGGGATAGTCGCGCCGATACCGGGCGATCTCGTTGCCCCCCATGTCCATCAGCCCGAGCTCGACATGGTCCCAGTTCACCTCTACGCCGATCGTGTATCCGGCCGCATGGTTGAGCGACAAAGGCGTCGCCGGTTGCCCGCGTCGGCCACGCAGCACCTCGCCACGCAGAATCAGGCCGTCCCCTTCAAGGTCCGCGACGATCGCCGAAGCCGTCTGCGGGGCGAGCCCCGTCATGCGCGAGATATCGGCATTGGACAGGCCCGGATTGAAGGCTATCGCCGACAGCACCGCCCGACGGTTGGCCGCTCTCAGGTCAGAGTGCTGCACGCCGCGGGCAGCTGGGGCAAAAAAATCGCTCACGTCGGAAACCCCGAAAGTCAAACTCTCGACTTCAAATGGAAATCGCCGGGCACTTTCGCCCGGCGAGACACTTCACTAATGCGTGGCCGGCACTAAAAGTCAACCCGCGCACTCACCAATTGGTGACGGAGCCGTCTCGGCGTCGAAGCATCGGTGCCTGCCAGAACTTGAAACTCTGCTGCTGCACCAGCTCCTCGTTCACCTCGACCCCGAGCCCGGGCGCGTCGCTCACCGGGTAGTGCGCGTTCTCGAGCCGCGGCTGTACCGGGAAGAAGTCCGAGTTGTCGAAGCCCAGTATATGCGCTTCGGCCGGGCTCGCGCGGGTTTCGAGCCAGCTGAAATTCGCGACCGCCGCAGCAAAATGCACCGTGGCCGCCGTGCAGATCGGTCCGAGCGGATTATGCGGCATCAGGTCGACATAGTGCGCCTCGCTCCACCCGGCGATCTTCATTGATTCCGTCAGCCCGCCGACATTGCACACGTCGATGCGGTTGAACTGGTGGATGCCCCGCTCGATATACGGCAGGAACTGCCACTTCGAAGCGAATTCCTCGCCAATGGCGAACGGAATGTCGGTCAGGGTGCGCAGCGACTCATAGGCTTCGGGGGTCTCGTCGCGGATCGGTTCTTCGAGGAAATCCAGCGTTCCCGATGGCATCTTCTGGCAGAAGCTCGCTGCCTCGGCGACTGACAGGCGGTGGTGGTAGTCGATGCCGAGCACCACATCTTCACCCAGCTCCTCGCGCGCCTTCACCATCCACTTCGCCGTCGTGCCGATATGCTCGCGGGGTTCGTAGATGTCCGGGCTGCCATGCCCCGACGGCGAGAGCCGCATGCAGTTCCAGCCCGCGGCGATCAGCATCTTTGCCTGCTCGATCATTTCCGGGCCCGGCTCCGCCGAGGTCGTCGCGAACGTGGGAATTCGGTCGCGCTGCTTGCCGCCCAGCAATTCGTAGACGGGCACGCCGAGCGCCTTGCCCTTGATGTCATGAAGCGCAATGTCGATCGCGGAGATGGCCGCCTGCAGCACGCGCCCGCCCTCGAAATACTGGCTGCGGTACAGCGCCTGCCAGATCATGCCGATGTCGAATGGGTTCTTTCCGATCAGCCATTCGCGATAATGCTCTATGGCACCCACAACGGCCTTTTCGCGTCCGGAAAGTCCGCTCTCGCCCCAGCCGAAGATGCCTTCGTCCGTTTCGACCTTCACCAGCAGCTGGTTACGGATGCCTACCCATACGGCATAGGGCTTGATGGCGGTGATCTTCATGCGTGTTCGGGCGTGATGCCCGCTCCCCTCTCGCGCCGGCTCTCTGGGCCGGTTCGGCGAAACGCTTTCAGATCGTACATTATCTGTCAACGATTACGTACGAAGTGGCCGATTGCCCACGATGCAGGCAGTGGATTACAATGAGTTGATGGACCACAGCGCGCCACAATTCGATTCCGACCTGCTCGATCCGCCCGAGGCTGGCTCCATTTACCAGGCCATCCGCGACGATATCGTCAATGGTCGACTCGCGCCCAATGAGCGGCTGGTGATCTCCGCGCTGGCCACCCGCTACGGCACCAGCACCAATCCCATTCGCGAAGCCCTGCAGCAGTTGAGGGGGGAGGGCTATGTAGTCTTCTCCTATAATCGCGGCGCCCGCGTCCGCTCCCTCGACGAAGATTTCATCCGCGACATCACCGAAGTTCAGGCGCTGATCGAGCCCTATCTCACTGAGCTTTTCGTTGAACTCGTTACCGATGCAGATATCGCCCGGCTGGAAGCCATCCAGGATGAAATCGAGGAGCTGAACTTCTCCGATATCCACCGGCACGGCGCGCTCGATACCGCCTTCCACCGCACGCTGTACGATCGCCACTACAATCGTCTGGCCTTCGAGCAATGGTGGCGCAACCGCGAGATCATGGGCGCCATCTCCTCGCGCTTCCCCTATTCGATCAGCCGACGCACTGCCGTGCTCAAGGAGCACCGTGAGCTGATCGCTGCCTTGCGTGCCCATGATGCACCGCGTGCCTGCGAGGTCATGGCCCGGCATACCCGCGGCTCGGGGCTGCATATCGTCGAGCATATGAGGGCGGCCCGGCACCGCTCGCAGAACTGAGCCGCGTTGTCGTCACCGGGTCGACCGGCTTTGTCGGTCGCGCGCTGGTCCCGCACCTGCGCGCGGTCGGGCACGATGTCGTGGCGCTCTCGCGGCGCCCGGGCCCGGGGCTCGCATCACTGGGCGATCTGACTCCGGCAACGCATTTCGCGCCCGTCTTGGCTGGCGCGGATGCGGTGGTGCACCTGATGGCGCGGGTACATGCGCCAAACAGTGCGCCCGAACTCTATGAGGGCGACAATGTCGGCGTGTCCCTTGCGCTGGCACAGGCGGCTGTCGCTGCCGGCGTTCGCCGTTTCGTCTTCATCTCCTCGGTCAAGGTGATGGGCGAGATCTCGCCACCCCTGGGCTTCGTCGAAACCGATACGCCGCTGCCCACCGATCCCTATGGCGCATCCAAGCTGCGCGCTGAGGTGGGCTTGCGCGCGCTGGCGGCTGAAACGGGACTCGAACTCGTCATCCTGCGCCCCCCGCTGATCCACGGGCCCGGCGCCCGCGCCAATCTCGCCCTCCTCATGCGCCTCGTGATGTCCGGGCTGCCGCTGCCGTTCGGGGCTGTCGACAATCACCGGAGCTTGCTCGGCGTCGACAACCTGGCGGATCTGGTCGGGCTCGCGCTCATTCACCCGCGTGCGGCGGGCGGCACCTTCTTTGCCACCGATGGCCCGCCGGTATCCACCGCCGGTCTTTGCCGCGAGATTGCGGCAGCCCTCGGCCGTCCGGCACGGCTCCTTCCAGTGCCCCGGACTGTGTTGCGGGCCGGTCTCCTCGCCCTCGGGCGCCGTGGTCTCGCAGATCGGTTGCTCGGCAATCTCGCGGTTGATGATGCGCAACTTCGCGCAACGCTGGGCTGGGCACCGCCTCATTCCCGTCAGGAAGGGCTCGAACGCATGGCGCGCGCCTATCTGGCCGCTGGGGGCGTTGCGTAGGCGCGGCCACCCCGCGCGAACACCGTGAGCCCGTCGAGCGTGCCGAAAAAGTCCTCGGGCCCCACATGAGGGCGGATGCTCTGCGCCTCCGCCTCGCCAAGCACATAGATGGCGCCCGGGTCGAGGGCGCCGGTCGCCAATGCCTCGCGACCGGCAGCCTGCGCAGCGGCAAGTGCGGCGGGGTCGGCCCGCCCCAGATTCGCGGCATCGGTCGACATGCCGTGGAACTCGGCAAAGCTCGCAAGATCGCGCCACCACGGGCCGCCATTTTCAACGGGCAGGGCGCGGATGCGCTGGTAGTGCGGCGCGAGGGCTTCCCATTGCGGCGCCACGAGCGGGTTGGACCATTCGCGTCCGGATCGCTCCGGCCCCACCATGAGCCCCCGCCAGCCGCTTTGCGTCTCCACCACCTGCACCAGCAGGCAGGCCGCGGCGATCGCCAATACTCTGGTCGCCGCAAGGCGCCGCGACAGGATGGTCAGGCTTCCGAAGATCAGCAGGTAGCCAAGCGGCCAGAACAGCCGCCCGGAACTGCGGAAAATCGCGGCCAGTGGTTCCAGCAGGTTCGGCAGCGGCAGATGGATGAGTTCGACGTTGCCGAGCGCCACCTTGTTGCTGAGCGCGACAAGCGCCATCCCCACCGCCATGGCACAAAGCGGCGCCATTCGCGGGCGTGCGAGGGCAAGCCAGGCGCGCCCCCCGAGGCAGAGCGCAAGGACAATCAGCAGGCCGCCGCCCAGGCCGATATAGTTGAATCCTTCCCATTCCGCATATCCGGTAGGGATCGACGGCAGGAATACGGACCAGCCGTCCGGATTGAAGGGGCCGAGCAGGTTGAGCCGGAATTCGCCGAAGCCGGAGCTGCCCGCCGAGCTGGCCATGAAGATGCCGCCGGCCCAGCACACCGCGCCCACCAGCACGAGCGCCAGCGCCGATTCGATGGCCAGCGTGCGGAAACCCGAATGTCCGAGCCAGCGTCGCTGCACCAGGGATGCCAGCCAGATCGCCCCGGCCATGAGCAGCAGATAGCCATGAATTGCAGCAATCGTCGCTAGCAGTGTCGGCCAGCGCCAGCGCGGCATGGGCGCAGGCGCGAGGTAGAGCCAGATCGCCGCGAGGATCGTCCAGTGTCCCGCAAGCGCCATGTGCACGTCGAGCCGGGCGAGGAAGGCCGGCTGGAAAACGCAGAACATCGCCGCCACCAGCGCCAGCGGGCGCGGCAGGCCGAGCCGTGCCGCGATCAGTGCCGCAAACAGCGCCTGCAACGCAAAGCAGCAGATCTGCCACAGCCCCCAATATTGCAGGTGCGGTGGCAGGAGTGGCGCGATGAGCTTGAACGGCAGTGCAAACAGCGGCAGCCCGTCCGCGAGAGCAATGCCGTTGGCATATTCCAGGCCGTTATATGGGCTGGCACCAGGCGGCCAGTCCCATGGCGCGCGGGCATAGAACCACCAGCCGAGCGTGTGCATGGCACGGTCGTGCTGATCGAGCCAGGCGATGTTGAATGGGTCGAGAATGCCCGGGCCGCGGATCAGCAGGAAGCCGATAATCCCCACCAGGAGCGCGAGCGCCACGGGCGTGGACTCGGGCGCGCCGGGCTTCGGCTGGTACGGGTCCCAGTTCATCGGTGGCGTGCGGCGCAACAGCATGGGCCCACTCTGCCCTGCACGGGTAAAGGAGCCTTTTCTTTCGCCTGCCCACTACGTGGTATCGCGCACCTGACCAAAGGCCGAGGCGGAACCGCCCACGGGCCGGCTGGATTTTCCGGGGCCCAACCCTTATGCAACCGGTGCGAGTGGAGAACGTTCGATGCCGATGACCGACATTGCCCGCCGGGTGTACGACCATACCTGGAAGCTTGATCCCATCGTGCGAAGCCTGCTCGATACGGATTTCTACAAGCTTCTGATGCTGCAGATGATCTGGGGGCTGTACCCCAAGGTCAACGCCTCGTTCACCCTCATCAATCGCAAGACCTCTGTCCGCCTCGCCGACGAGATCGATGTCAATGAACTGCGGGCCCAGCTCGACCATGCCCGCTCGCTGCGCTTCAGCAAGAAGGAAATGATCTGGCTTGCGGGTAACAGCTTTTATGGCGTGAAGCAGATCTTCTCGCCCGATTTCCTCCGCTGGCTCGAGGATTACCGGCTGCCCGAATATGAACTCGAGGTGCGCGACGGGCAGTTCCACCTCACCTTCCCTGGACGATGGGTCGACACCACCATGTGGGAAATCCCGGCCCTCGCCATCATCAACGAGTTGCGCTCGCGCGCCGCGCTCAAGCGCTATGGGCCCTTCCAGCTCGACGTCATCTATGCGCGCGCCAAGGCCAAGATGTGGGAGAAGGTCGACCGGTTGAAGCAATTGCCCAACCTGCGCATTTCCGATTTCGGTACCCGCCGGCGCCATTCCTATCTCTGGCAGCGCTGGTGCGTCGAGGCGCTGAAGGAAGGGCTCGGCCATCAGGTGCTCACCGGCACCTCCAATGTGCTCCTTGCCATGGATACGGATCTCGAGGCCGTGGGTACCAATGCCCATGAGTTGCCGATGGTGCTGGCGGCGATCGCCCCCAACGAGCAGGCCATGCGCGCTGCACCCTACCAGGTGCTCGAGGACTGGAAGAGCTATTATGGCGGCAATCTGCTGATCGTCCTGCCCGATGCCTTCGGCACCGCCGCCTTCCTCCGCGACGCGCCGGACTGGGTGGCGGACTGGACGGGTTTCCGTCCGGATTCAGCCCCGGCCATCGAAGGCGGCGAAAAGATCATCTCGTGGTGGAAGGAACGTGGCCGCGATCCCCGCGACAAGATCCTGATCTTTTCCGACGGCCTCGACGTCGACATGATCGAGGAAGCCTACCACCATTTCCATGGACGGGTCCGCATGGCCTTCGGCTGGGGCACCAACCTCACCAACGATTTCGCCCATTGCGCGCCCGAACCCAACCCGGCCCTCGATCCGATCTCGCTCGTCTGCAAGGTCTCCGAGGCGGACGGCCACCCCGCCGTCAAGCTCTCCGACAATCCGGAAAAGGCCACCGGAGACCCCAACGAGGTCGCCCGCTATATCCGGATTTTTGGCAACAAGGATCGCGTTCCGCACGCCGTCACCGTCTGAGGTTGTTATGCAGTTTTCTGCCTGCGTCGAGTGGCTCTTCGCCGCCGAGGCTCCCGCTATTCCCGATCGCATCCGGCGCGCGAAATCCGCCGGGCTCGACGCCGTCGAGTTCTGGCGCCATTCCAACAAGGATCTCGATGCCGTGCGCGCCGCGCTCGACGAGACCGGGCTGCCGCTCGCCGGCATCCTCTGCGAGCCGATCGCCGCGCTGGGCAATCCGGAGACTCACGAATTGTTCCTCGAGGGCGTGCGCTCGTCGCTCGCCGCTGCCCGGCAGCTCGGCGCCGGCGTCATGATCGCGCAATCAGGGGACGATCTGCACGACATCGCCCGACCACTGCAGCACAAGGCCATCGTCGACGTGCTGCGCGAGGCTGGCAGGATCCTCGATGGCTCGGGCGTCACGCTCGCCATCGAGCCGCTGAATGATCGGGTCGATCACGCAGGCTATTACCTCACCTCCACCACCGAAGGGCTCGACATCGTCGACGAGGTCGGCCGCCCGGAAGTCAAGCTGCTCTACGATATCTACCATGCGGCAGTGATGGGCGAAGATGTCGACCTGCTCGCGGGCCGGGTGGACCGCGTCGCGCATGTGCATCTGGCCGATACGCCGGGTCGAGGAGCCCCCGGCACCGGCAAGCTCGACTATGTCGAGCGGCTCGGCTGGCTGCAGGCAAACGGCTATACCGGGCTGGTCGGGCTCGAGTACAAGCTTTCAGGGTCTACGGAGAAGAGCTTGGCCTTCCGCGAATCTCTCGCGTGACTGTTGCGCGAACCGCGAACGAACTGTGATGCGATTGTTACCCTAATCGCAGACGGTGCCATGGCCTATCTCTAGCGGCGAAGTGACCGGCGCTCCTGCCGGTCCATTGTTCCGGAGGCTAGGATGATCACCCAGATCAGGGGCCTGCACCACGTCACCTCGATGGCGCGCGATGCCCGCATCAACAATCAGTTCTTCACCGACACGCTCGGGCTGCGCCGCGTCAAGCAGACGGTGAATTTCGACGCGCCTGACGTCTATCATCTTTATTACGGCGACGAGACGGGCTCGGCCGGCACGGTGATGACGCATTTCCCGTTCCCGCATATCGCCCGCGGTCGCGCCGGCACGGGCGAAGTCGGCACCACGCTTTTCTCGGTGCCCGAGGGCAGCCTCGGCTTCTGGCAGGAGCGGCTCGTCGCGCACCGCGTCGGCGATCTCGAACTGTCCGAAAGCTTCGGCGAAAAGCTGTTGAACTTCCGGGCGCCCGAAGGCGACGCCATGGCGCTGGTCGAAGTGAAGGGCGACGATCGCACGCCCTGGACCGGCAATGGCGTTTCCGAGGACCATGCGATCCGCGGCTTCCACTCGGCCAGGCTCCGTCTCCGAGACGCTGGCGCCACCGAGGAGTTGCTCAAGTTCATGGGCTATGAGGCAAAGGAGACCAGCGACGGCGTGCTCCGGATGGTGCACCCCGAGGGCAATGGTGCCGACCACATCGATATCGAGGTGCTGCCGGGCGCCAACCGGGCCGATCTCGGCGCGGGTTCGGTGCATCACATTGCCTTCGCCGTACCCGATCGTGCCGCCCAGGCCGCGGTACGCAAGGCGCTGCTCGATACCGGCTACCAGGTCACGCCGCCCATCGACCGCGACTATTTCTGGGCGATCTATTTCCGCACCCCCGGTGGGGTGCTGTTCGAAATCGCCACAAACGAACCGGGCTTTGCCCGCGACGAGGATACGGCCCATCTGGGCGAGGCGTTGCAGTTGCCCACGCAGCACGCACATCTGCGGCCCATCCTCGAGCGGACGCTCGTGCCCCTTACGGAGACTGTGTGATGAGCGACACCTATATCCATGTGGATTATCCCGGCGCGTCGAAGGGCGCGCCGGCCCTGTTCCTCTTCCATGGCACCGGGGGCGACGAGCACCAGTTCACCGATCTCGCGGCAGAGCTCCTGCCTGAGGCCCGACGCATCGGGGTGCGCGGCGATGTCTCCGAGGGTGGCGCTCTGCGCTATTTCCGTCGCCTTGCCGAGGGCCGCTACGACATGGCCGATCTCGATCGTGCCACGAGGAAGATGTCGGGTTTTGTCGCGGCGTTGACCGCAGCCGACCCCTCGCCATCCGAGGTGATCGGGCTCGGCTATTCCAATGGCGCCAATATTCTCGCCTCGGTACTGTTCGAAAGCTCCGACCAGTTCGACCGGGCCGTGCTGATGCACCCGCTGATCCCCTTCACCCCGGCCCCACAGCCGGGCCTTGCGGGCAAGCGCGTGCTGATCACCGCCGGCCGCCGTGATCCGATTGCACCTGCCCCGGCTACCGAGGCGCTCTCGGCCTATCTCATGGCCCAGGGTGCTGAGGTTACCCTCTCCTGGCACGAGGGCGGCCACGAGATTCGGCGCGAGGAACTGTTGGCCATCCGCGACTTCCTCGGCTGACACTGCATCCCGCATTTCGGCGGTTCAACTCACCGCCGAAATGCACTAGCTTCCGCCATGCATTTGTCCGGCAGGGGTTTTTCGATGCGGCATGGTTCGGCAATGGCCTATCTTTCGGCTCTGGCCCTGGGGCTTGTCGGGTTGACCCTGCCAACGAGTTTCGTTGCCGGGGCCTCCGCCGCGAGCTTTGATTGCTCCAAGGCCACCACTCCGCTTGAAAAGCAGATCTGCGCTTCGCCGGACTTCTCGCGCGAAGACGAGGTCCTGTCCCGCGCCTATGCAACGGCGATCGGCGGTCTCTCCGAGGAGGCCCGCTCGCAGATGCAGAAGGACCAGCGCGCCTGGCTCGACTACGTGCCGCTGAGCTGCTCCACCGACGCGCAGCCGCCCGAAAGCTTCACCGACGACCAGGCCGCCTGCCTCTTGTCCGCCTTCACCACCCGCATCACCGATCTCGAGCAGTCGCGCATGCTGGGCGGCTGGCGCTTCTATACCTCCGAGCGCTGGGCAGTGATCGATGACCCCGATCCGGAATGGTGGGGAGGTGTCGCGACCAAGCACTATTCCTCGCCGCGCATCGACGACACCGTGCCCGAGGCAGCCGCCTTCAACGCCATGATGGCGGAAAAGGACAAGGATCTCGGCAGGATGTTCGCCGCCGACGGCACGCTGACCGATACCGACGCCGCCTCCGATTCCGATGTGACGGTCAAGGTCACCAGCGTCACCTCCGACCGTATCGGTCTTGTCGTCAATTCCTACTGGATGGGTCACGGCGCGGCGCACGGCAACTACGCCATCACCTATCTCCACTACCTCATCAAGGAGAACCGGGAGCTCGCTCCCGATGATCTGTTCTCCGGCGAGGGCTGGCAGCAGGCTCTGGCCGACAAGGCGCTGGCGGCGCTCGACGCCACCATTCCCGATGGTATCTGGGAAGATGCCCGCAAGGACGTGCCCGGCTTGGTCACCGACGTCACCCGCTGGGATTTCACCGACCAGGGCCTGGTCCTGCAGTTCCAACCCTACGAAGTCACGGCCTATGCCTATGGTGCCCCGACGGTGATCATCCCCTGGTCCGACCTCACGGACTATCTCGTGGAAGGCTACGAGGCCCGCATACTCTACTGATCGCGCGACTCTGGGGCGTCTCACCCCGTTGCGCCGCTTCGCTGTTTGTGGCATGTCCCGCGCCCGATAGCTGAGAGTACCGGCCGGTTCGGGCCGCGATCATGGGGTGAGGGCCTTGGGCCGCATCGTAGTCAAGTTTGGCGGCACGTCCGTCGCCACCGTCGAGCGCATCCGCCAGGCTGCACGGCATGTGAAGCGCGAAGTCGATGCGGGCCATGAAGTGGCCGTTGTCGTCTCCGCCATGAGCGGCAAGACCAACGAACTTGTCGGCTGGGTCAACGAGGCTTCGAAGCTTCACGACGCGCGCGAATACGACGCGGTCGTCGCCTCGGGCGAGCAGGTCACTGCGGGCCTGATGGCCATCGTGCTTTCCGAAATGGGCATTCCCTCCCGCTCCTATCAGGGCTGGCAGGTCCCGATCCGTACCGACGACGCGCATGGCGCCGCCCGCATCGTCGAGATCGATCCCACCGAGCTCGAGAAGAATTTCGCCGAGGGCATGGTTCCGGTGATTACCGGCTTCCAGGGCGTTGCGCCTTCGGGCCGCGTCACGACCCTTGGCCGTGGCGGCTCCGACACCTCGGCCGTGGCCGTTGCCGCCGCGGTGAAGGCAGATCGCTGCGACATCTATACCGATGTCGATGGCGTCTACACCACCGATCCGCGTATCACTTCCAAGGCGCGCCGCCTCACCCGCATCTCCTTCGAGGAAATGCTGGAAATGGCGTCGCTGGGCGCCAAGGTGCTCATGATCCGCTCGGTGGAAATGGCCATGGCGCACAAGGTACGGCTTACCGTGCGCTCCACTTTCGACGACCCCGACGCGCCGCAGGTGGCGCCCGACGGCACGCCCGGCGTTCCCGGCACTCTCGTATGCGATGAGGATGAGATCATGGAAAAGCAGATCGTCTCGGGCGTCACCCTCGCGCGCGCCGAATCGAAGATTACCCTCCGCGACGTGAAGGACCGGCCCGGCATCGCCGCCTCGATCTTCGGCGCGCTTGCCGACGAGTCGATCGTGGTCGACATGATCGTGCAGAATGTCTCCGAGGACGGCTCGACAACCGACATCACCTTCACCGTGCCCGATGCCGAGCACGACAAGGCCGTCAAGGCGCTGAAGGCTGCCGGCGAGGCCGGAAAGTTCGTCTATTCCAAGATCCAGAGTGCCAAGGGCGGCGCCAAGGTCTCGGTGGTGGGCGTCGGCATGCGCAACCACGCTGGCGTTGCCGCCTCGATGTTCAAGGCCCTCGCCGACAAGTCGATCAACATCCAGCTGATCACCACGTCCGAGATCAAGACTTCGGTGCTGATCGACGACGAGTATGCCGAGCTTGCGGTCCGGGCGCTCCATACGTATTACGGACTGGACAACGAAGACGCCTGAGGCATTGCCTTCGCCCGGCATTGCCCTCGGGCCGCATGGCGGCGCGGGGCCGCCGGGCAGACATGATGGCCACATCGATCAGCGGTCCGCGCGTGCTCCTGAAGCAGCTGCGCGAAACCATGGCGGAGCCGCTCGCGGCACAGGCCCGGCTCGACAAGATTGTCGCGCTGATCGCCGACAACATGCATGCCGATGTCTGCTCCTTCTACGTGCTGCGTGACGACGGCGCGCTGGAGCTCTTTGCTACTCGCGGCCTCGCGGCATCCGCCGTGCACATGACGACGCTGAGGCTCGGCGAGGGTCTGGTCGGCCTCATCGCCGCGCAGGCTTCCCCGCTCAGCCTCGAGAATGCCCCGGCTCACCCCGCCTTTGCCTACAAGCCCGAAACCGGCGAAGACCCTTATCGTGCGTTCCTTGGCGTGCCGGTGCTCCGCGCCGGTCAGACCCTTGGCGTGCTCGTGGTGCAGAACCGCGATTCGCACATCTATGGCGAGGACGAGACCGAGGCCATGCTGACCACGGCGACCCTCCTCGCCGAGATGATCGCCACCTCCGAGTTCGATTCGCTCATCAAGCCCGGCCAGGATATCGACCTCCGCCGCCCGCGCAGCTTTTCGGGCTCGGGCTTCACCGATGGCGTGGCGCTGGGGCAGGTGGTGCTGCATGATCCGCGCGTTGTGGTCACCAATTTCGTCGCAGAGGACACCGAGGCCGAACAGAAGCGGCTCTCGAACGCGCTCGACACCATGCGCGTTTCCATCGATCGCATGCTCGACCACGGCGACATGCAAAGCTTTTCCGATCATCGCGACATCCTCGAAAGCTACCGGATGTTCGCGCATGACCGTGGATGGGTGAACCGGCTCAACGAGGCGATCGAAAACGGCCTGACCGCCGAGGCGGCGGTCGAGCGCGTGCAGAACGATACCCGCGCACGGATGATGCGGTCGACCGACCCCTACATCAAGGATCGCCTGCACGACCTCGACGATCTCGCCAACCGGCTGCTCCGCATCCTCACCGGTGATGGCAATTCGCTCGGCCACAAGGAACTCCCCGAGAACGCCATCCTCATTGCCCGCAACATGGGTCCGGCGGAGCTGCTCGAATATGACCGGACGCGGCTGCGTGCCGTTGTCCTCGAGGAGGCCGCCGCGATCTCGCACGTGGCGATCATTGCGCGCTCGCTCGGCCTCGTTGCGGTCGGGCAGATCGAGAACATCGTCTCGGTGTCGGAATCGGGCGATGACATCATCGTCGATGGCACGACGGGGGCGGTGCATCTGCGTCCGACGCCGGAGATGATCCAGGTCTATGTGGACAAGGTTCGGCTCGGCGCCAAGCGGCGCGCGCACTATCTGGCCCTGAAGGACAAGCCTTCCGTCACCCGCGACGGCCACGCGATCACGCTCTATCACAATTCCGGTCTCGTCGCGGACCTGCCCATGCTGCAGGATACCGGCGCTGCCGGGGTCGGGCTCTTCCGCACCGAGCTGCAGTTCATGATCGCCTCAAAGCTGCCACGGCTCGACGAACAGGTGGCGCTCTATTCCGAGGCGATCCGGCTTACCGAAGGCAAGCCCATCGTTTTCCGGCTGCTCGATATCGGCGGCGACAAGGTCATTCCTTACCTCCGGGCCGAAGCCGAGGAAAACCCGGCCATGGGTTTCCGCTCGCTGCGCCTTGCGCTCGAGCGGCCCGGTCTGCTCCGGATCCAGGTGCGCGCGCTTTTGAAGGCTGCCAATGGCGGCCCGATCAAGATACTCGTCCCCATGGTCACCGATGCCTGGGAGTTCCGCGCGACCCGCGTCGTGGTCAACAAGGAGATCGAGCGCCTCCGCCATGCGGGCCAGCCAGTACCGTCCAAGGTGGAACTCGGCGCCATGATCGAGGTCCCCTCGCTGCTCTTCGAGCTGGACCAGGTCTTGCCCGAGGCTGATTTCGTCTCGATCGGTTCCAATGACCTCATCATGTTCATGACGGCGGCTGATCGCGGCAACAAGCGCGTCGCCAAGTCCTATGACCCCATCGCGCTGCCGCGGCTGCGGGCGCTGAAGCACATCGTCGATATGGCGCGCCGCTACAATGTGCCGCTCACCATGTGTGGCGAGCTCGCGGGACGTACCGTCGAGTCGCTCGCCTTGCTGTCGATCGGCATGAACCGGCTGTCGATGAGCCCGCCGGCCATCGGCCCGATCAAGGAAATGATCCTCGGGCTCGAGCTCGAACCCATCCGCCAGTCGGTCTCCGCGGCACTGCTCGAAGGTGCCTCCGGGCCGCCGATCCGCGA
>CAYPYV010000025.1:0-25460 GCA_964414845.1 uncultured Devosia sp. | reverse complement strand
CCATGCGCCAGCCCCTATCCTGGCCGAAATAGCCGGAGCGGCCCTTGCTGGTCGCGATAACCGGCACTTCGTGATGGTCCTGCAGCTCCGAACCCACCGGCAGGTCGGCCACGACCGGGATCTGGAAATCCCTGAGGTGATCCGCCGGCCCGATGCCCGAGAGCATCAGCAGCTTGGCGCTGTTATAGGTGCCCGCGCCCACCAGCACCTCGCGCTCGGCGCGCACTTCGTGCGGCTCGCCGAAGCTGGTGTAGCGCACGCCCACCGCGCGGTGGTTCTCGATGATCAGCCGGTCGACCCGCGCATCGGTGACGATGGTCAGGCGATGGTCATGCCGAAGTGGATCGAGGAAGGCGCGCTTCGCATCGGAGCGGCGGGTGAAACGGCCCCAGCGGGCATAGGTGTGCTGCATGATGCCCACGCCGTTCTGCCGCTCGCCATTGAAATCGGCGTTATAGGCATGCCCCAGCCCCTGCGCCGCGCGGAGGAAATCCTCCGTCGTGTCGCAGATCTGCCCCGGTTCCGAGACCTTCAGGCCTCCGGAAATGCCGTGATAGTGGTTGTTGAAGCGCTGGTTGGCCTCGAGCCCCTTGAAGTGCCCGAGCATATCCTCATAGCTCCAGTCGCCTTCGTTGCCGAGGCTCGCCGCCCAGCCATCATAGTCCTCGCGCTGGCCCCGCATATAGACCATGGCGTTGACGGCACTGCCGCCGCCGAGCGCCTTGGCCACCGGCACGATCGGCCCACGCCCATCGAGCTGCGGCTGCGGCACGGTATGGTGCATTTCGAGATAGGTGTCGCGCCCGAGAAACTTCATGTAGCCGGCGGGCATGGACATGATCGGGCTCAGGCGCCGCGGTCCGCGCTCGATGAGGAGCACGGTGAATCCGAATTCCTTCACCAGCCGCATGGCCGCCACCGAGGAGGCCGAGCCACCGCCCACGATGATGAAATCGAAATCCGTGCTGGCCATCTATGCTTACCAAGTGTGCTCTGTATCGGACCTGAGCTTTAGCCAATCTTCAGGGCAGAAAACAGCGGCATCCCGCCGCCATGAATGCGGTTGTCGGCGCCATGGCCGGCAAAGCCGCCTCGGGCGTTGGAGGACGCCGCAGGGGTGGGAAGACAGCGCCGCGCGGTTAACGGCGTGCGACATTCCGGCCACGGTTTGGACCGAAGTTTGTCGAAAACCCGCAAAAGACAGCAACATTGCTTGCGGCGGTGACAACGATGAGCATTAAGTAACACCGGACCTATTGTGGGAATGCGACCATGAATCGAATTCACTTGAGCCGTCTCGCCGTGCTTGCGGCTGCGCTCAGCCTCACCACCGCCGTACAGGCGGCCGACCTGATTCTGTCGCCCGAGCCCATGGCAGAGGTTGATGCCGGCATGACCCTGCCAGCCGTTTCCGGCGTGAACGGCAAGATCGAGCTTTGGGGCGGGGCCGTCAATTTCGGTGACGACTATACCGGCGCGCTGTTCTCTGGTGAGGACAGTGTCGCGAGCTACCGCATCGGCGGATCGCTGTCGGCGCCCATTGGCCACGCGTTCGGCATCCAGGGCGACGTGGGCTTTGGCAAGATCGGCGACCAGACGTTTGGCGGCGGAATGCTGCACCTGTTCACCCGCGACCCGGCGAGCTACCTGTTTGGCGCTGCCGCGGGCTATGTCGCAACCGACGGCGCCTCGCTTGCTGCGGTCGGCCCGGAAGCCGAGCTTTATCTCGACCGCGTCAGCCTTGAGACCTGGCTGGGCTGGGCGAGCTATGACAATGATATCGATCCGCTGGACGAGACCGGGTTCTTCGGCTTCGCCGACGTGGCCTATTACGTGACCGACGATTGGCGCGTGAGCGTCGGTGTGCAGTCGATCCTCGGCGACAATGCGTTTGACCTGTCGACCGAATACCAGTTCACCGGGCTGGGCCTGCCGATGTCCCTTACCGCCGAGTTCAAGGCGTTCGACAACGACAGCCAGAGCATCATGGTCGGCATCAAGGGCTATTTCGGCGATCCGGACAAGAGCCTCATCGACCGTCACCGCCAGGACGATCCGCAGCCGAAAGTGTTCGA
This sequence comes from uncultured Devosia sp., assembly GCA_964414845.1. Taxonomy (GTDB): domain Bacteria; phylum Pseudomonadota; class Alphaproteobacteria; order Rhizobiales; family Devosiaceae; genus Devosia_A. The sequence goes on along the minus strand of CAYPYV010000025.1, from coordinate 23,385 downwards.
TCTGTTCGACGGCGCGGGCAGCTGCCAGGTTGGGGAAATCCCGTTCAAGTACGACCCGGAAAGCGCCTGCGGTTACGATCCGCGCACCTGATCGTTCTCCTGACGACAATTCAAAGGGGCTGGGCGCGCGCTCAGCCCCTTTGGTATTCGTTGACATATTCGACCAGCTTGCCCCCTGCGGTAAGCGGTATGCGGTACATCTCCCGGAAGGCGAGCCGCGCATCGGCGAAATAGGTCGTGTTGAACATGGCCGTCACCTGTGCCGTGTCGGGCGCTCCCGCGCCATCCTTGCGGACATAGCGCATTTCATAGTCGAGAGCGCCGACCTGGGCCAATTGCCAGTAGCTCGCGCCAAGCAGCTCCGTAGTCGCCTCGGGCATCAGGTGCGCGTTGGCCCGCTCCACGGGGTGGGTGAATATGGGCACCGATCGGCCGCTGACTTTCTCCAGCACCATTGAGTGCCGCCCACAGGGACAAGGGCCGCCCCATGATGCCCAATCGCCCTGTTCGTAGCGGATCAGTGGCTGCCCAGTCTGGTAGTAGGGGGTGATGACGACACGGCCGGTCTTGCCCGGCTCGCATGGGCGATTTTCTGCATCGAGCACTTCGACCAGCACTGTCTCCATGTTCACGTGGAGACGTCCCTCGGGGCACAGATGCGCCATGTGTCCGCCCTCCTTGGAACTGTAGACCTCGACGATTCGAGCGCCGAACTGATCGGCGACAGCGTGGCGATCGGCTGGGTGCACGACATTGCCCTGTGCCAGAACGGTGTCGATCGGAGTCTTTCGGCCAATGCGAGCAGCATCGAGGGCAATGACATGCGCCATGTTCGGCCCCGAAACGAGATAGGAAGCGCCGAGCTTCTCGAACCAATCCAGGAGCGGCTCAGTGTCGAGATACCGACTCACCTGATACATGCGCCCGGTTGCACTCCGCTGCCGCCATGGCGCACCCCAGGTGCCGAGCTCCTGCGGTGGGGCCGCGATCGCCTCGGCGCCACCGGGTCCCATGCGGTCGAGCAGGACGCGCGCCCAGTCGACTTTCTGCCACTCATGCATGCGGTAGCGGGTGGCATCATTGGCGATGCGGCAGAGGCCGTTGGTCGTCACGGTGATCGCGAGACCCGTTGAGCCCGACGTAGAAATCGTGCCCGTCGGCCCGTGCCCGGGGGGCAGTTCCCTGGCCTGCATGGCGTCGCGGTGGGCGACCATGTCGGCGCGCGGCACGATGGGGATCAGGTGGAAGTTCCTCAGGTCCACCTTGCCATCTGGCCGGAAGACCGGCGCCAGACGCTTCTCGTAATAGGGGGTCGTCTTGCGCGCATGGCGCAGCAATTGCTCGAGCTGCGTCGCCTGATAGTCGCGCATGGCCTCGCGCGACCAGAATTGCGAGGCCATGCACATTTCGTGGAAGCGTTCGAGCAATTCGTTTGGCGACATACCGGCCCCTGCACGATCCTCAGGCGGCGCGGGCTGCCTCGGCGCGCCCCTTCCGCATCAGCCGCACATATATCGCGAGGGAGATGGCGAGAGATAGGCTGATCGCGACGATGGCGGGCGCCCAGCCGCTCTGTGCACCGAAGAGCACGTCATGCATGCGCCGACCGGGGAGCAGTGTGAAGGCGCCGGTGATCAGCAGCGCGAGGAAATACAGCGTCTGCATGCCCGCGCGGTGCGCCACCACATTGCCGCGCCTGATCGCCACGATCGCCTGCGCCAGCGACACATAGGTGATGACGGTGAAGATATGGATGGGGCTGAAGGGCCCGATCATCCGGATTTCGTTGATGAAGATCGACGAGGTCGCGACGATGAGCATCAGCACGACCCAGATCCGCCCCATGAGCTTGTGGGTGCGGGTTCCCTTGCGCCGAAACAGCACCACGGCGCCCAGGACCATGGCGAGGATGGCGGAGACGGCATGGATCTGGATGGCGAAGGACGCCTGCAACAGGGGCGTGAGCGAGGGGGAGAGCGAGAACGGCATGGCAGTTTTCCATCACTACGGTAGAAGATTGTCCTCGCTATTGGTCGGGGCCACGCGCCCCCGCAACGCCGGATACGCCTCTTGCCAATGAAGTTCGTGGAGTGGAGCCGCCTGCAACTCGCGCTGCGTGAAATACGCGCGCATTTCACCAATCCGCGTGTGTTCGCCATCGTCGGTATTGTCGGGCTGCTGCTCGGCATAGCCGGTCCGTTCGATACCACCAGCTATCTGCCGCTCCCGCAGCGCATCGCCTATTGGCTGGCGGTTGCCGGACTCACCTATTTCGTCGGCGTCGCGACGAGCCGCATCGTGTTCAACCTGTTCGGGCTCTCTATCCGGCGCGTCTGGCTACGCGTGCTGGTGTTCGGCACCATCACCGGGGTGCCGATCACCCTCGTGGTGCTGGGGCTCAACATGATCGCCTTTGGCGCCCGCTGGCACGACGCCATCGCCCCACTGGTGCTCTATGTCGATGTGACGCTGGCCTCGATGGGCGTCGCGGCAGTTGCGGAGATCATCAGCGCCAGCGTGCGCCAGGTGCCGACTGCCCCGCCACCGGAAGCAGCGTCCCCGGCCACGCTCGCGCCCCCGGCCATTCTCGAGCGCCTGCCGCTGCCGCTTCGCGGCCGGCTCTGGGCGCTTGTCGTCTCCGATCACTATGTCGAGGTCTGGACCGAGCGCGGCATGCATCTGATCCTGATGCGACTCTCCGACGCCATAAGGGAGACGGCGGGCGAACCGGGGCTGCAGATCCACCGCTCGCACTGGGTGGCGCTTGCCGCGGTGACCCGCACGCTGAAGAGCGATGGCAAGCCCATGGTCGAACTGCCCAATGGCCGCCGCCTGCCGATCAGCAGGTCTTACCTCGATGTCGCGCGGGCGGCCGGGCTGGCGTAGGGGGGATGTCGCCACGCCGCCCTCGTGGTTCGACAAGCTCACCATGAGGTCGGTCGACATCGCGTCCTACACCGACTTCTATGAACCTCATCCTGAGCTTGTCGAAGGACGAGGTTCGAGCCCCCTATAGCTTCGAATCCGATATTCGCCCGTTGAGGCGGCACTCGGCGGCGATCTCGAGGGCGAAATCGCGCAGCATGTCACGCTCGAGCGCCAGCGGATTGCGGACCACCATGGCGATGTCGCGATGCACGGGCTCGACATCGACAGGCGTGATCTCGGTGAGGCGCCCTTCTGCGATATCGGCCTTCACCGCGGAGGCGACGAAGAAGCCAACGCCCTCACCCTTGATGGCCAGCCGACGTGCCGGACCGGTCGGCAGTTCCACCGATACGGGCGCCCGCCGGAACAGCGCAATCGCGGCGTCGGGATAAACCTGCCACCAGTTGATGGAAATGAGCCGCGGCACGCGCCTCAGCACATCCTCGATCTTCGGGGTCGGCCCGAGCTCTTCGGCCACGGCCGACGAGACCACGAATGGCACGCGCTCGCGCATCACGAGCAGCGGCTCGAGATCGGAAACCAGCGGGTCGAGATTGGGCCAGCAGATGATGCCGAGCTCGATTTCGCGCTCATGCAGCATGGTGGCGATCTGGCCCTGCCGCCCTTCCTTGATCACCACGTCGACAGCCGGATGCTTCTCCTGGAAGCGCACGAGAGCTTCGGTAATGAGCGGCGTGACGAGGCTGCGGAGCGAGCCGATCGACACCCGGCCACGCTCGACGCGCCTCAGCGCCTCCTTCGCCTCCTGCGCCGCGGCGAGGATGCGCCGCGCATAGGGAAGGAAAGTCATGCCCTGATCGGTGAGCTGGATATTGCGGCCGCGATGAAAGAGCGGCACGCCAAGCAGATCCTCCAGCGCCCGCATGCGCATCGAGACGGTTGCCTGCGTGACATTGAGCTTCGCGGCGGCCTTGGTGAAGCTCAGGTCCTGCGCGATGCGGTCGAAGGTGCGGATCTGGTCGAGGTCCATCGATTGGTCCGGTTGATGTCCGACGCTGGATGGCGCATCAGCGCGCCGTTTCGATTGGCTTATCCAATGGAGCGTTGGCCGACAAGGCGTTGCTCCCCGTCAAGCATCCGACCCCTCGCCATGGGGCGCGAGGCCGGCCTCGTCGAGCAGCCAGTCGCGGAACACCCGGAGTTTGCGCGGCATGCGCCGCCCGGCGGGGCGCACAAGCCAGTAGCCGAGTTGCGACTCCACCCGCTCGGCGAAGGGCCAGGCAAGACGACCTTCGCGCACGGCATCGGCGGCCATCATGTCGACAGTCAGCAATGCGCCCTGGCCCGAGATGGCCGCATCGAAGGCGAGCGCCGGGTCGTTGAGACTCGGGCCCGACAGATCCGGCATTGGCTGTCCCATCGCGTCGAACCAGTCGGCCCAGGAGAGCATGGTGGTCGTGTCGTGGATGACGGGAACAGACGCAAAATCCCGAGGGCTTGCGAGCCGCGCCGCCAGCGCGGGTGACGCCACCGGTCGATAGTGCCGGCCGCCGATCCGCTCGGCAACGAGCCCGGGCCATGGCCCTGCCCCGAAGCGAATGCCGCAATCGATATCGCCCGCATGAAAATCCAGCATCTTCGCCGTGACCACCAACCGGATCTCGATATCCGGATAGGCCGCGGTGAAACGCCCCAGCCGCCAGACCAGCCAGCGCGACGCGAACACCGCGCCCACGGTGAGGTTGAGACTATTGTCCTCGCGTGGGGCCAGCGCGGCGACCCCGTCGCGCAGCGTCTCGAAGCCCTGGGTCAGTTGTGGCAGCGCCCCCTTCAACGCCTCGGTCGGCCGGAGACCTTGCGGCGTCCTTTCGAAGAGTTCGATCCCGAGCCGCTCCTCGGCGCGCCTCAGGTGCTGGCTCACCGCGCCCGGCGTTACGCCGAGTTCCTCGGCGGCGGGAGCCAGAGCACCTCGACGCGCCACGATCTCGATGGCGCGGATGGCATTGAGCGGAATGGGAAGGCTGGGCGGCATATAGATTTTCTATATCCGTGCGCAGGTCTTGTCGATTGTTCTTCTTTGATTCTGAGGGCACCTGATCGGTATCAACCCGGAACGGAGCAGAGAAAATGTCGATGATTGTCGCCCTATTGAGGCGCTGGATCCGAGCCCTTAGCGCGAGGGAATGTCCGCCGGACCCGCTCGCTCACTTCACACCGCGGGACTATGCCGACCTGCCCGTCAGCCACCCGCGCTGCGATTGCGAGTGCTGAGCAGCCAAGGCGGTCAGCGCTCGTCGATGATCAGGTTGAATCTGCCGCCATCCGAGAACGGGTCGAGTTGCGGCCAAGCCTGCGTCGAGAGCGAGAGCCATGTCATGCGCTTGCCCATGCGGCCGGGTCCCTCCTCGTGCTCCGGCGTCGTGTCGCCGGGCGGATAAAGCTCGTACTCTTCCCATGGGTGGTCGATATAGGCTTGGAACAGCACCTGGCCCTCGCTCTCGGCGACGAGTTCGACATAGCCACTTGCGATATGGGGCCTGGCCGTGATCACGCCCGTCAGTCGCGGCGCGGCAAAGGCGATGCGCAGGAGGTCGGGCCGATATCCCTCTACCGAGAGAGTGACCTTGTCGGCGACGTGGCCCTCATTGTCGGTGTGCCAGCGCGGAAATGCCTCCGCCGTGGCGGCCAGAGAGCTCAACACCCAGCGCATCTCGTCGGCGGTGTCGGGATAGGTCAGTTCCTCGCCGCTTCCGGCGGAATCGAAGAAATGCGGCCTCCTCCGGGGCGGGGTCACTTGCGGCCTCCCTGCTGCATCGGGCGAGTTTGCGCACAGACCGGGCCGAGGTCAAATGGCCGTCATGCCGCAGGCGCCATGGCCGCCAAGGCTGAGAAGAGGGTTCATCAGGGGTTCACGTTCCGCGGTCTATCCCCCGCGCCATGAACCCCAATCCCTTTCAGAGGCAACACATGATCCCGCTGTTTCCCTCGCGCAGCAAGCGCGCTCCGCGTCCCCGCACCGAGAACCTGCGCCGCGATCCCTTCGACCACCTCTCCATGCGCGAGTGGTGGGACATGCCGACCTGGCACCCGGCGCGTGAGGAAATGAAGCGTTAACCATCTGATATCGCTTAGCATTTCTGCAGGCGATGTTCAGGCGCGGTTCACCGCAGGCAACGCATTCTCCCCTGCAACAGGCCGCCCATGACGGCGGCAGCAGACAGGAGAGTTCCCATGCGTCGCCTACTCGCCCTCGCCGCGCTGTCGGTGAGCCTTGTTCCCGCCACCACACTGCCCTCGCAGGCCGCGCCGCACGAGTGGCACACCTGCCCCACCGAAGCGATGGGCACAGTCACCCATAATGGGGGATCGGACTGGATTGCCACCAACCAGTCTTCGCGCCCGCGCGACCTGCGCATCAGCCAGATCGGCAGCAGGCAGGCGCTGGTCTGCGTCTACCGGATGTTCGGCACCGAGTACTGGATCTACAAGTATCCCTCCGATGCCTATCCGCGCTGCCAGGTTACCGACAATGGCGGCGGTGCGGGCCGCGGGTTCTACTGTCTCGCGCCGTGACCGTCCTCACTGGCAGATCCGGGCCGTGCAGGTCTTGCCGTGGCAGCCGAGGTCGACATGCAGGTGATCCGCATGCTCGGCATCGGCGCCGGGACCGAGCACGGTGGTAAAGTGCCCGCAGGCCGCCGCGTGGGCGAAACGCATCGCCTTGCCCTCGGGTGAGGTGAGGTTGCGGAAATCGCCGGTCACGGTCAGCTTCCGCCCATCCGCGAGGGTGAACCCGATGATATCGAGCGCATTCGCGATGGCGTGAAAACTCAGCCTGTTGCCGGCCAGACTGTTTACGGGCCGGCACATGTAGGACGTGCCGATCTCGACGCTGGCGACGGGGGCTTCCAGCGTCACGGCCACGTAGCGGTCAACGTCGGTGACCCAATCCACAAGCTTGGTCGCCATGCCGCAATCGGTGGTGACGTCGCCCGTGACGTCCACCAGCCGGCCATTGACGAGAATGGCACTCACGGCAAGCGGTGAATCGGCGCCGCACTGCCCCTCGGCAATGGGCGGCAGCATCTTCGCCACCACGTTGCCGACCAGCACCGCCGGGCAGGCGCGCTGCAATGGCGCGGGTGGTGCAACCGGCCTTTCGGGCAGCACCGGATTGGGCACGACCGCCGGGACCGGCGCTGCACGTGTCCAGTCGGGGGGAGAAACCCGGGCCGCAGGCGCGGGCGCCGTGTCGGCGCGCTCCACCGGCCGCGGCCGCGGAAGGGGCGGATTTTCGGACAGAGAAGGCGACGCCGCCATCACGCTCGACAGGATCACGAGGGCTGCAACCGGGTTCTGCATGGATCCTCCAACGCCTCGGCCTGACCCGAGGTTGCCCGCGCACCCGATGCGGGGACGCCGATGGCTGCAAATGCCGCTGTTTACCGGCGGTAAACCACCTTTGCGCACGGGGCCTGCTCTGCTATCAGCGGCACAACCCCTGCGCGTTGCGCGCGAAGAGTATCCGTATGTCCGTGCCCCTCGACCATATCCGTAACTTCTCCATCGTCGCCCATATCGACCATGGCAAGTCAACGCTTGCCGACCGGCTGATCCAGATGACCGGCGGGCTCGATGCCCGCGAGATGAAGGAGCAGGTGCTCGACTCGATGGATATCGAGCGCGAGCGCGGCATCACGATCAAGGCGCAGACGGTGCGCCTCAACTATACCGCCCAGAACGGCGAGAAATACGTCCTCAATCTGATCGACACGCCGGGCCATGTGGACTTCGCCTATGAGGTGAACCGCTCGCTGGCCGCCGTCGAGGGCTCGCTGCTCGTTGTCGATGCGTCCCAGGGCGTCGAGGCGCAGACACTGGCCAATGTCTACCACGCCATGGAGGTCGACCACGAGATCGTCCCCGTGCTCAACAAGGTGGACCTGCCTGCGGCAGACGTGCCGCGCGTCAAGCAGCAGATCGAGGACGTGATCGGCCTCGATGCGTCGGATGCACTCGAGATTTCCGCCAAGACCGGCCTCGGCATCGATACAGTGCTCGAAGCCATCGTGCACCGGTTGCCGGCGCCAAAGGGCGACATCAACGCACCCTTGAAGGCGCTGCTGGTCGACAGCTGGTACGACACCTATCTCGGCGTGGTGGTGCTGATCCGGGTCATCGACGGTACCATCAAGAAGAACCAGAAGATCCGGATGATGAATTCGGGCGCGACCTATGAGCTCGACCGCGTGGGCGTGTTCACCCCCAAGCTCGTCGATGTGGCGGAGCTTGGCCCAGGCGAAATCGGCTTCTTCACCGCCTCGATCAAGCAGGTGGCCGATACGAATGTCGGTGATACGATCACCGATGATCGCCGCCCGACCGAGAGCGCGCTGCCCGGCTTCCGCCCGGCGCAACCGGTGGTGTTCTGCGGCCTGTTCCCGGTCGATGCGTCCGAATTCGACGTGTTGCGCGAGGCGATGGGCAAGCTCAGGCTCAACGACGCATCGTTCAGCTTCGAGATGGAAACCTCGGCCGCGCTCGGCTTCGGCTTCCGCTGCGGCTTCCTTGGGCTCCTGCACCTCGAAATCATCCAGGAACGGCTCTCCCGCGAGTTCGACCTCGATCTCATCGCCACGGCGCCATCGGTGGTTTACGAGATTGCGCTTACCAATGGCGACACGATCCATCTGCACAACCCGGCCGACATGCCCGATGTGGTGAAGATCGACGAAATCCGCGAGCCGTGGATCAAGGCGACCATCCTGACGCCGGACGAATATCTGGGCGGCATCCTGAAGCTCTGCCAGGATCGGCGCGGCATCCAGAAGAACATGACCTATGTCGGCAACCGAGCCATGCTGGAATACGAGCTGCCGCTCAACGAGGTGGTGTTCGATTTCTACGACCGGCTGAAGTCGATCTCGGCGGGCTATGCCAGCTTCGACTATACGCTGGGCGAATACCGCCCGGGCGACCTGGTGAAGCTGTCGATCCTCGTCAATGCCGAGCCGGTCGATGCGCTGTCGATGCTGGTGCACCGCCACGCGGCGGAATCGCGCGGGCGCCAGATGTGCGAAAAGCTCAAGGAGCTGATCCCGCCGCATCTGTTCGTCATCCCCATCCAGGCGGCGATCGGCGGCAAGATCATCGCGCGTGAGACGATCCGGGCTCTGCGCAAGGACGTGACGGCCAAGTGCTATGGCGGCGACGCCACGCGCAAGCGCAAGCTGCTCGAAGCGCAGAAGCGCGGCAAGAAGCGCATGCGGCAGTTCGGCAGCGTGGAGATTCCGCAGGAAGCCTTCATTGCGGCACTGAAGATGGGTGACGAGTAGCGACGGTTTGCTCTCGCGAACTGGCAAATCAGTCCGGTGGACTGATTTGAGCGACCTCGCCCGGGTCGGTGCGTAAGCACCAGGCACCCAGGTAGGATGGTGCAGTATGGGACGCCCGGGTCGGTGCGCAGGACCGGGCACCCGGGTGCGATCTCCCGGTCAGGAACCGGGAGCGCCATGCGCGGAGGGTGGCGGCGCTCCGTCGTTATTGCGCGGAGGGAGGCCGACTGCTGGCGTGCAGCAGAGGTTACATCGTCTCGCCGAGCTTCAGCTGGCAGGCCTGTGCCAGGTCGGAATTCGGCTTCTCGGCCCCGAGTGGCGTTGCCCAGCCGGCCTTCTCGACGATGCCCTTGCGCAGGTAGGTCGACACAGTCTTGAACTCGGTCATCTTGGCGGTGGCCGGGTCGGCGGCGGCGAGTTGCACGCAATAGGGCGTCAGCGCCACGGCGACCGCGGCCGTAGAGGCCTTGGCCGCGATATCCTTGGCTGTGCCGCCAGTGACCCAGCCGCCCCAGCCGAAGCCCAATACCGCAAGCACGATAGCCCCGACCGCCGCGCCCGTGAGGCCCGGCTTCAACCAAGTGGGGAATTGCATGAAGGTGTCCGATCTTTGTCAGACGAGCACGCGAAATGCGCGCAAGTCGCCAAGGCTAGCACGGATCGGGCGTGAGGGGTTAAAAATGGAGGAAGCTGCCTGCATCGTCCATCGAGACCCCTTCACTGCTTGAAGCAGTTCTCACTGTGCCATGCGAGAAACACAGGCGGCGGGCGGCCGCGCGGTTCGCCTGGACCGATCAGTTTGCCCGTCCGGTCGATCCGCTTGATCCCCGTGGCCGCGCAGACGCGCATGCAGCCGTTCGGAAGCGTGGAGATTCCGCAGGAAGCCTTCATCGCCGCGCTGAAGACGGGCGACGAATGACCGAGTGACGGCATGTGTTCACGTGCCGGCAGATCGGGCCGATGGACAGATTTGAGCGACCAGGCCCGGATCCGCGCACCAGCACCGGGCAGAAGGATGGTTTAGGGGCGGCCGATGCGCCCGCCGCTATGCGGCCCTGTCCAGCCTGTCCAGTAGGTCGGCAAGGGCCGCCGGCTTTCCGAACAGGTAGCCTTGCGCGGTGTCGCAGCCGATGCCGGCGAGATAATCCCGCTGCTCCCGCGTCTCGACTCCTTCGACGATCATGTCGAGCCCAAGGCGACGCCCAAGGGACACCACGACTTCGAGGACCCCCGCACCGCGCTCGGTCGTGAGGTTGCGCACGAAGGACTGGTCGATCTTCAGCTTGTCCACCGGCAGGCCTGACAGGTAGCTCAGCGAGGAATAGCCGGTGCCGAAATCATCGATCGCAATGGCTATTCCGCGGGCCCTGAGCCGCTGCAAAGCCGGCACGATGGTTCCGTTTGCATCGACCAGGAGGCTCTCGGTGATTTCGACGACCAGGCGTTCGGCCGGAAAGCCGGTGTCGTCAAGAGCCGACTCGAGCATCGCGACGACGTCGGATTGCTGGAACTGGATGGGTGATACGTTGATGGACAGCTGGCCCTGCCATCCGGTCGCGACGGCACGCCGGCAGGCCTCGTGGGCTACCCACGCGCCGACCTGGACCATCATGCCGTTCTCCTCGGCTAGGGGAATGAAGGTCGCTGGCGACACCGGGCCATGCTCAGCGCTCGTCCATCGCACCAGTGCCTCGACCCCGCTGATCCGGTGAGTCCGCATATCCACCTGCGGCTGGAACACCAGGTCGAGTTCGCCGCGACCGAGTGCGTCGCGCAGGGCGACGTCGATCACCCGGCGATAGTCGAGCGCCGCGCCAAGGCTATCGTCGTATCGGAGGCCGGGCACGTTATCGCGCAGGGCAGCCGCAAGCGCCATATGCGCCCGCTGAAGGCCAAGGACGGCACCGTCTTCGCGGGACACCGACCCCAGGCCCCAGCGCATATCGACAAATACACGGTGCCCTTCGAACTCGTAGGGCCGCTTCAAGCGCTCCATGACGAGCCCGAGCGTGGCGTCTTCGGGTGAGGATCTGAGTGCGACCGCGAAGATGTCGCTCTCGACCCGCCCCACCTCGCCGAGATCGGCGGCGACGAGACGGGCGTGGACCAGCACCGTTGCCGCCTCGGAGATGTCGAAGCCGAGGCTCGCCCCCGTGGCGTCGAGCCGTTCCATGCGGATGAGCAGAATGGAGCGGGTACCCTCGAGCCTGAGCTCCGTGCCCAGCGCCTCGACCCACCCTGCCCGCGATAGCGCACCGGTGCGCTCGTCATGGGTAGCAAGATAGGCAAGCCGCGCCTTGTGGAGTTCGACCTGACGTCGCCTGATCGCCCTGTCTTCGAGGAGGCGCAGCAGCAGGCAAGCCGCGAGAGCGACATGCAGCGGCATGGTCGACACCTCGACGGCCCAGATGGCCAAGAGTCCGAAGGCGGAGAGTTCCACCACGACCGCGACAATTGCTGCGACGGCGAGCGCCACGCCAAAGCGGAGCGCGCGCAGGAATACGCCCGCGGCCAGCAGAAGCCCCGCCGCCACAAGTGCCGGCTCCAGCCCGAAAGCGGTCAACTGGCGCCCCTGCCGCAGCGTTTCCGCCGCCGCAACCTGAACCAGTGGCCCAGGCACGATACCGAACCGCGGCGTCGCGTAGCGATCGTTGAGTTCGATCGCACTTGCGCCAACGACGACCTGCCGGTCCCGGATCAGACTGGCGTCGACACTGCCATCGAGGATGGAGCCGACGGGAACGCGCGGTACCAGCGCCAGGTCGATGCCATAGTCGATGCGGATGGAGCCTGGCGCCTTGGCATCCGGAGAGAAGGTCGAGGCAATCGAAGCGATATCGAATTGCCCAAGAGCGGCAGGCACCGCCCTGACGAGCCCGCCCTGCAACTGGTCGACATTGACCAGCACCGATCGGGCATGGCGCGCGAACTCGGGTATTGGCGCATTCAGTACCTCACGGCCGTCCGCCGTCACCTGCCGGAAGGCCGCGAGATAGGCATAGCCGCCGGCTTGGGCGAGGCTAGCGGCAAACGCCGCATCTTCCGCAGCGGACGACGCGGCGCTGAAATCGATATCGAAGGCTACCTCATAGGCTCCGAGCGCCAGCAGCCGGTCGAGGAGCCTTGCGTGCATTGAGCGTGGCCAGGGCCATACGCCCACCTGCCTGAGGCTGGCGGAATCGATGTCGACGAAGACGATGTCTCCGGTCGGTTCCCGGCTGGTTGCGGAAAAACGCAGGTCCTGGAGCCGAGCGTCCGCCGGCGCCCAGAGCCCCACGCTGCCAGTCAGGGCGACGAGGGCCAAGATGACTGCGGCGAGGACCCAACGGAGGGAGAGCGCCACGCGATTACCTCCGGCGTGCTGATGGAGTTATCGATCGAGGCGCGTCCGGACGAGGCCGGCTAGTCGCGGGCATTCTCGCTGGCCTTGCTGTTGCTCTTGCCGTTGCCGTTACTATTGCCGTTGCCGTTACTATTGCCGTTGCCGTTGCCGTTGCCGTTGCCATTTCCACCGGCATTGGCCTTTCCGGCAGCGGCCTTGCCGTCCGAGGCTGCAGCGCCCTTGGCGCCAGCCTTGACGCCCAACCCGTTCACAGAGAGCGCCTTGGCGAGGCCGGCGGCGGCCTTCTGCCCAGGCAGGACATCGACAGTCGTGCCCGTAGCACGCTCCCGAACGGCGACCACGCCGCGCGACACCGACACGGTGGTACCTTTCCTGTTCACGGTCACCACGAATTTCGTGCCCTTGACGACAGCGGCGAGGAACGGCGTCTGAACAGCGAAATGCCGCACATTCCGGCGCTCCACATCGACACTCACCGTGCCAGCGCTCTGGATCACGGTCGTCATCAGCTTCGACCCGGCATCCTTGATCTGCACCTTGGTGCTGGCGCCGAGCGTCACGCGATCCTTGCCGCGCGAGAGGTCGACCCGAGCGTTCGAACCGGTCTGGATGACGCCGCCATTGGCGATCTCTGCCCCGGGCGCCAGTTGCACCCAGCCGCTGCCGGCGCTGTAAAGCACCTCGCCGCGCACGCGATCCACTTTCCACTCGGCGCCGATGGCGATGGTGGAAACGAGCATAGAAATGACCAGAACAAGGTAGCGTAGCATTTTGGGCCTCCCAGGGCATCACTAGCGCTACCGGCACGCCAGCAGGTTAACGGATCAGCATGACCCGAACGGGAGTTGGAACGCAGTAAACCGGACCTTTCCGGGATGGCCTCCATTGTGCAGAAAAGATCGCGGTGGCCCCACGGGGAACACCGCAACTGGCCGCCGCCCCGGGGCCTTTGGATGGAAAGCGAGATGCCCGCGAGCCCATAACACGGCGAGCCGGCCTGCCACTTGCGGCGACCCGCCTGCTGCCGCCCCGCATGTGACCCCGCGCAGCCGGGGAGCCGCTCGCTTACCCGAGGGTGCTGGAATCGATGACGAAGCGATACTTCACATCGTTCTTCGACAGCCGCTCATAGGCGTTGTTGATTTCGGCGGCCGGGATCGTCTCGATATCGGCCATTACGCCATGGGCCGCACAGAAATCCAGCATGTCCTGGGTTTCGCCGATGCCACCGATATTGGAGCCGGTGAAGACGCGCCGGGCGCCGGTAAGGGTGAAGGCCGAAACCTTCAGCTTTTCAGGCGGCAGGCCCACCAGCACAAGTGCGCCTTCGAGCCGGAGGAGCTGCATGTACATATCGATATCGTGCTCGGCGGAGACGGTATCGATGATGAGATCGAGGCTGGCGGCGCCCTGCCGCATGTCGGCCTTGTCGGAGGATACGAGCACCCGATCGGCGCCGAGCGCCTTTGCATCGCCGGCCTTGTGGGGAGAGGTGGTGATCACGGTCACATCGGCGCCCATGGCATGGGCGATCTTGACCGCCATGTGGCCGAGGCCGCCAAGCCCGATGACGCCAACGCGCTTGCCGGGGCCGGCGCCGAAGCGCTTGAGCGGCGAATATGTGGTGATGCCGGCGCAGAGCATGGGCGCGGCGCGATCGAGCGGCAGGCTGTCGGGGATTCGAACGACGAAGTTTTCCTTAACCGTTATTGCCGAGGAATAGCCGCCGAAAGTGTGGCCGGTGCCCGGGTCGCCGGGGCGATAGGCGCTGCGCGCGCCATAGGTCCAAACCGTGCCATTCTCGCAATGCTGCTCGAGCCCCGCCGCGCAGGCCGGGCAGGCTCCGCAGCTATCGACCATGCAGCCAACCCCGACGCGATCGCCGGGCTTGTACCTGGTCACCGCGCTGCCGACGGCCCGCACAAGGCCTGCCACCTCGTGGCCGGGGATGCAGGGGAATGGCTGACCGCCCCATTCGTCGCGGGCGCAATGCAGGTCGGTGTGGCAAATGCCGCAATACTGGATGTCGATCAGCACCTCGTCCGGTGCCGGTTCGCGCCGGGCAATCGACACCGGGGCGAGCGGCGCACGGGCGGTAGCAGCGGCATAGGCCTTGGCGGAGATCATTCTGTCCTCGCGGCTTGGAACGGAGCTGTTGTCGGGATGGAGGCATCGGGAGGAAGGGACGCCCATCCGGTGCCTGATGAGGCAGATTTATGCACAGGGGAGCCGCGCATGCAAATGGTGCTGCCGACCGATGTATACAGCGCATGGGTGGGCGCTTGCCTTCGCTGCCGCTGCGTTCCATGCTCGAACGCGTTCAGATCCCGCCTCCCCTAGCCTCGTGATCCGCCCATGTCCGCGCTCGACGACCTGCTCCTGAGCCTGCCGCAGGAAAAACTCGCCCCCGGCACCTATCTCACTACGGCCGGCACGCGCTCGGGCCAGCTCTACCTGCTCGAATCGGGCAGCCTTACGGTGACGCGCGACGGAGTGGAACTGGCGACGCTGGAGGAAAAGGGAGCGATCATCGGCGAAATGGCTGCGCTGCTCGACATCCCGCACTCGGCCAATGTGATCGCAAAGACCCCGGCATTGGTGCGGGCCGTCGCCGATGCGCGCACCGCCCTTGCCGCCTATCCGGCGCTGGCGCTGCATATCGCCACTCTGGCCTGCGCGCGGCTCAACGCCACGTCGGCACTGCTTGTGGAACTGCGCAATGCCAGCAGCGGGCCCGAAAGACAGCATGCGCTGATGACACGCATCCTCGGCGCCATCTCGATGACGCCGAAGAAGGGCAAGGGCAGCTGGGCCGACCACGAATAGGGGCCCTGCCCTGCGGCAGCGGCCCCCTCGGCGCCTCAGGGGCTTAGATGGTCCCACACATTGTCGAGGGGGCGGAAGCCGATCCACTCGGCCGCCTCGGCAATGTTCCAGGGCATCTTCTTGTTGTTCGACATGCCGGATATGACGATCGCGGGACCGGGCCAGTTGGTGGCCGGAGCGGTCAGCGCCTTTTCCATCAGCTGGGCGTGGTCGCGGTTCGACAGCCACATGCTGCGATACCAGCGCAGGTTGCGGGCAATCTCGTCCGGGTTGGTTTCGCCGCGGCTGCCGCCGCCATTGGGGCTCAACGTCGCGGGCAGGTTGTCACCGCCCTGGCACCAGCCGATTCGGGTGGCCACGGCGGTTATCCTGCCGCCGGTCGCCTTGGCCCGCGCGATCGAGACGCGCTCGCCCAGCATCTTGGTGGCGCCATAGGCGGCGCCCCAGCGATAGATCTGGCCGTCGAAATAGCGGGTGCCGCTCTTCTGCGGCGTAGACATGCCGATGGAGCCGGGCGCCACGTCCTCGTCGTGGTATCCGCCCATGGCATGGTTGGACGAGGCAAAGACGAAGCGGCAGGGCCCGTCGCCCCCTGCCTGTTCGAGGAGATTGGCCGTCATGTCGAATGAAAGCGCCGATTCCGCCCAGCTCGAGGTGGGGGCCGGGTTGGCCGACGCGTAATGGACGATGCCATTTGCGGCCCGCACATGCCGCACCCAGCGCTCGTCATCGGCGCGGGTCAGGTCGGCAATGACTGCCTCGGTCTTCGGGCCGGGCGTGAAGGGCACGACGTCGATGCCGACGATTTTTCCAACCCAGTCGGCGGCTTCAAGGTGCTGCCTGAGCTTGGTGCCGAGATTGCCGGCGGCACCGGTGATCACAACCTGCATAGTAAGTCCTCCTCCGATGGGGATCACCCATCGCCTCGACCATGCGTATAGCATTCGTCGACCACATTGAAACAATGGAGAGAAAGTCGGAGACCGACCGCTGGGGGCAGGATTGCTTGCCGGCTCGGGCCGGTCAGTTCGCCATGGCGCGACAGAGACCGGCGATCTGGGAAAGTTCGGCCTGTTGGGCAGGATCGGGGTTCGTCGCCGCAGCGAGGGCCCAATTGCCGCTCTCGCGGATCTGATCGACAGCGCAACCGCAGAAGCTGCTGCATTGCTCGGCCGTCGAGCCCGAGGCGATGCAGGTGACCTCGCAACTCTGACGGAATCGGAAGGCAATATCCTCGGGCGTCGTCGCAACGCCCATGGCCTCGATCTGCACGAGGCCATAAAGCACCGCGAGTATTACCGGCTGGTGGAGAAGGTAGAAGGCGAGGCTGTGGCGGCCGATGAGGGCGAGGCCACGCAGCGCCGGCTCTTCGCTCTGCGCCAAGAGGAGGATGCGGCCGGCTCGGGTGCCGCGCATGAGCTTCAGTGTGCCCATGCCGACAAGAACGACGCCGAACCATGGGAAGATCGGCACGACATCGGCCGTCGGGGGCGAAACCGGCCAGAACCCGATCCAGGCGAGGTGGCGCTCGGTGAAGGCCGGGTCGGACCAGAGGAAGGAGAGGCTGACCCAAACGAGGCCGAGGAAGAGAAGTGCGGGCCCCGGCAGCTGCCGCAGCGGCAGCGCCAGCAACGAGAACAGCGCGATGGCGTGCAGGACGCCAAAGAACACGAAGTACTCGGGGAACATCCACCAGGTACCCGCGGTCACCGCCAGAGCGGCCGCCACAAGCATGGCTTCGCGGCGCCAGAACCGCGACCAGCGCACGCCGTTCTCGGTTGCGATCACGAGCCCCATCCCGACGAGCAGCAGGAAGCTCGAGAGGATCAGCTTCTGGAAGGTCACCCAGCCCGGATGGGTCGTGACGTCGATCGGGCTCACGCCGAAATAGTAGAGATCCCATCCGGTGTGAAAGACCGACATGGCGAGGAGCGCGATCCCGCGGGCGATATCGAGCACCTGATATCGCGGCTTGTTGGTCGTCTCGGTCACATCAGGCGTCCTCGTTCGGGCCGGGACCATAGTGGAACGGTCACCGTGTTCAAGCGCGGCGCTGTGGTGTCCTCAGCCGCGACCGCGATAGGGCGGTACCCCCTGGTCGGGCAGCCAGAGATCTGCGGGCGGTGCGCCGGTCTGCCAGAAACAGTCGATGGGGATGCCGCCGCGCGGATACCAGTAGCCGCCTATCCTGAGCCAGCGCGGCTGAAGCTCCTTCACCAGCCGCTTGCCGATGCCCACGGTGGTGGACTCGTGGAAGGCGCCGTGGTTGCGAAAGCTGAACATATAGAGCTTCAGCGCCTTGCTCTCCACCATCCACTGGTCGGCGACATAGTCGATGACCAGATGGGCGAAATCCGGCTGTCCCGTAATCGGGCAGAGCGCGGTGAATTCCGGCACCGTGAAGCGGATCAGGTAGTTCGTATCCGGATGCGGGTTCGGCACGCGGTCGAGAATCGCCTCTTCGGGCGAAAGGGGAATGGCGGCCTCGCGGCCGAGAACGGGTGTGCTCATTGCGGCTCCTGTCGGGCCCGGCAGAAAGACCGGGGACTTGGCATTCAATCGCGCAGCCAGGCGGCAAGTGACCGGTGGCGGCTCGTTGCGTGATAGCCCTCGGAACGCGAAGTTCCAAGCGCCCGACAATCCCCGTTGCGGGAAATCGTGCTATAGACGGCCTTGTTTCCAAGGAGGACGAGATGGCCGAGGACCAGAGCTGGTTGACCTTCGACTTCTACCCCGCTGGCACCGACCTGATCGAGCAGGGCGGAACGGGTGGCACATTGTTCGTGCTGAAATCGGGCGAGGTCGAAGTGAAGCGCGATGGGCGCTTCGTCGCCTCGATCCGCCAGCCAGGCGCCATCTTCGGGGAAATGTCGGTGCTGCTGGGCCGGCCGCATTCGGCGACGGTGACGACAGTCAGCGACGTACAGGTCTTCGTGATCACCGATGCTCTCGCCGTGCTCGAGGCCCATCCCAACTGGCTGATGCAGATTGCGCGGCTTCTGGCGCAGCGCGTCAACTCCACCACCGCGCAACTGGTGAAGCTCAGGGAGCAGGTGGCCGGAGAGGATGAGGTGATGGTGCTTCCGCAAAACCTATTCCAGTCCTGGACGGACCCCCAGATATGAGTGCCAACAAGCCCGGCGTAACCATCGCCTATTGCACGCAGTGCAATTGGCTCCTGCGTTCGGCATGGATGGCGCAGGAACTGCTCTCGACCTTCAGCCTCGAGCTTGGCTCGGTGGCGCTGCTGCCGGGAACGGGTGGAATCTTCGAAATCCGCATCGACGGCGACCTTGTGTGGGAGCGCAAGCGCGATGGTGGCTTTCCAGATGTAAAGGCGCTGAAGCAGTTGGTGCGCGACCGCATCGACCCCGATCGCGATCTAGGTCATATCGACCGCCAGCATTCGGGGCCGAAAACCGACCTGACCACCAGTGCCGAGAGCAATTGAGCCGGAGTTCGGGCCCCGTCTACCGCGCCACACCAAGGCTGCGCCTCGACTGGCAGCGCCCGCGCTGATTCAAGACCTGCAATATTCGAAATAACACGCAGCCTGCCTTGTGGGCCATGCGTTAAGGGCCACATCACTGCCCGTCTTTCACTCGTGGTTCGCAAAGGTTCGTCCCATGCTGAAACGCCTCGCCTATGCCGGTCTCGCCATCGTCCTTGCCGGCACGCTCGCTGCCTGCGGCAACAATACCCAGAGCACGAATGTCGGCAGCGTTGGCGTCGACTGGACCGGCAATGACATTTCCGTCGAGGCCGTCGCCGACCCCGAAGTGAAGGGCGTGGTCTGCCATGTCGCCTATTTCAACCGCTCGCTGATCGACCGGCTGCAGCAGGGCAACTGGTTCGAGGACCCTTCCTATTCGGCGGTTGACTGCACCGCCAACGGCCCGATCACGGTGGGCGACATCAACATGAACAAGGGTGGCGAGGAGATTTTCAAGCAATCGCGCTCGCTGATCTGGAAGAGCCTGCGCGTGAGCCGCATCTACGACGCGGAGAACAACGCGCTGGTCTATCTGGCCCATGCCCGCGAGCTGCAGCAGGGCTCGGGCAAGATGTCGTTGTCCGTGGTGCCGCTCAACGGCACGAACGTGACCTGGACGAAGGGCGCGCCCGTCACCGCCGGCAGCATGTAGGGACCGCGCTATTTGCCTAAAACTTTGCCTCGGGCGTGAAGCCCGGGGCAAGCTTTGGTGGCGCATTCCACGGCCGTTAGTGTGGAGGTTGCCATGGCCGAGATGATCTTTCAGACCTTGAACGCGGAAGCTTCCGTACGCCTGGCCTCGGTCATTCTCATCGTGGCATTCTTTCTGATCGCCCGGATTGCCCGACAGAACCAGGCCCGCGCCCTCGTCTTCGCGCTGAGCCCGATGGCACTGCTGCTGGCGCTGAACGTCACCTTCCTGCAGGGCTGACACGCCTTTTCCGTCCCAGCGCCCGGACAAGAAACCTGGTCACGGCGCAAGTGTCGAAAAGACAAAGAATTTTCGCCCGCCGCGGTCGCAAAGCCGGGCTTTCGGATCGATATTGCTGCCAGCACCCCCAGCCTCAAGGGCGCGGGGAAGAAACCACATGAGGAATGCAGCATGGCTATCCTGATCGGCGATATCGCCCCGGATTTCGAGGCCGAAACCACCGAGGGCCACATCCGTTTCCACGACTTCATCGATGGCAGCTGGGCAGTGCTGTTCTCGCACCCCAAGAATTTCACGCCGGTCTGCACCACGGAGCTCGGCTATACCGCCAAGCTGAAGCCGGAATTCGAGAAGCGCGGCGTCAAGGTACTCGGGCTCTCGGTCGACAAGCTGAAGGACCATGCCGGCTGGGCAAAGGACATCGAAGAAACCCAGGGCGCGGCGCTCAATTTTCCGCTCATCGCCGACGAAACCGGCGAGGTGGCGCGCAAATATGACATGATCCACCCCAACGCGGATAACTCGCTGACGGTGCGCTCTGTCTTCGTGATCGGGCCAGACAAGAAGGTGAAGCTGAAGATCGAGTACCCGGCCTCCACCGGCCGGAACTTCGATGAAATCCTGCGCGTCATCGACAGCCTGCAGCTGACTGCCAAGCACCAGGTGGCGACGCCGGTGAACTGGAAGAATGGCGATGACGTCATCATCGTCACCGCTGTCTCGGATGAGCAGGCAAAGGCCAAGTATCCGGAAGGCTGGAAGACGCTGAAGCCGTATCTCCGCCTTGTGCCGCAGCCGCGCGCCTGATCCTGCCCCCTGCCGGGCGGCGTGCCGCCGCCCGGTGCCCGTGCGGCCTTTATCGGCCCTTAAGACCGCTGCGCTAGTCAGTTTGCCGACTGGAGCAGCACACCTATGTCGAAGACACCTTCGGTAGCCTGGCACCATTTCGCGCTGTTCTATGCCCTGGCGGCAGGAGCCTATGCGCTGAGGGCGCTCAGCAACCCCAACGCCCCGCTCATCAACGATACCGACGATGCCATGCGGCTCGTCGAGGTGCGCGACCTGCTGGCCGGACAAGCCTGGTACGACCATGTGCAGCATCGGCTCAATGCTCCGTTCGGCGCTGAACTTCACTGGTCACGACTCGTCGATGCTCCGCTCGCAGCACTGCTGAGCGGACTACGACCCATCTTCGGCACGCAGGCCGAGCTGGTCATGCTCTATGTGTGGCCGCTGCTGCTGCTTGGTGCGCTGATCTGGCTCAGCGCCAAGGTCAGCGTTGTGCTTGCGGGTCCTGAAGGCGAGTTGCCGGGCCTTGCGCTGCCGGCACTCTCGCTGATCTCGATGACCGAGTTTGCGCCTGGCCGCATCGACCACCACTCGGTGCAGATCCTGCTTTCGCTGGCCATGCTGCTCTCGGCACTCCTCGCCATGCAGCGACCGCGCTGGGCCATCGGATCAGGCATAGCGGCGGGGCTGGCGCTCGCCGTCGGCGCAGAGGCCCTGCCGGCTATAGCAGCCGCCTTCCTCGCCTTCGGCCTCGCATGGGTCGTGCGTCCGGAGACAGCACCTGCGCTCCGCAATTTTGGCGCGTCCTTCGGCATCGCCACGCTCGTGCTGTTCGTTCAGCACCAGCCCCCACAGAACTGGTTCGCCGTCTATTGTGACGCGCTCGCCATGCCGTTCCTGCTTGGTGCCCTTGTGGCAGGCACGCTCCTCGCGGGGCTTTCGATGCTGAGGCTCGAGGCCTGGTGGATGCGTCTGCTCGCCGGCGGTGTCTCCGGCGCCCTGACCCTGGCACTGCTTTACCTCGTGGCGCCCGGCTGCTTCCGCGCGCCCTATTCCAACCTCGACCCCTGGCTCCTGTCGCACTGGATCGACAGGATCGACGAAGCGAAACCGATCTGGACCTCGCTCCGAACCGACATGCCCTATGTGCTGGGTGTCGCCTCCGCCCCAATCCTCGCGACAATCGCCGTGGCCCTCGGCTTCCACAAGCAGCCCCGGGAGCAGCAGACCCGCGTGCTCGTCTACGGCCTGTTCCTCGTGACCGCGATTGCGGTGATGGCCCTGCAGATCCGAGGCGCCCGGCTGGCTACGAGCCTCGCCGTGCCCGGTGCGGCGCTGCTGATCACTGAATTGCGCTCGCGATTTGTCGCCCGGAAGTCGGCAGGAAATCTCGGATTGGTCGTCTTTGGCTGGTTCGGATCGGCAGGGCTGCTTGTCGGGCTTACGGCAGCGCTGGCGTCGCTGGTGCTGCCTGGCGGCAATGAAACGAGCGCCGGGGAAGTGCAGGCCGGCCTTTCCGGTTGCCGCATGCCCGAAAGTTATGCCCCACTGGCCGGACTGCCTGCACAGAACGTCATGGCGCCGGTTGACCTGGGCTCGCACATCCTCGTGTTCACGCACCATTCGGTCGTCGGGGCGCCCTACCATCGCAACGGGGACGGGGTGTTCGACACGTTCCGGTTCTTCAATTTCCCAATTGCGGATGCCAGGGCGATCGCTGCGCGTCGCGGCCTGGGTCTTCTGGTCATTTGCCCGGGAATGCCGGAACTCGCCGGCCAGCCGGATGCCGCGCCCGACGCCTTCGTCAGGCTCTATTCGGGCAATGCATTGCCCGGGTGGCTGGTGCCCGTCCCGAGGAGCGGGTCGCCGCTGAAGATCTACCGCATCGACCTAGCGCGGAACTAGATCTGGTCGTGCCGCACGAATAGCCGGACCCGGCGGCTGCGTCCGGCCCAGGCCAGCAGCAGGCCCGGAACAGCAAGCACGGCCCAGCTGGGGAACGTGAGGACCGTGGAGAGCGCCGAATCCAGCATGGCGCCAAAGAACCGCGATGTCAGGAACTGCTGGGTCGCCGCAAGGGTCTCGGCACTCAGCCATGACCAGGCTTCGCCGAAGGAACTGATCACCAGGGCGTTTGCGCCGAGGGATTTGATGCCGTCGATGATCAGCAAGACGAAGGCAAGACCCAACAGCCACGTACCCGCCACCCTGAGGATCAGCCGCATTGCCTAAGGTATCCGGAAAGCGGCCCCTCCGGCCGCGCGGCTCTTCTGCCACGGCCACGCGCGGCATGGCAAGACTTGGCCGGACACAGAGGTGAACGCTTCGCATTTTGTACCCTCCGAGGACGCTGCGAGAAATCTCCTGTTCTGCATGCTTCGGGCTTGCCCCGGCGCGATTGCTGAGTATATTGCGCCCGCCTGCGATGCGGCTTCCAGGAGCCGCGAAACAGCCTTTCGGCTGGAATGGCCATGGTGCCCGGCACCAGTGCGGAGAGATGGCCGAGTGGTCGAAGGCGCACGCCTGGAAAGTGTGTAGGCGGGGAACCGTCTCAAGGGTTCGAATCCCTTTCTCTCCGCCATTCCTCATAATGACCAACTGGAAATGCACCATATTCTATGGTGGTTGCCTCGCGGCCCCACATCCAGACCCACACTTCTGCTTTGCTAGCGGGTGAACCCACGCTGGTACTGGGAAAGATCGTGGGGCGGCTCCGCTTGCGTGGAATGCCGAGAACGGGTGCGTCGTTCGTGGTTACCAGGACCATTTTGGTCGGGAT
>CAYPYV010000024.1:0-25958 GCA_964414845.1 uncultured Devosia sp. | reverse complement strand
GCCACGGCCACCTCCTCGGAACGACTTCCGGTTCGGCGGCTGCGGCCGCGATCAGCGTGGATGGATCACCGAAAAGTGAGGAAAGACGCGTGGCGAGCGACTGCGGCGAAAGCGTGGCCTGTTCGGCAATCCAGCCGCCGCCAGCCTGTTCGATGAACAGCGCATTGTTCTTCTGGTCCGCGTCAAGCGCACCCGGCAACGGCACGAGAATGGAGGGCCGGCCGAACAGCGTCAGTTCGTTGACCGTCGAGGCGCCCGAACGCGTGATGACGAGATGCGCCGCTGCCATGCGTTCCGGCAGATCGCGGATGAAGGGCATGAGTTCGACATTGACCTTGGCCTGCCGGTAGACATCGGTCACGCGGTCCATGTCCTCCTGGCGCACCTGCTGCGTGATGCGGAGCCGCGCCCGCAGCGCCTCGGGGAGCTGCGCCACCGCGGCGGGCACGACATCGGAAAAGACCCGCGCGCCCTGGCTGCCGCCGACTACGACGAGCCGGATTTCACCGGCAAGATCGAGCGCGGGATACGGCGTGCCGAGCAGTGCCTTCACCTGGTCGCGCGCCGGGTTGCCGATCAACTCGGCCTTGCCGGCAAAGGCGTCCGCATATTTGGTGGTCTTGAAGCTGAGCGCGATGCGCCTGGCGAAGCGCCCGAGCGCGCGGTTGGCGCGGCCCATCACGGCATTCTGCTCGTGGAGAATGCCGGGAATGCCAAGCGCCCGCGCGGCGAGGAAGGGGGGGAACACCGGGTAGCCGCCAAAGCCGATCACCGCATCGGGCCGGATGCGCATGAGCTTGAAGAAGGCGACGAGGATGCCCCAGCTGATCTTGACGCCGGCCTTGAGGAACTTCACCGGATCGCGCACCGAGGGGGTCGCGGACGGCACGACATGGGTCGCGGATGCCGGAAAGTCCGCGCCATAGGACGCGACACGATGATCGGTCATCAGTTGCACGTCATGGCCACGCCGGCGCAGTTCCTGCGCCAGCGCCATGGCCGGGAAGAGATGGCCTCCCGTACCGCCTGCCATCAATACGAATCGCATCATTCGGCCGGGCTTAGCATTGCGCGACGATAGGCGGGAAGCCCGGTCCTGAGCCGTTCTTCAGGCTTCTTGCGGGTCAGGGCCAGCATCAGCCCCACCTGGAAGGCTATGGCGAGCATGGAAGTACCGCCATAGGAGACGAAGGGCAGCGTCATGCCCTTGGGCGGAATGAGGTTGAGGTTC
The DNA here is from genome assembly GCA_964414845.1 of uncultured Devosia sp. Classification (GTDB taxonomy): domain Bacteria; phylum Pseudomonadota; class Alphaproteobacteria; order Rhizobiales; family Devosiaceae; genus Devosia_A. The sequence goes on along the minus strand of CAYPYV010000024.1, from coordinate 24,727 downwards.
ACCGAGAGATTGATGGCGCTCTGCAGCCCGAACTGTATGGCGAGGACCGAGGCGGCGAGCCGGGCGAAGAGGTTCTGCTGCTGCTGCGCGCCGATCAGCGCGCGGATGACGATGAAGGCAATGAGCGCCACGAGCAGGATGCAGAACAGGATGCCGAACTCGCCCGCCGCGGCCGAGAACACATAGTCGGCATGGGCGTCGGGGATGACTTTCTTGGCGAGCGATTCACCGGGGCCGCGGCCGAACCAGCCGCCCTCCATCAGTGAGTTCAGCGCCTTCTCAACCTGGTAGGTGCCACCATCCTGCGGGTTGAGGAAGCTGTCGATGCGCCTGGCAAAATGCGGGAACACCTCGTAGGCACCGAACAGCAGGCCGACGGCGACGATGCCGAGGCCGCCAATGACGAACCAGGAAATGCCGGAGAGAAACAGCAGCGAGCCCCAGGTGGCGAGCATCAGCGCAGTTTGCCCGATATCTGGCTGCAGCAGCAGGCCAACGACGATCACCAGCATGACGACAGTGGCGATGGTGCGGGCGGGAACGCCCTTCTGCTGCATGGCCTCGGAGAACAGCCAGGCCCCGATCACCGCATAGGCCGGCTTCACGAATTCGGACGGCTGGATGGTATTGCCGGCAATCGACATCCAGCGCTTCGCGCCCTTCACCTCGACGCCGAACCTGAGCGTCATCCAGAGGAGCGCGACGGAGACAAGCAGCACGCCGAGGGCGATAAACCGCGACTGGCGCGGAGTGACCAGCGAGGCGGCGATCATCACCGGCACGGCGAGGCTGGCGAAGAACGCCTGCCGGACGATGAAGTACCAGGGGTTGAGCCCTATGCGTTCGGCCACTGGCGGACTCGCCGCGAAGCTGAGCAGGACGCCCGCCAGCAGCAGCAGGACCAGAGCCCCGAGCAGGGCCTTGTCGATCGACCACCACCACTCGGCAATGGGAGTCTTGCGCTCGCGTGCAAACATGAACCAGAGCCGCGAAACCGCGGCCTCCTCAAGTCAATTTGCCTGCAATCTAGCGACGCTTTGGTTACCAATTCCGGAACGCTCGTTGCGTTTTGCAACGCGCGCCCGGCGTGTCAGCGCAGCTTGAGCGAGCTGAGCCCGATGAGCGCCAGGACGAAGGAGATGATCCAGAAGCGGATCACCACCTGGCTTTCCGTCCAGCCCATCATTTCGAAATGATGGTGGATGGGGGCCATCTTGAACACGCGCTTGCCGGTGAGCTTGAAGCTCGCCACCTGCACGATCACCGATACCGCCTCGAGCACGAACAGGCCGCCGATGATGGCGAGGACGATCTCGTGCTTGGTGGCGACCGCGATAGTGCCGAGCGCGCCGCCGAGGGCCAAGGATCCGGTATCGCCCATGAAGATCTGCGCCGGAGGCGCATTGAACCAGAGGAAGCCGAGCCCGGCGCCGATCAGTGCACCGGTGACCACCGCCAGCTCCGCCGTGCCCGGCACATAGTTGAGCAGCAGGTAGTCGGCGAAGTTCTGGCTGCCGACGATATAGGCGATGAGCCCGAAGCAGGCGGCGGCGATCATCACCGGCACGATCGCAAGGCCATCGAGACCATCGGTGAGATTCACCGAATTGCCGGCCGCGACGATGACGAAGCCGCCGAACAGGATGAAGAACCAACCGAGGTTGAGTGCCAGGCCCTTGACGAAGGGGAAGTTGAGCGAGGTGGATGCGCCGGGCTCGCCCAACTGGGTGATGAAGAAGCAGGCGATCGCGGCAATGGCCGCCTCGAGCAGCAGCCGCTGCCGGCCGGAGAAGCCGGCATGTGACATGCGCTTCACCTTGAGGAAGTCGTCATAGAAGCCGATGGCGCCGAAGGAAACGGTGACGAACAGCACCACCCAGACAAAGCCGTTCGAGAGATTGGCCCACAGCAGCGTGGACATCACGGCGCCGGAGAGGATCATCAGGCCGCCCATGGTGGGCGTCCCCTTCTTGGTGAGCAGGTGGCCCTGCGGCCCGTCCTCACGGATCGGTTGACCCTTGCCCTGCCGAATGCGCAGCGCCGCGATCATGTTCGGCCCGAACAGGAACACGAAGAACAGGGCCGTCACCACGGCGCCGGCTGTCCGGAAGGTGATGTAGCGGAACACGTTGAAGGCGGCGAGGCTCTCGCCCAACTGCCCGAGGAAGTACAGCATCGATAAGTGTTCCCAATCCCAGGTCAGGCGGGTTCGAACCTGGCGCGGATCTCTGCGACCAATTGCGCAAGGCGGACGCCTTTCGACCCTTTGATCATAACAGCGTCACCATAGGCAAGCTCGGCAAGGAACTTGTCGGATATCTGTTCGACAGTGGGCGCTTCGATGATTTCGGGACCGGGCGTGCCCTGCGGGATTCGGGCCCGGAGAGCGGCGCCGAGTGCCGCCATCACCGGCCCGACAAGCACGATCTGCTTCGCGCCGGTGGCGAGCACGGGGTCGGCGAGACCTGCCGCGAGCGATGGGCCCTGCGGCCCGAGCTCCAGCATGTCGCCCAAAACGAGGCGTTTGACCCCGCCCGGCGCCACGACCGGACGGTAGAGCGCGAGCGCGGCCTGCATGGAGGCGATATTGGCGTTGTAGCTTTCGTCGACCAGCACCAGCGGGTTGTCGGCGGGTCCGAAGCGCAGTGTCAGCCCCCTGCCCTCCGGCGCCGCAAATTCCTGCAGCGCTTCGAGCGCCCTGGCCGTGCTCTCGCCGGCGAGCCGCGCGACGACGAGCGCCGCCGTGGCATTGGCGACCATGTGCTCGCCCGGCACATTGAGGCGGAGATCGAAGCTCTCGACGCCGTGACGGATACGGGTCCGCGTGCCGCCATCAACCACGCTCACCGGACCGATCTGCCAGTCGGCATCCTGCTCGTAGCCATAGGTCACGACGCGCGACACGTCGGCCTCGCGCGCATAGCCGAACAGCAGGTGCAGATATTCGTGGTCGGCATTGAGCAGCGCCGTGCCGCCGGGCTCGAGCCCGAGGAAGATCTCGGCCTTGGCCTTGGCGATACCGGCAACGGAATCGAAGAACTCGAGATGCGCTGCGGCGACCGTGGTGATGATGCTGACATGCGGCCGCACCATGCGCACCAAGGGCGTGATCTCGCCGGCATGATTCATGCCGATTTCGAAGACGCCGAACTGCGCATCGCGCGGGAACCGCGCCAACGTGAGTGGCACGCCCCAATGGTTGTTGAAGCTCTTGACCGAGGAATGCGTGCTGCCGAAGGCCGAGAGCACCGTGCGGATGGCTTCCTTGGTGGTGGTCTTGCCAGCCGAACCCGTCACCGCGACGATGAAGCCCTTGTTGCGGGCCCTGGCGGCCACGGCCAGCTTGCGCAAGGCCTCGAACGGGTCCGGCACGATAATGAGCCGATGACCGCCGGACCTGGCGAAAAACTCCTCGGAAACGATGGCGGCTGCGGCGCCGGCCGCGATCGCCTTGCCGACGAACTCATGCCCGTCATGGGTCTCGCCCTTGATGGCGACGAACAGCGCGCCGGGCTCGATTTCGCGCGAATCGATCGAAACGGAGCTGAGCGGACCCTCGGAAAGCTCATGCGCCCGGCCGCCGGTGGCAGCGAGTACCTCGGCGACGGTCCAAAGCGGCTGCATGGCTTAGCTCTTCCCTACGGTTTCCAGCACGACTTCGTGGTCGGAAAAATGATGCTTGGTGGTGCCGATGATCTGGTAATCCTCGTGCCCCTTGCCCGCTACCAGCAGCACATCCCCCGGCGCAAGTGCGGAAATTGCCGTCGCGATGGCGGCGCGGCGATCGGGGATTTCCTCGGCCTTGTCGATCGCAAGCAGGATCTGCCTGCGGATCATCACCGGATCCTCGGTGCGCGGATTATCATCGGTGACGATGATCCGGTCGGCGTAGCTGTTGGCGGCCTCGCCCATCAGCGGCCGCTTGCCGGGGTCGCGGTCGCCACCGGCACCGAACACCACATGCAGCTTGCCCGTGACGAAGGGCCTCAGCGCTTGCAGCGCGGTTTCGAGCGCCACGGGCTTGTGGGCATAATCGACGAAGATGGCCGCCCCATTATGCTCGGCGACGAACTCGAGCCGCCCCTTGGCGCCCCTCAGCGTTTCGAGGGCCTTCAGCGCCTTGTGCGGATCGGCACCGGTCGAAATCGCGAGCGCCAGGGCGACGAGGGCATTCGAAACCTGGAAAGATCCCGTCAGCGGCAGGAAGAATTCGGCCGGTTCACCGACCATGCGGCCGACGACTCGCTGGCCATAGCGCTCATTGGTGATCGACTTGACCTCGAAGAACGCCCCCTCGCTGCCGACAGTGAGCAGGCGCGCGCCGCGATCGAGCGCGGCGAAAAGGAACGGCAGATGCTCGGCATCGTCGACATTGACCACCGCGGCCCCGCCCTCGGCGATCAGTTCCTTGAACAGCCGGAGCTTTGCCTCGCGATAGCTCTCCATGTCGAGGTGATAGTCGAGATGGTCGCGGCTGAGATTCGTGAAGGCCACCGCAGCGAAGCGCAGGCCGTCGACCCGGCGCTGATCGAGACCCTGGCTCGAGGCTTCCATCGCCACATGGTCGATGCCGGAGGCCTTGAGGTCGCGCAGGTTGCGATGAAGATTGAGCGGATCGGCAGTGGTCAGTTCCTGCGGAACCAGGCCTGCAGCCGTCTCGATGCCGACCGTGCCCATGCTCGCGGCAGCAATGCCGCAATAGCTCCAGATCTGCCTGACGAAGCTCACCACCGACGACTTGCCGTTGGTGCCGGTTACACCGACCACGGTCGATGGCTGCGGCGCAAACTGCCGCGCCGCCGCCTGCGCATAGGCGGCTCGCACATCGGGCGCGAGAATCACCGGGATACCGGGGTCGGCGGCCGGCCTTTCATCGGTGACGATCGCGACGGCGCCGCGGGCCGCCGCCTGGGTGGCAAAGCTGTTGCCATGCACCCGCGTGCCCGGCAGCGCAAAGAACACTTCGCCAGCGCCGACCGATCGGCTGTCGGCATTCACGCCTTCGGCGGCAATGGGCGGCACTGCCTTCTGGTCCACACCCGGCAGCAGGTCGCTGAGCGCGATTGGCACGATCTGGCTCTCCATGGGTCCCGTCAGCGCAGCTCTGCGGGCACGAGTTCATCATCCAAGCTTTGGCTGAAGTCTGGACTAATGCCAAGCATCGGCGCAACGCGCTGCACAATTCGCCCCGTTACTTCACCGGCGTTCCAGCCGGCAGTATGCCCCGATTGCGGATTTTCGCTCTGCGGCTCGTCGACCAGCACAACCATGGCATAGCGCGGATTGTCGAGCGGGAAGCCCGAGGCAAACACGGCCAGCGTCTTGTTGGCGGAATAGGCCCTGCCGACCACCTTTTCGGCGGTACCGGTCTTGCCGCCGGCGCGATAGCCATTGGCGAACTTGTTCATCCGCGTGCCGGAGCCCTCGAGGGCATTGAGGCGCATGAGATAGCGGACGTCCCTGCTCGTCTGCGGCGAGATGATCTGCTGGCACATCGGCTTCGCGTCCGCCTCGGAGCGCTTGTAGATGGTGGGAGGCAGCATGCAGCCATCATTCATCAGGCCGGCCATGGCCCGTACCATATGAAGCGGCGAGATGGAGAGGCCATGCCCGAAGCTCGATGTCGCAGCGACGATCTCGGAGAATTTCTTGGGCACGGTGGGCGCCCGCATTTCGGGCAGTTCGAAGGGCACGGACGTGTCGAAGCCGACCCGCGTGAGGAAATCGCGGAAGCCGTCCTTCCCCATCGCCTGCATCACCTTGATGGTGCCGATGTTCGAGGAATACTTGTAGACCTCGGGCAGGCTCAGGACGCGGTGCTTGCCGTGGAAGTCGTCGATGGTGAAGCGCCCGAACTTCACCCCGTAGCGCGCGTCGAACTGATCGGTGATCTTTACGGCGCCCGCGTCCAGCGCACCCGCCACCGTGACGGTCTTGAAGGTCGACCCGAGCTCGTAGATGCCCGAGGTGATGCGGTTGAAGCGCTGGTTCTTCTGCCCGTTGTAGTCCTGGAACAGCGTCGAGGGCGCGTTGGGGTCGAAGTCCGGCAGGGACACCATGCCGATGATTTCGCCGGTCTTGATGTCCATCATCACGGCCGCGGCCGCGATCGCCTGGTAGCGGGTCAGCGCATCGTTGAGCTGGTCGTAGATGACATGCTGGACGCGCAGGTCGATGGCGAGATCGACCGGGGTCATCTCGGCATTGCGGGCGAGACCCACCGACTGGAGCATCGCGAGCCCATCGTCATCGAGATGCTTCTCGATGCCCATGGTGCCCTGGTTGTCGATGTTCACCGCGCCCATGATGTGGCTGGTCTCCTGCCCCGAGGGGTAGAAGCGCTTGCTCTCGGTGAGGAAATCGAGACCGGGGATGCCGAGGTTGAAGATCCGCTCCTCGATGGCAGGGGTCAGCTCGCGCTTGATCCACACGAAGCCCTTGTCGCCAGTGAGCCGCTTGGTCAGCCAGTCCTTGTCGAGGTCGGGCAGCACGGTGCGGAGCTTGGTCACGGCTTCGTTCACGTCGACGATGCGGCGCGGCTCGGCAAACAGCGAGGGCACGCGGATATCGACCGCCATCTCGAGCCCGTTGCGATCGAGTATGGTCGGGCGCGAAGCGGTGATGACGTCGCGGGTGACGCCCTCGATGCTGGTATCGGGTACGGTCCGGCCGAGGTCGATCAGCTTCCAGGCGACGATCGAGAAGACGATGATCAGCGCCACGACCACCACGCGGATGCGCGAACGGGTCAGCGCCGCCCGGGACCGGTTGGCCCCGTTGAGTGCGATGGAATTGCCGGATTCAGTGAGGATTGCCATCTAGTTGGCCTCGATGATCTGGCCGATCGGATCGACGCCGGACGCCAGCGTCTCGAACAGCGAGTTGAGCGCGGCATTGTCGAGCGCCGCAGGCCGCATCGGCAGGGCGTCGAAGCCGAGGAACTGCTCCTGCTTGGTCGGCTCGAGCCCCAGTGCAGTCTGGTGGCGCACCACGATGGGCGCGACATGCGCCGGCTGGTTGAGATAGGCCCAGTCCGCCTGCAGCAGCGACAGCTCGGCACGCTGCCGGTCGATCTTGCGTTCGAGGCGCCCCTTGTTCGTGGCGAGATCCTCGACGGAATACTTGAGCGCATAGACGCCGACGACGCCGGCGAGGCTCACGAAGAGCAGGATGGCATTGAGGGTCTTGAGCATTACGCCCTCCCCGGCTCGGGCACGCCGAGCCCCTGGTAGTTTACGGCCCGCGCCGCGACATCGCTGCGCAGAGCGGAACGGAGCGTCGCCGAGCGCGCGCGCGGATTGCGCCGAAGCTCAGCCTCACCGGCCTTCACGGCCTTCTGCACGTCGCGCCACGCCGCCGCCTCGCGCTCGGTGCGCGGCAGGTGCCGCGACTGCACGGGCTCGGCCTTTTCCGGCGCGAAGAAGCGCTTGACGATCCGGTCTTCGATCGAATGGAAGGTGACGACGGCAAGCCGCCCGCCCGGCCCCAGCAGCCGCTCGGCGGCGAAGAGGCCTTCGACGAGCTGATCGAGCTCGCCATTCACGGCGATCCGCAATGCCTGGAAGCTGCGCGTCGCCGGATGCGAGTCCCCCGGCTTCCGCCCGATGGCCTTCTCGATGAGCCGCGCCAGCTGTGCCGTGGTGGTGATGGGCGCCTCGGCGCGCGCCGCAACCAGCACATGCGCGATACGCCGGGATTTCCGTTCTTCGCCAAAGGCATAGATCAGATTGGCCAACTCGGCTTCCGGCAGGGTGTTGACAAGATCCGCAGCGGTTTCGCCCTCGGCACTCATCCGCATGTCGAGCGGCCCTTCATGCATGAAGGAGAAGCCGCGCTGGGCTTCGTCGAGCTGCATGGACGAGACGCCGATATCGAGCACCACACCGTCCACCGCGCCCTCGGCCAGCGTATCGAGTTCGGAGAAGGTGCCGGGCACGAAGCGGAAACGATCGGGGAAGCGAGACACGAGGCGTGCGACATGGGGACCGACACGCGGGTCGCGATCGATGGCAATGACCGACGCACCAGCCTCGAGCAGCGCCTCGGAATAGCCGCCAGCCCCGAATGTGCCATCGAGAATGCGCGCACCGGCGAGTGGCGCCAGCGCCTCGAGCACTTCGGCGAGCAGCACCGGCACATGCGGCACCTCGGCTCGGCTGCCCGTCGGCTCACTCATTCGACCACATACTCCAAGCCGGCATGAGCCGGTACGCGTCCCTGTCGGGTTTCGGGGCAATGTGACTGATGGAATTTAAGATTTTGTTGAGCTTAAGAAGCTCTTGCGCGGAGTTTGCGCCTTGGGATGGCCGCCCGCCATTGATCGCGACGCTACGGAACGAAATGCCAGCCGGCCTGTAAGCCGGGTTCTGTAGGGCGGAAGTTGCCTTCCGCGTGGCGACCATTCATCTAGGACCGCCATTGCTGACGGCCTCATGCAACCAACCCGGGTGACTGGCCTCGAAATCGGCTGGCCCGGGTTGCCCCACGCCACGTCACCCCTATTTGGTCTTGCTCCCGGTGGGGTTTACCGTGCCGTCCCCGTCGCCGGGTCCGCGGTGCGCTCTTACCGCACCCTTTCACCCTTACCGTGCATGCACGGCGGTTTGCTTTCTGTGGCACTTTCCCTGGGGTCACCCCCGGCGGCCGTTAGCCGTCACCGTATTTCGAAGGAGCCCGGACTTTCCTCCCCTGCCATTGCTGGCAGCAGCGGTCGCCCGGCCGACTGGCGCGCGCATATGGCTGGCGGATGGGGCCAGCGTCAAGCCGCCTCGGGCTTCATGATCTGGCTATAGGCGTGATTGATGGCCGCCATCTTGCGCGTTGCCACGTCCACGAGTTCCTGCGGCACGCCCCTGGCGATCAGACGGTCGGGATGATGCTCGGCGACGAGCGTGCGATAGACTCGCTTCACTTCCGCCGGGTCGGCATGCGGCACGAGCCCGAGCACGGCATAGGGATCCGAACCGCGATCGAACAGCACATGCTGCGCGGTGATCTGCTCGAAACGCGCCTCGTCGAAACCGAAGATCATGCTGACGGTACGGAGGTAGTCGAGCTCCGCCTCGTGAATCATCCCGTCGGCCGCCGCGATGTAGAAGAGCCCGTCGAGCACATGTTCCAGCGTCTCGGGATTGCGCAGAAAGTAGCGGCGGATCTTGCGCGCATAGGTCTCGAACCCGGCGACATCCTGCTGGGCGAGCCTGAACAGACGCTCGACCTGGGCTTCGTTGCCTTCGTTGATCTCGACGGTTCGGGCAAAGGCCGCGCGCTCGGAGGCCGTGACCACGCCATCCGACACCGCCATCTTGGCCGAAAGCGCGACAAGGGCGAGGGTGAACGCCGCTTCCTGGCCGCCGGGCAGCCAGCTATCGGGGTCGAGCGCGGTGGCGACGGACCCGGCAATTCCGGTCCGCTCGGAAACCGAGCCGATCACTGCCCCTATCCGCTGCCAAATAGACACGTTCATCTCCGCTCTCCCGTCGGCCCCTGTGCCGCCGGTGGGCTCTCGTGTCTCGGTTGTCCGACCAGCCCCCACTCTCATTGCCTGCTTCGCCGGCCTTACCGCAAGTGAATTGCCAGCAAGGATCGTCATCGAAAATTGCAACCGTCCGACTGGGCGGCATGCGCCTCGGAGTGCCGGCTGCGGGTCAGAAGAACCAGAGCTCGTCGAGGCGCTTGCGCTTCGGCTCTCCGGCATTCGGCCCCTGATCGAGGAAAAACCCATCCGGGTCGTAGTCTTCCGATGCGGAGACTTCCTCGGCACTGGCGTTCGACCCGCGGTCGAGCAGGCCCTTGCGCTCGAGATACTGCGCGAGCGAGCCCGAATCCCATTCTTCGAGCTCATCGCCGCGCACCACCGGCTCATCTTCGACGCTGGCGGTGTCGCGCGGAGCGTCACCATCGCTGAGCGGGAACGGCGCGACGGACCTGGCGCGCGCCTCTTCCTTCTCGGTCAGGACAAGCTGCGGCTGCGTCGCCGCTGCCGGCTTGGCAGGCGCCGGCAGCGATGCCAGATCGGTCTGGGGCGCGGCCGCCGGGCGGGCGCTCCGCGGCAGCGGCACCGGAGGCACAGCTGCTATGGCGGGGGACGCGGCGCCATCGGAAGCCTTGGGCGCAGGGCCAGCCTGCGTCGCCATGTCGCCCCCTGAAAGGCTCGCCGTGCTGGTCGCGCCAGTGCCGCCATCCGAGACATAGCTCGGCAGCTTCTTGTTCTTGTCGAGATAGGTCGTCACAGGATCGGCGCCGGTGGAGGCGGTCTGGACCGGATCTGTCGTGGCCTTGGCGGGGGCGTCGAGCTTAGGCTTCTCCACCGTCGCCGTCTCTGCCGGAACCGCTGTCACGGTGCGGGCGCTATCGCTGGGCCCGAGGGCGATATCAGCCGCAGGAACGGCGAGGATCACCACAAGTCCGGCCCACGCGAGCCCGCCCTTCAGCTTTCCATCGAGTTTCATCGGTGCAGTCCTTACCTTCAGCGATCCCGCCTCGAATGACGAGACGGGACCCGATCAACATGGCCATAATGAGGAAGCCTAGACGATCGAACTTGTTCCCAAGCGGCTGAACCGATGCTGAACGAGGCCCTATTCCGGACGTATGCCGAGCAGGCGCGCAAGCGCGAGCACGAGGTTGGAACGGTTGAGCGTGAAGAAGTGGAACTCCGTGACGCCCTGGTCGATGAGCTCGAGCACCTGCTCTGCCGCGACGGCGGAGGCCACGAGCGCATGGGTCTCCGGGTCGTCGTCCAGCCCCTCGAAACGCTCGGCGATCCAGCTCGGGATGCCCGCCCCGCAGCGGGCGGCAAAGCCGGATATCTGCTTGAAGCTGTGGATCGGCTGGATTCCGGGCACGATGGGCGCGGTGATGCCCGCTGCCGCCGCGCGATCGAGCAGCCGGAAGTAATCCTGATTGTCGAAGAACATCTGCGTGATGGCGCGGTTGGCGCCGGCATCGAGCTTGCGCTTCAGGTTGTCGATCTCGGCGCCCCAGTCCGGGCTTTGCGGATGCTTTTCCGGATAGGCCGCGACCGAGATGTCGAAATCACCTAGCGCACGTATGCCGGCGACGAGTTCCGCGCCACTGCGATAGCCTTCCGGGTGCGGGGTGAAGGTCGAGCCGATGCCCTCGGGCGGATCTCCCCTCAGCGCCACGATCCGGCGCACACCAGCGGCTTCGTAGCCGCGAACCACCGCGTTCACCTCGTCCCTCGACGCCCCGACGCAGGTCAGGTGCGCCGCCGCCGGAACACCGGATTCCGCCGTGATGCGGCTCACCAGCCGCAGGGTGCGCTCGCGCGTGGTGCCGCCCGCCCCATAGGTGACAGATACGAAGCGCGGATTGAGCGGCGCCAGCTTGCCGAGCGACTCCCAGAACCGCTCTTCCATCGCATCGGTCTTGGGCGGAAAGAACTCGAACGAGACCTTGAGCGGCGGCCGCGCGCCCACCGGCTGGCGGCTCAGGCGGTCGGGATGGGAGTCTGTCATTGCGTCATGTCCTTGTGGCCCCGGGCCAGTCGCCAGAGGCAAACGGTAAGCCCCTCCGCCTGCCCCGCGGGCGGGAAGGAGGTGAATTCGACGATGTCGAGCTGCGCAGCGCGGGCCCAGCCTTCGATCTGGGCCGTGGAAAGCCCGAGGCGGCGATGCGCGTGGTGGCTGCGCAGGAACTCGAGCTCGTGCGGCGCGAAATCGACAAGCAGCATTTCGCCACCCGGCCCCAGGAGCCGCGCCGCGCCCTGAACCACCCGGCCCGGATCGTCGAAGTAATGCAGCACCTGATGGAGGAGGATGCGATCGGCCACCGGCAGCCCGGGGTCGAGATCAAGGACGTCGCCCAGCCGAACCTGGGCATGTGCCGCCCCGGCCGCCGCGAGCTTGGCGCGCGCCACCGCCAGCATGTCACGGCTCGAATCGAGGCCAATGCCGCGCCGGTAATGCCCGGCGAGCAGTTCGAGCATGCGGCCGGTACCGGTGCCGAGATCGAGCAGCACATCCACCGTCCCGGTGCCGAAGGCCGCGAGCACCGCAGCTTCGACGGCCTCCTCGGGCACATGCAGTTGCCGCAACTGGTCCCAGCTCTGCGCGACCTTGGAGAAATAGTCGTTGGCAAGATCCTGCTGGGTGCGGCGCAGCTCGGCGAGGCGCGCACGGTCGCGCAGCCGCTCGGGATCGTCCGGGTTGAGACGGCTTACGGCCCACCGCGCCAGATCCGCACCGCTGCCCTGGTCGGCAAGGCCGTAATAGGCCCAGGCACCTTCGGCATGACGGCGCACCAGCCCCGCATCGGCGAGCAGCTTCAGGTGGCGGGAGACGCGCGGCTGGCTCTGCCCGAGGATCTCGGTAAGGTCCTTGACCGACTGCTCGCCATCGGCCAGCAAGGCGAGCAGCCTGAGCCGGGTGGTTTCCCCCGCGGCCCGCAAGATTTCGACCAGTTCCGAAGACGCGTCCATAGGCACTCGCACCAGATATAAAGATATCTTTATATCTGGTGTCGCAACCGGTCCAGCCCCTCCGGCGCGAATGCTTGCCAAAAACGAAAAGACCCCTCTCCGGTCTCTGGCGGAGAGGGGCCCAGGCGACGAGAAACCGGGGTCGCGGGGGTCAGGCGGCGCCGGCCTGCTCGTGTCCGGTGCGGCGGCGGAAGGCATGTGCCCGCCAGAGTTCGAATATGCCCATGGCTTCTTCCTTGCTGAGCGCCTCGAAGCGGCGGCGGACACTGGCGATATCGACATTGGTCGGCAGATCGCGCCAGGGCATGGAGGCGATCATCGATTCGAACAGGTCCGGCGCGACGCCCAGCGCACGGAGCGCCACGGTGATGGCCACGTAATCCTGCATGGCGAGCCATTTGACGAAGACTTCCGGCGAGACATGCAGCAAGAGCGTCAGCGCGGCGGCGGTATGGTGGCCATAGCCGAAGCGGGCGAAGCGGATCAGCGCGCGCTCGTCGAGCTGCTTGCGGTCGGCCAGCGCCTTCACCTGGTTATAGGCGACCTTCCACTCCTGGGCGTTGAACCCGGCGCGGTTGCGCATGCGGTTGTAGACGACGGCGGAGACCTTGCCGACCGTGACCGGATCAATGCGCGGATCGATCTGTGCGATCGTTTCGAGCACCTTGTCGCCGACGACGGAGATATGCTTCGAGAGGCTGCGCCAATCGATATCCTCGCGGCCGCGCAGGTCGTTGGCGATGGTCGGATCGTTCGCTGCCTTCAGCACCAGCTTCTGCAGCACATTGGTGCCCATCTCGGCATTGGCATTGCGCACCAGCCGGCTGATCGACGGCGTCTCGCCGTGTTCGACGATTGCCTCGCCCACCCGCTCGGTCACCGAAGGGCGGCCGGCAATGGCAACGCGGTGCTGCTCGGTCTGGTTCTGGATGATTTCGATCAGGTCGTCGTCGCTGAGGACGTTGGAGAATTCGAGCAGCGGCTGCGCCACCGCGATATCGTCGTTGGCGAGCTTGACCACCACATTGCCCGGCGCCCGGTCGAGTGGCGCGAGGAGCTTCGCCACATGTACGCGGGCTTCCTGCTCCACCAGTTCGGCGAGCTGGCACAGCACCTCGTCGTATTGCGCCACCTGCTCGTCGTCGCACCGGTCCGAGACATAGGAATAGAGCTGCGCCATGTTGCGGAAGAGCTGATCCCGCTCGACGATGTTGGAATCGCCGTTCAGCACCCTGAATGTTGAAAAGGCGCGCCTGCCCTCTTCCAGTTCCGACATTTAAGTATCCTCGGGCCTCTAGTGGAGTATGCGCCGAGAGTGACCTTCTAAGTCGGTGCAGCCCCTGAAGCTCACCAGTCGAGTTTTCGCCAAATGCGGCTCGAATTTGCATAAAATTGCGGTGTACCGGCACGTGCTGACCCGTAGCCCTGCCCGGGCGCATCCGCTGCGTGGCGCGGGTCAGGCCGGGGCGGACTGTTGCATCTTGCGGCGTGCAATACGATAAGCTCGGCTTATCATGTCCCTTACGCTCCGCCAGATGACCTACCTCGCGGTGCTCGCCGAAACCGGCCATTTTGGCCGCGCCGCCGAGCGCTGCCACGTGACCCAGCCCGCCCTCAGCCAGCAGATCCGCCAGATGGAGGAGTATTGCGGCGCACCGCTCTTCGACCGGCTGGGCCGGACGGCGCGTCTCACACCCTTCGGCCGCGACCTGCTCGATCGGGCCCGCAATGTTCTGGCCGCCGCCGAAGGGCTCGAGGATTTCGTCGCAGCCGCCCGGGCGGAGCCGCTGCGGCCGCTGCGCTTCGGGCTGATCCCCACGGTCGCGCCCTACCTGCTGCCGGAAATCTTCCCCGCACTGACCCATCACCTGCCGCATCTCGCCTTCACCGTAAGCGAGAACCGCACCGAACAGCTGCTGGCCGGGCTCGATGACGGGGGGCTCGACCTGGCGCTCATCGCGACGGCTCCGCCATCCGGGGGCGCGCCGCTCGAAACGGTACCGCTCTTCGACGACCCCTTCGTGCTGGTGACATCGGCCGATGAACCCATGCCCGCGCCATTGTCGCTAGAAAGCCTTCCGCCCGAGCGGATATTGCTGCTCGACGAAGGCCACTGCTTCCGAGACCAGACCATTGCTGCCTGCCGGCTGGATGGCGCGCGGGGCCCGCGTACCTTTGCCGCCACCTCGCTCTCGACCATCGTGGAATTCGTCGCCAACGGGCAGGGTGTGACGCTGTTGCCGCAGATCTCGCTGCGTCGCGAGGCGGCCGACAGCCGGCTCGCCGTGTACCCGCTGGCCGAGCCGCTGGCGCGCCGCCAGCTCTCACTGGTATTCCGGAAGTCGACGCCGCATGCCGAACTCTTCCGGCGTATCGCGAGCGTCATTGCCGGTGCGCGCCGGGCCTGAGCAGGTCACTTACCTGGCGGTGCCTATGGGCGCGATTCCTGCCGTCTTTTGCGCACGCCGCACCCTGCCTACCTTGCGGACATCGCCAATGCATGGCCGATCTTTGCCAAGGAAATGAGAATGCTGCTCACCAAACCGCTCGTCTTCTCGCTGCTACTCGCCGCAAGTCTTTCGGCCGCGGTGCCGAGCTTCGCACAGGAGGCTGTGGTCGCCGCGCAGGACAAGGAAGCGCTGTTCACCAGCCCCGATCCGGCGCTTCACGCCAACAAGCAGGTCGTCTACCACATCATGCGCGACCTGCTCGAAGCCAATAACTGGCAGGATGCCGACAAGTACCTCACCGAGCGCTATATCCAGCACAATCCGAACGTCGCGTCCGGTCGCCAGACCGTGGTCGACTTCTTCACCAAGGTGCTCAAGGTGCCGGCCTCGCCGATCCCCGAGAAGCTGGGACTGCCGGTCGTTTTCGTCACTGCCGAGGGCGACCTCGTAACCGTCGCCACGGTGCGCACGGAGAAGGACCCGAAGGACTCCAGCAAGACCTACACCACAACCTGGTACGACACCTGGCGCATCGTCGACGGCAAGGCCGACGAACACTGGGACTCCGCCGTCAAGCAGTAGGGCTGTGCTACCCGGCCCTCGGCCAGATGCGGATGGCAACAGTGTCGCCCGGCTGGATCGTGCCCTCGCGCTCGACCCAGCCGACCAGGCCCCGGCGGCCCTCCGCCGCCTTGACGAAGCCGAATTCGAGGTCGGGCCGCTCCGGCACGTGCCGCACGATGGCCCGCCCGGCATGGCGGCAGGGGTTGTTGTCACCATCGATGCGGATGGTCGCGCCCGAAGGGAACATCAGCTGCGTGCGCGGCGGCAATCGCGTCAGCCCGTCGATGCCCTGCAGCACGAGATTGGCGCCGATCCACTCGGGCCGAAACGGTTCGAGCCCCAGCCGCTCACCGATCTCGGCAAGTTCCTCGACCGAGAGGATCGAGACCTGCCGCTCGTTGCGGATGATGGTGCCGCGCGGATACCAGGGCTCGCGCCCGCCGCTCTTGCGGGTAAGCCCCGAATGGACGTCACCGGGAATGCCTTCAAAGGTCAGTTCGAGCGCGGGCACCGCGGCGCTGACGAAATCCTTGCCGAAGGCGGCGTAGGTGGCAACCAGCGTGGCGGTCAGCTTTCGCGCCTTGTCGCTCATGTGGCGCCCCGGGCGCGACGCCGCAACAGCCCGTCGGAGGAATAGATGATGAGCGAGAGCCAGATGAGCCCGAAACTGATGGCGCGGGTGAGGTTCAGCTCCTCACCGAACACGGTGATGGCGAGGATGAAGGCGATGGAGGGCGAGATGTATTGCAGCATGCCCACGGTCGAGAGCTTCAGCCGCTTGACGGCGATGGCAAACAGCAGCAGCGGCACCGCCGTGCCCGGCCCGGTGAGGATGAGGAGAAAGGCGGTATAGGGATCGGCCAGCGGCCCGACCCCGCCATCTCGCCAGAAGGTGTAGAGGATATAGCCGAGCGCTACCGGGGCCAGCACCAGAGTCTCGATGAACAGTCCGGTGGCGGCACTGGCCTTCACGGTCTTGCGCAGGAAGCCATAGGCCGCGAAGCTGAACGCGAGGCTGAGCGCGATATAGGGCACGCTGCCGATTCCGATCGCCTGGATCAGCACCGCCACGAGCGCCACGAGGATGGCGGCCCCCTGCACGCGGCTCAGGCGCTCGCCGAGAAACAGCATGCCGAGCGCGACATTGGCGAGCGGGTTGATGAAGTAGCCGAAGCTCGCCTCGAGCACATGACCCGCCTCGACCGCGAACACGAAGATGAGCCAGTTGGCGGCGAGCAGCACTGCCGCGACAGCCATCCGCGCCACGGTGCGACGGTCGCCCAGCACCTGCCGGACTTCTGGATAGCCCTTGAGCGCCACGAGCAAGAGCCCGACGAACACCAAAGAGCAGAGCGTGCGGTCGGCAACGATGGTCACCGCGCCCACCTCGCGCAGCAAACCGAACAGCAGCGGCAGGAAGCCCCAGAGGAGATAGGCGGCGAGCCCGGCCAGCAGGCCGGATTCGGTATGCGACGCACCCGAGGGTGCGGAGAGGCTGGCCACTTCGGGCTCCGTCGGTCAAGTCGATGAGTATCGTTAGGACACTAACAGATACTTCACGAATGAACCAATGACAGTTTTTGATGGGGCGACATGGGCCAGCCCGGAACGATCACGCGTCGTATCCGGTGGCGGTCTCGTCATCGGCACCCTGCCCCGTCACGGCCTCGAGAAACTCGAGCAGCAGCGGATTGAACAGATCGGGGCGCTCAAGGCTGGGGAAATGCGCCGTGTCCTCGAGCACCACCGCGAAGGCGTTCTCAAGCTCCTCGGAGAGATCCTCGTGCCGCGCGACGATGTCGGGAAAATCCAGATCGCCCACAACCAGCAGCGCCGGCGCCCCGATGGTACCGAGGCTGAGGGTCGCGTCTTCGGGCTCTTCTTCCTCGGTCAGTTCCGGATGGTTGAGCACGATACGGTTCATGGTGAGGAACAGGTCGCGCACCTCGCCGGTGACCCGGCCGGACTGCTCCAGCGGACCATCGAGCCAGAGATGCGCTTCGATGCGGTTGACGGTCTCGAGGCTGCCGCGCTCGCGCGCATAATCGAGGGCATCCTCGAGATCGGCGGCTTCCTCGGGGATTTCCGCGCTGTCCGCGCCGCTGATTGCCGTGCCGATGAGCACCAGCCCGATGGTGCGCTCGGGATGTTCGAGCGCGAAGTCGATGGCGAGCCCGCCGCCCATCGACGAGCCGACGAAGATGGCCGCGTGGACGCTCAGCTTGTCGAGCACGGCTTCGAGATCGACGACATGGCTGAAGGGTACGTTGTCGCTCACCGTCTCGCCATGGCCGCGCCGGTCATACGCGATGACGTGATAGCCCTCGGCGGCGAGCTCGCGCATCTGCTCGGCCCACATGCGCCGGTCGGTGACGCCCGAATGCAGGAACACCACCGGGATGCCGAACCCGTCGGATTCGCCACGGAAGGTGGCGCCGTCGAAACTGATCTCGAATGGGGAGGACATCGGGCAACTCCAACTCGGGAGCGCTTCCCAGAAAAGCGGAATGGTTTTCCAGCTCGAAAGCGCGACAAGACGATAATCCGTATCGGCTTGTCTGCGCGCCGATCCGGAAGCGGGCGCCAATAGCACCCTCTCCCCCTAAAGAGAAGCCCGACAACGGGGCGCACCATCAGGCATCGTCCCTACGGGGACCAACTTATCCCCGCGCGCATGGCAGCGCTTAAGCTGGGCGTCTCTGATGGGGACGCGAAAATGATCAACCGCAAGTTCTTCTTCGACCAGATTCGACTGACGCTGTTCGGCGGCAGCCTCTCGGCAAAGCAGGTCGCCGGCATCACGGCTATTCTCGACGAATGGGAGGTCAACCACGCCAAGAACGACGACCGCTGGCTGGCCTATATGCTCGCCACCGCGCATCACGAGACGGACCGCAGGATGCAGCCGATCCATGAATATGGTGGCAACGACTATTTCACCCGCAAATACGATATCACCGGCGACAACCCTGCCCGGGCAAAGAAGATGGGCAACACCAAGTTCGGCGACGGCATCAAGTATCATGGACGCGGCTTCGTCCAGCTTACCTGGAAGACCAACTACGCCGCGATGTCGAAGGTCACGGGCGTCGACCTCGTCGCAGCTCCGGACCGGGCCCTGGAACTGCCTGTCGCCACGCAGATCCTGTTCCACGGCATGATCAACGGCAGCTTCACCGGCAAGAAGCTCGGCGATTACTTCAACGCCACCACCGAGGATTGGGTCAACGCCCGCCGGATCATCAATGGCACCGACAAGGCCAGCCTCGTGGCCGACTACGGGCTGAAATACTACGCCGCCATCAGCTACACGACCGGTTGAGGAGAACTGCGGCGACCGGCTGGCTCGCTGCAAAGAGCGGGGCTAAGCTGCACGCCACAGGGAGTCTCGCCATGCTCGTGCTCGTCGCCGGCCTCGTCATCTTCTTCGGTATGCATTCGATCCGCGTCGTATCGCCCAGCCTGCGCGCGGAGCAGATCGCAAAATCCCCCGGGCGCTGGAAGGGCATCTATGCGGTGGGGTCGCTGGTCGGCTTCGCGCTGATCATCTGGGGCTATGCGCTTTATCGCCCCGAGGCGCCGGAGCTCTACCTGCCGCCCGAATGGGGCCGCCACATCACGCACCTGCTGGTGGCGGTGGGCATCGTGCTGTTTGCCGCGAGCCAGCTGCCGGCGGGGCATATCAAGCAGGTGCTACAGCACCCGATGCTGATCGGCACGATCCTCTGGGCCGTGGGACACCTGTTGGCCAATGGCGATGCGGCTGGCGTGCTGCTGTTCGGCGTAGCGCTCATCTGGGCCATCGTCACGCTGGTGGCGAGCTTCCGGCGCTCCGAGCCGAAGCCGGTGGCCAAGGGCTGGACGGGCGACGCGATCGCCATCGGTATCGGCGTGGTGGTGACGCTGGCGCTGCTGTTCGGGCTGCACCAGATCCTGTTCGGGGTGAGCCCGCTGGCGGGCTAGCCCCCTACCTCACCCCGACGATGAACAGCCGCGGGAAGCGCAGCAGCACCTTGCCATCGGCGCGCGGCGGATAGGCCGAGCCGATCTGCTCGAGATAGCGCCTGAGGTACTCGGTCTGCTCGTCCGCCGTCAGCGGCTCGAGGAACGGCCGGAGCCCGGTGCCCTTCACCCATTCGACCACGGCCGCCGGGCCATCGAGCACGTGGTTATAGACGCTGTGCCAGATATCGAGGGGGCGAAGCTGCGGCGCGAGCCGATCGTAATATTTCGCCACCGGCGGCAGCGGCGGGCGCGGCTTGCCCCTGAGGCGGCTGGCCCATGGCCCGCCGAGGCCCACGACATTCATCGCCACATGGCTCGGCTCGCCCATATTGTCAGGCATCTGCACGGCGAGCACGCCGCCCTCGGGCAGCGCTGCGGCGACCCGCTCCAGCGCCGCGAGATGATCGGGCACCCATTGATAGATGGCGTTCGCAAAGACTAGATCGGTGCCGGGCTCCGGCACCCAGGTCGCGGCATCGGCGCTCTCGAACCGCACCTTCGGCAGCCGCTTGCGGGCCTCCTCCAGCATGGCGGGGGAATTATCGAGCCCGACCACTTCGGCATCGGGGAACCGTGCGACCAGCAACTCCGTGGAATTGCCGGGCCCGCAGCCCATATCGATCACGCGACGCGGCGCGGTGAGCGGCACCTGCGCCAGCAGGTCGCGCGCGGCGCGGGTGCGCTCATCGGCAAATTGCAGATATTTGCTGGGGGACCAGTCGGCCATTCTTGCGCCTCCGAAGCTTGGCGGCCCCATGTGAGCCGCGACGACGCGCGGGTCAATCTTCCGCAGAACCCGTGCGGGCCCCGCTAGGCGAGCCGCATCAGATTTGATATGCGCACGGCCATCCCATTTCAGCCGACTGGAGCCTCCCCGTGACGACGATCCTCAAGAGCCTGCCCAAGGGAGACAAGGTCGGCATCGCCTTTTCCGGCGGGCTCGATACCAGCGCGGCGCTGCTGTGGATGAAGCTCAAGGGCGCCAAGGTCTATGCCTATACCGCCAATCTCGGCCAGCCGGACGAGAGCGACTACGACGCCATTCCGCAAAAGGCGATGGATTTCGGCGCCGAGAAGGCCCGCCTCGTCGATTGCCGCGCGCAGCTGGTGCACGAGGGCATTGCCGCCATCCAGTCGAACGCCTTCCACATTTCGACGGGCGGCATCACCTATTTCAACACCACGCCGCTCGGCCGCGCGGTGACCGGCACCATGCTGGTTTCGGCCATGCAGGAAGACGGCGTCAACATCTGGGGCGACGGCTCGACCTTCAAGGGCAACGATATCGAGCGCTTCTACCGCTACGGGCTGCTGACCAACCCGAACCTGCGCATCTACAAGCCCTGGCTCGACCAGGATTTCATCGATGAGCTGGGCGGCCGTGCCGAAATGTCGGCCTTCCTCACTGCCAACGGCTTCGCCTACAAGATGAGCGCGGAAAAGGCCTATTCGACCGACAGCAACCTGCTCGGCGCAACGCACGAGGCCAAGGATCTCGAAAGCCTCGATAGCGGCATCCGCATCGTCAACCCGATCATGGGCACGGCCTTCTGGCGCGCCGATGTCGACGTGCAGCCGGAAACGGTGGTGGTCCGCTTTGTCGAGGGCCAGCCGGTGGCGCTCAACGGCCAGACCTTCGCCGACCCGGTTGCCCTGTTCCTCGAAGCCAATGCCATTGGCGGCCGCCACGGGCTCGGCATGAGCGACCAGATCGAGAACCGCATCATCGAGGCCAAGAGCCGCGGCATCTACGAGGCGCCGGGCATGGCGCTGCTGCACATCGCCTACGAGCGCCTGGTCACCGGCATCCACAACGAAGACACCATCGAGCAGTACCGCATCAACGGCCTCAAGCTCGGCCGCCTGCTCTACCAGGGCCGCTGGTTCGACAGCCAGGCGCTGATGCTGCGCGAAACCGCCCAGCGCTGGGTGGCGAGCGCCATCACCGGCGAGGTGACGCTGGAGCTCCGCCGCGGCAACGACTACTCGATCTTGAAGACCGAGAGCCCCAACCTCACCTACGCGCCCGAGCGGCTGAGCATGGAAAAGGTCGAGGACGCGCCCTTCACCCCCGCCGACCGCATCGGCCAGCTCACCATGCGCAACCTCGATATCGCGGACACGCGCAACAAGCTGGAGATTTACTCCAAGACCGGCCTCGTCTCGCTGGGCGAAGCCGGCGAGATGCTGAAGCTGGAGGGAAACAAGGACTGAGAGCCGGCCGCGCAGCGGCAAAATCATGCCGATGGCATGATTGTAGGCGAGCAGGCCATGAGCCTATGGCGAATGGCGGGTCGGCGGCAACACACCTCCCTCATCTACGGCGCCGGAAGTGGTGTCCGCTTCCCGAAAGGGAACTCCTGACCTAGGCCACCCACAAGGTGGCCTTTGGCTTTTGGGGGAAGCTTCCTTCAGCCGTCGACGCTGGTGATAATCTCGCAGTCAGCGCCTCCCTCCCCCTTGTGGGGAGGGTAGCGGAGCTTGGCGCGGCAGCGCCTTAGCGGAGCTGGGTGGGGGCCAATAGTCGAGCCCTAAGTGGCAGGCGTCACCCCACCCCATAGCCCGCAGGCATAGCCTGACGGGCGTTCTTCGCCGCGAAGCTCCGCCGGAGCTTCGCTTGGCGGCTCATCACTCCCTCCCCATCAAGGGGAGGGAGACCCGACTGTGGAGCCTCGGGTCTACCAGAACGCGAAGTTCACAAGCCCATCGCACTCGAACGAACCGCTTTTGAAGACTAGGGAGGCAGGCGGCATGCTGTTACGCTCGACCCATGAAGCTCGAATTCGAAGAATCGCAGGCGTCCTACGACAGCGGCTCGCAACAGGCTCGCGTCTGGACTGAACAATGGGTCGCAGACTGGATGTTCTGCCCCAATTGCGGCGCACCCAAACTAACGCCTTTTCCTGCAAACACGCCCGTGGCCGACTTTCAGTGCCCGCACTGCGCCGATCAATTCGAACTCAAGTCGAAGAACGCCAAGTCGTTCGGCCGCGTCGTGCCTGATGGTGCCTACGACGCGAAGATCGCGCGGCTCTCCTCCAACACAAACCCCAACCTATTGCTGCTTGGCTACGACAAAGCCTCGAAGGCTGTTCGGAACGTTGTCGTGGTGCCGAAGCACTTCTTCACGCCCGAAATCATCCAGAAGCGAGCACCGCTTAGGCCAACTGCGCGAAAGGCTGGATGGGTCGGCTCGAACATCCTCCTCGAGCGGGTTCCAGACACCGGCCGCATCTTCATTCTCAAAGACGGTATCGCGGCCTCACGCGACGAAGTGCTCGACCACTGGCAACGCACTAGCTTCCTGCTGGGAAAATCTGCGGAAGCCCGCGGGTGGCTCATCGAGGTTATGGGCATTGTCGACAGGATCGCCCGGCCCAATTTCACGCTGGCCGAGGTTTACTCCTTCGAGACACACCTCAGCCGTCTATATCCAGACAACAACAATGTTCGCCCAAAGATCAGACAGCAACTTCAGGTGCTGAGAGACAATGGCTATCTAGATTTTCTGGGCGAAGGGCACTATCGTCTTCGCTGATACCTGCGCTGGTTAGGTGCTCGAATGGCATGGTTCGTCAATCACTATAGGTGCGGTGACTGCGGAGAAACGTGGGACGACGAGTGGTCATGCATGGTCGACGACGATTGTCCGGAATGCCGCTCGCGTCATTGGACGCCGCTTGAGAGCGATGATCTCACTGAGATTATTGAGCCGGAAGGCGGGGAATTTGTTGTGATGCGGTCACCCGACAGCGCGGATCATCGGCCAGACTACAAGCCGATAGCTCGATTCATGAGCGCCGAGTTGGCGGTGCGTTTCTCGGTTGATGGGGAGCTGACCTGAAGGTCGGGCAGAGCCTATACCAAACTACCCCACGCTCACCTTTGGAGAAGCGACCGATGGTCAAGTCGCGCATTTCACAGCCTGCACCCCATCTTTCTGCCAACGAAAAGCGCCTTCTGCTGCTCCTTGAAAAATTGCTTTCGGACGGAAACGCGGCTAGCTCGAACATTGATCGTCAGGCCGTTGGGCTGAGTGACCAGGAGGCCGCTGAACTCCAACAGAGAGTCGGTGAACTTCTAGAGAGCAAGGCGTTTTGGCAGAAAGCTCATCTAATCGAAGCCCTAAGCCGCGGAGATACTCAAGCGGCACGCGAGCCGTATCTGGCGGGAAGGTCCTCTCGCGGTGCGTCTCGGATAATGTCAACGACGCATTACCTCAACTTTCTGCGTCGTCTTGGGCTCCCAAGTCCAGGGTCTCCTGACGTCGGACCCATGGACTTTGAGCATTTCATTCGGATGGAGGTTAGGCTTTTCCGCGAGTTGGAAATCAGCGATGAGATCGTTCATCTTCTTGAGCGGTTCTTGCGGGCACACGAACGGGAGATCAATGCGTCAAGAAGTGGCACAAACCAGCTTCCCTCCGGCAGCCTGGTGGGTCATTTGAAGCGGCTGCTGCCGAGATTCGATGAACGCGGCGAACCCACCACAACGTTGTATGACCGAGATCGCATTTCCGGCGCACTGACTTTGGTCGCAAACTCGTCCGTGATATTCGGTACTCGGGACTGGAACGTGGCAGGAACAATCTCGGCAATGGCCGGAGCCGTCGGGCTGTCCTTAGGGTAGCACAGGCCACACCATATACCGCGCCAGCTTCTTGTACGTGACCTTGTGGTTGTTCACCGAGTCCGCACCGAGGCGCCGGATGTTGTCCCCGCTCGTAGTCCAGGAAACGGCTGTCGACGACTTAAGCAAGTTGTTGCCTTGATAGCCCAATATGTGAGTAGAGAGGCCAATCACTGCACTTGCGAGGACATCCTATACCGCTGGCTGGCTAAGTGGCGTCAGTCCCTTATGTGATCCACCAACCTCTCCGCGCAGCCTTCGGCAAACGCGGCGGGTTGGCCGTAATAGCGATGGGCTTCGAGCACTTCGTAGCCGCCATGGGCGAAGGCCGAGCGGGGTGGGATATAGCCCGGCACGCCATCGGTGAGGCTGATGACGAACGGGACCGGGGCTGCGGGCAGCGCGGCCCGTAGAGCCAGTGCCGTTTCGGCGAAGATTTCGCCCGGCAGGAACACCAGCTTGAGGCCCGCCCAGTCGAAAGAGGTCACCCTTCCCTGCCATGGCGTCAGCGGCGCGCGGGCGGTGGTTCTCGCCCATTGCGCCCAGTGCCGATAGAGCACCGCCCAGGCGGGCGCGGCGGCTTGGGTGGCAAGCAAATCCCACTCGGCGGCGAGGGCGTCGAGATCGCCCACCTCGT
>CAYPYV010000023.1:21667-25989 GCA_964414845.1 uncultured Devosia sp. | reverse complement strand
GCAACAACCTTTCGGACACCTATAGCCTCAGCGGCGTCACCGCCGCACTCAAGGAAATCGAGAAGGCGTGCGGCTGACCGCGCGGCACCGCCTAGAGCGCTTTCAGGAAGAGTTGCACGACTCTTCTGGTTCGAAAGCGCGACAAAACAAAGACTTAGAGCATTTCGTCGTTTCATTTGAAACGTGAAATGCTCTGAAGGATCACGGGGCGCCTGGACTGCTGCCTCCAAAGACCTGCCAGAGGCCCAATAGATGCTGCGACTGATGATTCGCCGTCACGTCCTACCCGCCTTCTGCGTCGTGGGGCTGCTGGCAGCCGGCACCGCGCCAGCCGCGGCGCAGGCTGTGAAGCTGATCGGCGAGTTTCGCAACTGGGCGACTTACTCTGCCACCGAATCCACCGGGCCGGTCTGCTTCGCCATGACCAAGTCCAGTGAGATCGACCCCGTGCCCGATGGCTTCACCGAGGCCTATCTCTACCTGACGCACCGGCCGACCGAAAGCGTTCGCAACGAGCTGAACATCGTGGCGGGCTATGTCTTCGCGCCCGACACCCAGGCGACCGCCAATGTCGGCGGGCAGAGCTTCGCGCTGTTCACCGAGAAAGACGCCGCGTGGCTGGCCGAGCCGGCCCAGAACGAGAACCTCGCGGGCGCCATCCGCGCCGGCTCGTCGCTGGTGCTCGAGGGCACGAGCGAAAAGGGCATCAAGGTCACCACCACCTTTTCGCTGTCAGGCGCTACTGCCGCTTCGCGCGCGGTAGAAGGCAATTGTAACGGCTGACGCCTGTTGCGGCTGGCCCGGGGGCCAGCCGACCCTTCCGCCTCAATGGCCGCCGTGGAAGCCGCCGACATGGTCGGCGGGCTTCTTGACGAAGAATGCCAGCACCAGCGCCGCGAGCGAGATGATCGCGCCCGCCACGAATGCCGTGCGGATGCCGCCCGACAGCGCGTCGATCGGCGCAGCGCCCTCGGCGGTGAGCGTGCCCGAGCGCAGCGTCATCAGCGCCACGAACAGCGCAACGCCTGCTGCGCCCGCCACCTGCTGAATGGACCCCAGAATGGCGCTGCCATGCGAGTAGAGCTGCATGGGCAGCGACGAAAGGCTGGCGGTAAACAGCGGGGTGAACACGAAGGCGAGGCCGACCGAGATGGTGATGTGCCCCGCGAGCACGGCCCAGACCGAGGTGTTCTGGTCGACGAGCGTGAGCGCCCAAAGCACCAGCGACACCAATGCACTGCCCGGAACAAGCAGCTTCGTTGCCCCATGCTTGTCGTAGAGCCGGCCGACCACGGGGCCGAGCAGCCCCATCAGCAGGCTTCCGGGCAGCAGCAGCAGGCCGGTCTGCAGCACATCCAGCCCGAGCACGTTCTGCGTGTAGATGGGCAGCAGGATGATCGTGCCGAACAACATCAGCATGGACGTCGCCATCATCGAGACCGACAGCGTGTAGTTGCGATGCAGGAAGGCGCGCAGATCGAGCAGCGCACGATCCTTGCTGGCCAGCATGACCTGCCGGATGACGAACATCGTTATCCCCGCGAGCCCGACAAGGAGCGCCGCCCAGAGCGGGATGACCTGTTCGCCCGAGCCCTCGCCAAGCGCGGACAGCCCGTAGACAAGCCCGCCGAAGCCGAGCGCCGAAAGGATAACCGAGAGCACGTCGAGCGGCGCGTAACGCGGGGTCGTGACGTTTTCGACCTTCAGCCAGCCGACCACCAGCGCGAGGATGGCGATCGGCAGGACGAGGATGAACATCCAGCGCCATTCGAGAGCCGAGAGCACGAGGCCCGCGATGGTGGGGCCGATGGCGGGCGCCACCGACATGACGATGGAGATGTTGCCCATGATCTTGCCGCGCGCCTGCGGCGGCACCAGCGTCATCACCGTCGTCATGAGCAGCGGCATCATGATCGCCGTACCGGTGGCCTGCACCACGCGTCCGATAACGAGCAGCGGCAGGCCGGGCGCCACGGCGCAGATGAGCGTGCCGACCGAGAAGATCGACATGGCGAGGATGAAGATCGGCCGCGTATTGATCCGCTGGATCAGGAACCCGGTGATCGGGATGACGACTGCCATGGTGAGGAGGAACGCCGTGGTCAGCCATTGTGCGGCAGACGCGGTGACGCCCAGGTCCTTCATCAGGTGGGGAATCGCCACGCTCATGATGGTTTCGTTGAGAAACACCACGAAGGTGGAGCCGAGCAGCAGCGCGATCACCAGGCGACTTTTCGCGGTGAGCTTCGCGGATGCGGGCGCCGGCGTCGCGTCCGTGACGCCCGGGTCGGTCATTTCAACACTCATGGCATTCCCTCATGAAAGCGGCGTGGTCGGCCGGGTGCCGTCCACGCATCGGCCGCCGAGATATCCGCAACAGAATGTCGCAGGGGGCGGGCGTATAGACCCGCCGAATGACGTTAGCAAGTCATTCCGCAGCGTAGGTATTAGCGCTGAGACGGCCGGATCAGAACGGCGTGGGCAAGCCCGCCATGCGGCAAAGCAGGGCCCATTCCGCCTCGCGCACCGGCGAGACCGAAAGCCGCGACAGCTTGATGAGCGCCATTTCGGCAAGTTCGGGCGTCGCCTTGATGGTGTCGAGCGTCACCGGCTGCGGCAGCTTGAGGACCGGTCGCACATCGACACATTCCCACACCACCTCGCCCTTGGCGTTCAGCTCGGCGGTCGAATCGGGATGGGCGAGCGCCACCACTTCGACGATCCCGACGATCTCGCGCCCGATATTGGAGTGGTAGAAGAACGCCCTGTCGCCCAGCTGCATGGCCCGCATGTTGTTGCGTGCGGCGTAATTGCGTACGCCGTGCCATTCCTCGGGCACGCCCTTGGCGACCACGTCGTCATAGGAGAGGACGTCGGGCTCGGATTTCATCAGCCAATAGGCCATGACGACGCCTCAGAGCTTGTTGATGGCGAGCCGCCAGGGCTTGATCGTGACCGTTTCGAACAGGCCGCCGAGAAAATACGGGTCGCGCCGGAACGCCGCTTCCGCCGCTTCGAGGCTCTCGGCCTCGATCACAACAATGCTGCCCACCATGTTGCCCGCCTCGTCGAGAAAGGGTCCCGCGAGCTTGAGCTGCGGCCCGAGCGCCTCGAGATGCTTCAGGTGGTCGGGGCGGAGCGCGATGCGCTGCTCGACATGGCCAGGCTTGTCGTTGGCGACGAGGGCATAGAGCGTCATTCAGTTCTCCCGTTTGAGTGGCCGCGCCATCAGGCTCGCGACGATTTCGGCGATGCTTTCGGTGCCCGACAAGAGCCGGTTGACCGCCTCGATGAGCGGTGCGTCGATGTCATGGCTGCGGGCGAGCTCAAGCGCAACCGGCGCGGTCGCGACACCCTCGACGAGGCCGATGGCATCGGTAGGCAGGCCGCCGCCCAGCGCCGCCCCATAGCGATAGTTGCGCGATTGCGGCGAGGTGCAGCTGAGCGTCAGGTCGCCAAGTCCGGCAAGGCCAGCCAGGCTCGACGGCGTGCCGCCCATGCGCACGACGAGGCGGGTCAGTTCCGCGAAGGCCCGGGCGATCAGCGCCGCGCGGGCAGAAGCCCCGAGCCCCGCGCCATCGACGGCGCCGGCGCCGAGCGCATAGACATTCTTGAGGGCGCCGGCGAGTTCGACACCGATCCGGTCGTCGGCGGCATAGGGCCTGAAGCTCGGGCCGGCGAGGGCTGCAGCGATCTCGGAGGTCTGTTCGGCATCGTCGCCCGCCAGTGTCACTGCGGTCGGGCGACCGGCCGCGACATCCTCGGCAAAGCTCGGACCCGACAGCACGAATGGGATGGCATCGGGCACCACGCGCGCCAGGATCTCGGATTGGCGCAACTGCGTGCCGCGCTCCAGCCCTTTGGCCGAGAGCACGACCGGCAGGCCGGCAAGCCCATGGGCATGGGTGGTCAGCACGGCCCGGCTCTGCTGCGCGGGCACCGCGAGGATGACAAGGTCGCTGGCGGGCAGGGACGGGGATGCGCCGACCCGTTCTGACAGTTCGAGGCCCGGCAGGTAGCGCGAGTTGCATCGGTTGCGGATGATGTCGTCGATCACGACAGGATCGCGTCCGACCAGCGTGACAAGCCCGCCACCGAGGGCTGCGGCCTGCGCCAGGGCCGTACCCCAGGCCCCCGAGCCGATGACGCTGATGCGTGCCAAGCTCATGGCCGGCCTGCCGGGCCAAGTGCCATGTCGGCGCTGTCGAGCGGCCAGCGGGCATGGGCGGGGGCGGCGAGCGAATCGCGCGCGCCGAGGGCCATGCGTTCGGCGCCGGCCCAGGCGACCATGGCGCCATTGTCGGTGCACAGCGGAATAGGCG
>CAYPYV010000023.1:10037-21657 GCA_964414845.1 uncultured Devosia sp. | reverse complement strand
CGCCCGCCATTTCGGCGACCTCGCGGAGCGCGGCCCCGATCGTGCGGTTGGCGGCGACACCGCCTGCCACGACAAGCTGCATCGGCGCGCCGGGCGCAAGTTCGGACCGCAGGCGGTCGAGGGCGCGGCGCGAGCGCGATGCGACGATCTCTGCGACGCTTGCCTGGAAGCTCGCGGCGATATCGGCGACATCCTGGTCGGTGAGGGGCGCGCGCGCTTCGGCGGCAAGGCGCACGGCGGTCTTCAGCCCCGAGAAGGAGAAATCGAGCCGCGCTTCCTTGAGCAGCGGACGGGGGAACGCGAAGGCCTTCGGGTTACCCTTCAGAGCGATCTTTTCGACATTGGGCCCGCCGGGCACACCGAGATCAAGCAGCTTTGCCACCTTGTCGAAGGCCTCGCCCAGCGCATCATCGATTGTCGAGCCCCAGCGCTCGTACTGGCCGACGCCGCGCACCAGCACGAATTGCGTGTGCCCGCCCGAAACCAGCAGCATCAGGTACGGGAAGGCGAGGCCATTGGTGAGCCGCGCCGTCAGCGCGTGTCCCTCGAGATGGTTGACCGCGAGGAAGGGCTTTTGGAGCGCAGCCGCGATGGCCTTGCCGGTGGTGAGCCCGACCAGCACGCCGCCGATGAGGCCGGGGCCGGCCGTCGCCGCGACCGCGTCGATATCGGCGAGCGCGACACCCGCCTCGCGGGCCGCAGCGGCGATGATGTGGTCGAGATGCTCCACGTGGGCGCGAGCGGCAAGCTCGGGCACGACGCCGCCATAGGCTGCGTGCTCGGCGAACTGGCTGCGCACGATATTGGAGAGGATCTGCCCCTGGCCCGCTTCATCACGCGTGACAATGGCGGCCGCAGTTTCGTCGCAGCTCGTCTCGATGCCGAGGATCCTGAGGCCTGTTGCAGTCACCTTGAAACCCTCTTGGGGACCATCTTGGGGTTGCCGGGTGCGTTGCGAGGGGGTAAGCCCAGCGCGCTTTGGCCTACACCAGGGACGTGCCCCATGCAATCGGCCCCTTTCCTCACCATTGGTACCCGCGGCTCGATGCTGGCGCTGATGCAGGCGCATCTTGTGAGGCGCCTGTTGAGCGAGGCACACCATGTCGCCGAGGACGAGATCGCCGTGAAGGTGATCTCGACCAGCGGCGACCGCATTACCGACCGTCCCCTGAGCGAGGCAGGCGGCAAGGGGCTGTTCTCCAAGGAGATCGAGGCCGCGCTCGCCGCGGGCGAGGTCGATCTCGGCGTGCATTCCACCAAGGACATGGCGAGCCAACTCCCGGACGGACTGGGTCTGGTCGCCTTTCTCGAGCGCGAGGACGTGCGCGACGCGTTCATTTCCAATCGCTACGGGAGCCTCGCCGATTTGCCACCGGGCGCGAAGTTCGGCACATCGTCGATCCGCCGCGCGGCGCAGCTGCGCCGGGCCCGGCCCGACCTCGAGATCGTGCCATTCCGCGGCAATGTCGATACACGGCTCGGCAAGCTCGAAGCCGGCATTGCCGACGCGACACTGCTTGCAGCCGCCGGCCTCCATCGGCTGAAGAAGCAGGATCGCATCAACTCCTATCTCGACCCGCACGCGTTTCCGCCCGCCCCCGCTCAGGGCGCCATCGGCATCGAGATCCGGCTCGGCGACGCTCGCACCGCAAACCTCGTGAAGCTCCTCAACCATGACGCCACCGAGCGCGCCGTCGCGGCGGAGCGCGGGTTGCTGGCGACCCTCGATGGGTCCTGTCGCACGCCGATAGGCGCCTATACCGAAATGGCGGACGGGCGTCTGTCGATCACGGCAGAAATCCTCAGCCCCGAGGGGAGCGACTTCTTCCGGCTCAGTGACGAAGGGCCGGTGGCGCAGGCCAGCGAAATCGGCCGCCGGCTCGGCCAGAACCTGCTCGATGCGGCGGGCCCGGAGTTCCGGCAGAAATTCGGCGCCTGAGGCGAGGGAAAGATGCGCGTGCTCGTGACCCGGCCGGAGCCTGACGCGAGCGATACCGCCCGCCGCCTCGCCGAACTCGGATTCGAGCCGATCGTCTGGCCGCTGCTCGAAATGGAGGTTCTCGAAGAACCTCTGCCGGCCGACCGCGGCTGGCGCGGCCTCACGCTCACCAGCGTCAACGGCGTGCGGGCGCTGTCGGCGCGCGGCGATGCCGCCCTGCTCCGTCACCTTCCGGTCTATGCGGTGGGCGAGCGCACGGCGGTCGCTGCGCGGGAGCTCGGGTTTGCCGAGGTGACCAGCGCTGCGGGCGGTGGCGCGAAGCTCGCCGAACGGATCATTGCCGACGGGGTCGCGGGGCCACTGCTCTATCCTGCCGCCGAAGAGCGGAGCTTCGACCTCGAAACGGCGCTTTCCACCGCTGGCATCGACCTCGCTACCCATCCCGTCTACCGCATGGTGATGACGAAGACGCTGCCCGAGGCCATCCGGGTGGGGTTTGCCGAGAAAACCATCGGGGCCGTAACGCTCTATTCACGCCGGACAGCGGAATGTTTCATCGGGCTGGTTGGCCCGCATCTCGTGCCGCACGGACGCCACAGCTTTGCGCTTTGCCTGAGCGCGGCCGTTGCCGAAGGGCTCGGCGATGCGCATTTGTGGAACATACGGATTGCCGAGCGGCCCGACGAAGCCGGCATGATGGCCCTTGCCAGCGCGCTCCGGCGCGACGACAAGGCGGCGACGCTTGGGACAAGAGGACCTCGTTGATGGCTGAGCGCAATTCCGGACCTGTGAAGCCACCGGTGATCGACCTCAAGGCGCGCGACAGTGCTGCCGAGGCCGGGCGAACCGAGGACGCAGCGGGCCCGCGCACGCAGCCGCCTCGGCCATTGGCGCAGCTTGCCATGCCCTGGAGCGCCATCGGCCTCGCCGCGGCGGGCGGCGCTGTGCTGGGCACCGTGCTGACCTATCTCATCGGCAATGCCATTCCGCTACCCGACAATCGTCCTGTGTACCCCGATCCGGCGCCGGTCCTCGCCGAACAATCTTCCAAGCTCGATGGGCTCGAACAGAAGCTCGCCGCGCTTGGCAGCGCCACCGAGGCCGGCCGGGCCGATATGGAAACCACGCTGGGTGACTTGCGCACGCGCCTTGACGCGGTGACGAAGGCAGTTGCCGATCAGCAGTCGGCATTGGCCGCCATCGACCTCAAGCCGATCGACGAGAAGCTCGCCGATTTCGAGGCCCGCCTTTCGGCCGTGGCCGCGGGCGCCTCTCCCGCCGACGCATCGAGCCTGACCGCGGCCATGAGTGCGCTCCGCAGCGAGATCGACAGCGTATCCGGCCGTATCGGGGCGCTCGACCAGCGGATTTCGGCGCAGGACGCGACCATCGCCGCAACCAGGAACGATATCGCGACCACCAAGACGGCGATCGCGGCGCAAAACCGCACGCTGGGCGGCGCGGACATCGCCCCCGCGGTGCGGCTGCCGCTCGTCGTCACCGGGCTCGAGAGCGCCTTCGCTGCCGGTCGGCCCTATGCAACAGAAGTCCGCAGCCTCAAGGGGCTCCTGCCCAACCTTACCGTGCCCGAGACGGTGGACAGTGCGGCGAGTTCCGGCCTGCCGCGCCCCGACGCGGTCGTCGAACGATTCCGGGTGCAATTGCCGGAAATCCTCGCCGCGCGCGGCAATGCCGCGACCGAGGATCTGGGCCAGGGTGCGCTCGAATGGGTGAAGGGCCTGCTGGCCTTCCGTCCGGCCGATGAGACGACAGGCGATACGCCCGACGCGGTTGCCTCGCGGCTCGAGGCTGCCATCGAGCGCCACGACTTCGAGGCCGCTGCAAAGGAATTGGCCAGCCTGCCCGAACCCATGCGGCTTGCGGCCGGGGATGTCGGCGCCGACATCCTCCGGCTTGCCGAAGCCTCGCGGTTCATCGCGTCGGTCCGCGCCGCGGCGCTCGAGCCGGCGACGGAGGGCACGCCTTGATCCGGCTCGCCTATTGGCTCATCGGGAGCCTGCTGCTGACGGCCGGCATAGCCTGGCTGATCGGGCTGCCCGGCACGCTCACGGTCGAGCTCCTCGGCTATCGCATGCAGCCTCGGCTCGGCGTCGCCGCGTTCGGGCTGATCGCGGCAGTTGCCCTCGTGATCCTGGCCTGGGGCGTCGTGAAGCGCGTCGTAGCCGCGCCCTTCTATTTCGCGCGCCGCAATCAGGAGCGCCGGCGCGACCAGGGCTATCTGGCGCTATCGGATGGCTTTATCGCGCTGCAATCGGGCGACGCCCTGCGCGCCCGGCAGCTGGCCCGCGAGGCCCGCAACAACCTGCCCAAGAATGGCGCCGCGCAATTGCTCGAGGCGCGCGCCGATCTTGCGCTCGGTGAAATGCACTCGGCCCGCGAGAACTACCGTGCATTGCTCTCCAACCGGAAGACGGCGCTTGCCGCGCTCGCAGGGCTCTACGACCAGGCCCGTGCCCAGGGCCGCATCGAGGCAGCGCTGACTTTCGCGCAGAAGGCGCTGGATCTCTCCCCGCAGGTGGGCTGGGCCCGCGACGCGCTCTTCCACGAAGTGACACGCAATGGCCGCTGGGAAGAGGCGGCCCGCATGGTGGAGAGCGAGCCCTCGCTGACCCGCGACGACAAGATGCGCAAGCGCCGCCGCATGGCGGTGGTGGATACTGCCCGGGCGCAGCTGAAGGAAACGCAGGACCCCTCGGTCGCGCTCGACCACGCCCTTGCCGCGCTGAAGCTGCAGCCGGATTTCGTGCCGGCTGCCCTGATCGCGGCACGCATCTATGCCAACCGGGGTGACTCGAAGCGCGCCATGACGCTCCTGCGGCGGGTCTGGCGCGCGACATCGCATCCGGATGTCGCCATGCTTTATGCCAATGCCGTGCAGGGTGCTCCGGCGACCGAGCGGCTGAAGCGCATTCGCGAGCTGGTCGACGCTCCGCCAGCCAACAAGGCCGGCGCGCTGGTGCTGGCCCGCGCCGCCATCGACGCCTTCGAGTGGGGCGAGGCGCGCGCCGCTCTCTCGGGCTTCATCGGCACCGAGCCGAGCCAGGCCGTGTGTCTCATGATGGCCGAGATCGAAGAGGGCGAGACGAGCGACCACGGCAAGGCGCGCGACTGGTGGAACCGCGCGCAGCGCGCGCCACGCGATCCGGTCTGGACCGCCGATGGCATCACCGCGCCCGAATGGGAGCCGGTATCGCCCGTCACCGGCCTGCTCGATGCCTTCGAGTGGCGGGTCCCGACCAGCGCGATTGCCGCGCGCACCGCCCAGGCCGGCACGGGTGCCACGACCGCGCCGGGTGGGCCGGCTCAGGCGGTCGCCCCCGAGACTCTGCCCTTGGCCGATACCGGCAGCACGGCCATCACGCTTCGCGACAATTGAGCCTTGCGCGTTGCGGGCGACGCTTGTATGAGACGCCTCGCACCTTGTGGTGGGCCGCTTTAGCTCAGTTGGTAGAGCACATCATTCGTAATGATGGGGTCGCGTGTTCGAGTCACGCAAGCGGCACCAGGTCCATCCCCCAAATCACCGAAAGCTGATCGACTGCGCCTCCTGCAGGGGAAACCTATTGGCTGCAGCCGCCGTTGTTTCGCTCAAATGCCACAACGGAGCCCCCAAATGTCCCATAGTGAGATGATTGCCGCCACACCGGCCTCCCATGGCGGCTACCGCCATGCGCATGCTCCCCGCCGGCTGTCGAAGCGCCGGGTGGAAGGGCTGCTTTACGACGCCGTCGCCGAGGCTTTGGGCGTGCATGTTGCACCGACCGCACAGAATGCGAAAGCGGGTCGCGCCGCTGTTGCAGCCCGGACACGGCAGCTG
Organism: uncultured Devosia sp.; assembly: GCA_964414845.1. Taxonomy (GTDB): domain Bacteria; phylum Pseudomonadota; class Alphaproteobacteria; order Rhizobiales; family Devosiaceae; genus Devosia_A. Next base: position 15,880 of record CAYPYV010000023.1, on the reverse strand, counting down.
GAAACCGCTTGAGCCCTCTTTTCTTGCTCGCCCAACGCTTTAGAGTGATTCGTGTTGAGGCGAGGGAACGGGCATGCCCACGGGCGACGCAGGCGACATCGCGCGATATCGCGGCTTGATCGTCGCGGCGCTGCCGCAATTGGCCGCCGCGCCGCTGGAATTGCTGCATCGTGGCGAGGACACGGCGGCCGTTCTGGCAGACAATGCCGTCCTCAAGATCCCCCGTACTGCCGAGGCTGCGCTCAAGTTGCGGCGCGAGGCGGTGCTGCTTGAGTATCTGCGCCCGCGTGTGACCATGGCGCTGCCCCAGATGCAGATCGTCGAGGGCACGCCGCCCTTTTCGCTCCATCGCCGGATCGAGGGCGGGGCCCTCACCACCTTGTCCTATGAGGCACTGGACACGGGCCGCCGCAACGCCATCGCGCTTCGGCTCGCCGGGTTCTTTGCCGAATTGCACGCCCTGCCGCTGCCACGCCTCACGGCGATTGGCGCGGTAGCCGTCACCCCATGGCTCGGGCCCGACGCCATTCTCGAGGCGACGTTGCCCCTGCTGCCGCGAAAGCTGCATCCTTTTATCCGCCGCACGCTCAAGGCCTATCGCGCCCTGAAGATCGAGGGCGACGAACTGGTGTTCGGACAATTCGGTACAGATGGCGACAACCTCGCCATCGACACGGCGACCGGGCTTCTGAACGGCGTCTTCGATTTCTCCGAGGCCGGGTTTGGTGCGCGGCACCGCGATCTTTCCTACCCGATGCGGGTCAGTATCGATCTGGGGTTCAGGATCATCGAGCGCTACGAGGAACTGGGCGGTCCGAAGATCGACCGGGCGCTGGTGCTGACCTATGCGGCCGTCGACCGGCTGGCGCGGGTGGCGACCGGAACAATGCCGCTCGACCCGACGGAAATGGCGACCTTCGTGGCGGCAGTCGAGGCCATCGTGCCGCCCCCGCCGCCGCGGCCACGCAGCCCCAAGCCAAGTAAGGCTGCGCCGGCGTCGATGCCCGCTGCCCCGCGCGCCAGGGCGCGGCGGAAAACCTGATTACTCGGCCGGCATCAGCCGCCCGGCGCCAAACTCCTGCTCGACCAGAGAGCGTTCATAGGCAAGGCGCGAGCTTGCGCGCTGCGGCGCCTCGAAGCGCGTGTCCTCGACCGGCCGGGAAAAGAGCTGGGTGCGCTCCTCCTCGGTCGACATGAAGAAGGGGTACCGCCTCAGCGTCGCGGGCAGCTTGGTCGCGACATAGGCGCCGAACAGCTGCACCGGAAAGGTCAGCCCGGGATAGGTGCGGGTTTCGCCCATCGCCTCCGACCCGAAGACCCGGCGATAGAACGCGGTATGCTGCGGACGGACCAGCGCGAGGCACGCATCGGCCTGGAAATGCACCGACGCCATGACGGCGAGGCGCAAGGTCAGGAAGGGCAGCGCCGGATAAGCGAGCGAGGCCTCGTAGTCGGCAGTAAAGCGCGAGGGATCGATGAAGCTCTCGCCACGCGCCAGCAATGGCTCGAGGATATCGGCATGAGTCTTCATGCTCGGTCCGAAGGGGTAGCGCGCGCTCACATGGTGCAGCCGGATCGAGCTGACCAGTTCCCCGTCGATATGGACTCCGAAGCACATGCCGTTGGGCGCATTGTCGAGATCGTCGACAACAACACCCGCATCGTTGAACGGCACCGATTCTTCGCGCCGATAGGCTTCGTAGCGCAGGCGGTAGACCGGATTGTCGACCACATCCATCCGGACGCGCGAATACTCGACCCTGTCGAGAATCTCCAGCAACGTACCGTTAAACTTCGACGCAGACGGCGACTGCGGCGTTTCAGAGGCGATGAATGAATGACGCATTATCTCACTCCGCTACAATGCGGGGCATCTTAACCGTCGATTCATCGTATTTGAACTAAAATGCGCGCTTGCCAGCGTTGCGCGCGGCGCGACGCCCGATCGCGGCCGGACAAAACGAACGTCAACCCAAAGGGTTAATGGCCGTTAACCGTAAGTGATGATTTGCGGAAGTTCGCGAGCTTGACCGGTGCGTTCACCGGCGCGCCGAGTCGCTGGATCAGTTCGGCGACTTCGCGCTTCGGCAGCGGCACACCGAAGAGGTAGCCCTGGATCTGGTCGACGCGCGTATGCTCGCGGATGAGCGAGAGCTGCTCTTCCGTCTCGACGCCTTCGGCAGTCACCATCAGGTTGATGTCCTTGCCCAGCTGCGCGACGTTGGTGAGCAGCTTCAGCGAGCGCGGATTGTCGGTCAGATCCATCACGAAGCTGCGGTCGATCTTGAGCTTGGTGAAGGGCAGGGCCTGCAGGTAGCTCAATGACGAATAGCCCGTGCCGAAATCGTCGAGTGCGATGCCGATCCCCTCGGCCGCGAGCGCCGACAGGATTTCGGTCGCCTTCGAGCGCTCTTCGAGCAGGGCCGTCTCGGTGACTTCGATTTCGAGCCGGTGCGGATCGAGCCCGGAATAGCCCAGTGCGGCATGCACCATGTCCGTCACGTCGTCGTTGCGGAAATCCTTGGTGGAAATGTTGACCGACACCGAGACCTCGCCCGGCCAGTTGCGGCACTCGGCGGTGGCGGTCTTCAGCACCCAGCGGCTGATTTCGGAGATCAGGCCGGTTTCCTCGGCTATGGGAATGAACAGCGAGGGCGGGATGGAACCGAGCTCCGGGTGCACCCAGCGCGCCAGCGCCTCGCAGCTGACCACGCGGCGCGTCTTGATGTCGACGATCGGCTGGAATGCAAGGGTCAGCTTGCCCTCGGCCACGGCCTCCTTGAGGTCGGCCTTCAGCCGCTGCCGGTAGCGATAATCGGTATCCATCTCCTCGTGGAACACCTGCGCCTGGCCCTTGCCGAGCGCCTTGGACTTGTAGAGCGCGAGGTCGGCCTTGGTCATCAGCCCGTCGAGGCCGTCGGCAGTGGACGCAAAAGTGACAATGCCGATGGAGACGTTGACCGAGAACACTTCCCCCGACACCTGGAAGGAGCGCGAGAATGCCTCCAGAATCGCCGCGGCGTCACGCTGGATACTGTCGGGGGTCAGCCCCGAAGCGCGGTAGACGACATATTCGTCGCCGCCGAGCCGTGCCACCAGCGCATCCTTGCCGAGGACGCGCGACAGTCGCTCCGAGGTTTCGACGAGCACCCGGTCGCCGATCAGGTGCCCCATGGTGTCATTGACATGCTTGAAGTCGTCGATGTCGACGATCATCAGCATGGCCGGATCATGCACATGGCCGTAGCGGCGGCGCTCGAGATCGGCTTCCACCTGCTCGGTGAAATAGGCGCGGTTCGGCAAGCCGGTCAGCGTGTCGTAATGCGCCATGTAGTTGATGCGCTCTTCGGCCTTCACGCGCTCGGTAATGTCTTCGAACAGCAGCACCGTCTTGTCCTGCCGGCTCGATACGGTGACTTCGCTGTACTGGCCATTGGCGAGCGCCAGCACCACCTTGCCACCCAGGCCGTTGCGGACGATCGCGAGCAGCTGGTTCGCCTCATGCTGCGGAATCGTGCCGCGTGCCGCCGCCGCCGTGATCAGCGCAGCGAAGGGGCGGCTGGACCATTCGCCGGGCATGACGCTGGCAAACACCAGTTCGGCGCGGTCGTTGACAACGCTGATGACACCCTTGCCATCGAGCATGCAGAGCCCGTGCTGCATGGTTTCAAGCGCGGTGTCGAGTTCCGAGGCGAGCCGTGTGGCCTCGATGCGGCCATGCACGGCACGCAGCAATATGGCGCGAATATTGGCCGAGACCTTGCGCAATGACACCACGAAGGCGATCAGCACCAGCGAGAGCATGGTCGTGTGGAACGAACCATCCAGCAGCATGCCCAGCGCCATGCCGACGCAGATCAGCCCAACCTGCCAGGTAACCAGCCTGTCGATGGCGAAGTTGCGGCCGGCGACGCCGACCAATACCGCCACCGTAACCGACAGCGAGCTCATTTCCGCAAAGGACGAATTCACCACAAGGAAGCTATAGGCCATCCAGAACGCATAAAGCGCCGCGATGGCGCAGGCGCCGACGGTGGCGCGCAGCTCCCATCTCATCGCCGAGGGCACGTCCTCGTCGTCGAGCTCGGTACGCTCGAAGCTCCGCATGTCGAGATTGCGCAGGATGCCGATAAGCGCAAAGCCCAGGGCGATGCCGATGAGCACCACCGACTTCGCCTCGATGCCGCCCACCGTCGCGACAGCCGCCGAAGACAGGGCGCCAAGCATCATGACTCGACGGTCCGCATAGAGCGAGCGGATCATCGAGACATAATCGACCGGTGGCAATGACCTGTGGGCTGGTTCGAACATTCGCCTTCACCGTGAGCGATGACCATGGCGCTCAAATGGTTAATGAGCCTTTAGGGACTCGCTGCCGGCAAATGCGCCAGGGCGGAAAAGCCCGAAATGGTTACCCATGCCTTCACGCCGCAGTACCGGGTCTTGCTGGCAGAAGCGCGGCGGACAGGGTAAGGAACGGAACATAATCGCAGGGCAGCGCAGGGGCACAATGGGCAAGGCCATCATCCGGCTCAAGGACATTGCCGACAAGACCGGCTTTTCGACCAATACGGTGTCGCTGGCACTGCGCGAAAGCCCGCGCATCCCGGAGGCGACCCGCGCCATCATTCAAAGGGCGGCAGACGAGCTCAACTACCTGCCCAATCAGATCGCCAAGTCGCTGGTCAGCCGCGAGACCAAGACCGTCGGGCTTGTGCTGACCGACATCACCAACCCTGTGCTCACCCGCGTTGCCCAGGCGGTGCAGGCCCGCCTCGCGGCGCGCGGCTATGGCATCCTGCTCGCCACGTCCAACAACCAGCTCGATGAGGAAAAGCGCGCGCTTGCGCTGTTCCGCTCGCGGCAGGTCGATGGCATGCTGATCTACCCGACCAATCACCGGCAGATCGAGCATTTGCGGTCGCTCAGGGCCGCGGGCTACCCGATCGTGCTGCTTGTCGCGGACCCCGATGCGGGCATTGACGCGGTGTCGATCGACGAGCGAAAGGGCGCACACAAGGCGGTAAAGCACCTGATCGACCTCGGGCATCGGCGCATAGGGCTGATCGACGCCGCGAACCCGCTCGGCAATTCCGAAAAGCGCGAGGGCTATCTCCGGGCGCTGGCCGACGCCTCCATTCCGTTCGATCCAGGTCTCGTGGTCGAGCCGCGTGGCCATGATGCGGCCGCGGGCTATTATGCGACCGACCGGCTCATGCAGCGCGACGATCGGCCGACGGCCTTGTTTGCCGGCAATGATTCCCAGGCCATCGGCGCCTTGAGCTGGGCCCGCGCCCATGATGTGGCGGTCCCCGAGAGCTTCGCGGTCGTCGGCTTCGACAATATCGAGTTTGGCCAATATGCCTCGGTGCCGCTTACCAGCGTCGACTATGCGGTGGAGAAGGTGACCGACCTCGCCATCGAGCGGCTTATGGAGCTGATCGCGGCGCCCGACAGGCTGCCCCCACCGAGCGTCACCGAAATCGAACCGGATCTTGTCGTTCGCCGTTCAACCTCCGCACCCAGGCGACACGAGGAGAGTTGAGATGACCAGCCAGAAGCCCGAGAGATTGAACGATGCTGCCCGCGCCGAGGCGCTGAAGGACCTGCCGGGCTGGTTCCACGACGATCTGAGCGATGCGATCACGCGGGAGCTGAAGTTCAGGGATTTCCGTCAGGCCTTCGGCTTCATGACCCAGGTGGCGCTTGCCGCAGAAAAGCTCGGCCACCACCCGGATTGGTCGAACTCCTATGGCCGGGTGGTGATCACGCTTTCGACGCACGACGCGGGCGGGCTGACCGAGAAGGATATCGCGCTCGCCAGGATCATCGACGCGCTGGCG
>CAYPYV010000023.1:6832-9937 GCA_964414845.1 uncultured Devosia sp. | reverse complement strand
GCGCTGGCGGAACGCTGAGCTTCTGCTAGCTTCCTTGGCAAATGCCGGGAGCAACCCGGCTTCTACCGAGGATTCAATCATGCGCGCTAGCCAACTCGTCGCAACCGGCGACATGCGGATTTCCACGCTCGAGCGGCCGGAGCCCGGGCCGGGCGAAGTGCTGATCCGCGTCGAGGCCTGCGGCATCTGCGGCTCGGACCGCCACATGTTCCGTGGCGAATACCCGACGGCGAAGCCGGTGACGCTCGGCCACGAGTTCAGCGGAATCGTCGCGAAGCTCGGTGCAGGCGTGACGGCACTCTCGGAAGGCGATCGGGTGGCGGGCGACCCGAACGTACCCTGCGGGCTATGCAGCTTCTGCCGTGACGGCAAGCCCAACCATTGCAAAGAACTCAAGCCCATCGGCGTCATGCGGAATGGCGGCTTTGCCGAATATGTCGTGGCGCCCGCGGCCTATCTGGCGAAACTGCCGGCGGCGCTCAACCCGCTCCACGGCGCGTTCTGCGAGCCGGTCTCGTGCTGCGTCCACGCCATCGACGTCGCGCGGATCAGGCCGGGCGACAAGGTCGCCATCATCGGCGGCGGCGTGATCGGGCTCCTGATGGTCGAGCTGGTGAAGCGCGAGCGGGCCGCAGAGATAGTCCTCTCGACCCGGCAGGCGGCGCGGCGCGAGCTGGCGCTCGAACTGGGCGCGACCCATGTCGTCGATCCGAGCGCAGACGGCGGCACCCCCGGTCTGCTGGCCCTCGCGCCGGAAGGCTACGACGTGGTGATCGAATGCGCCGGGACCGGCGAGACATTCCTGCAATCGCTGGCGATCGCGCGGAAGGGCGGCACCGTGGTGCCTTTCGGCGTCGTGCCGCAGGACGAGCGGGTGACGATCTCGCCCTTCGAGCTTCTGACGCGGGAACTGCGCGTGGAGCCCGCCTGGCTCAACCCGGGCACGCTGACGCGCGCCGCGGAGCTCATCGCCTCGGGCGCCCTCTCGCTCGACCGGCTGATCACCCGCACGATAACGCTCGAAGAGGTTCCCACCGTGGTGGGAAACCCGCCGGCAAAGGGCGAAATCAAGGTGATCGCCGTGCCGTAAGCCGGGGGATGGTGCTTGTGTCCCCCAAGAAAGTCTCATGGCCAAGCCCATGATTTTGCCGCTTTTGTTTCCAACTTCGCCTTGCCCTCGCCCATGATGGCGCTCATGTTCGATTCCATGACCTGACAACCCGCCAACAGTCCCGAAGAGGAAGTGCCAATGCACCATGACACGCCCCTGGTCTCAACCATCGTTGCGGGTCTGGTTCTGGCATATGTCTTCGGCACACTGGCGAATCGGCTCCGCATGCCGCCGCTGGTCGGCTATCTCGTCGCCGGTATTGCGGTCGGGCCGTTCACTCCCGGCTTCGTGGCCGACACCGACCTCGCGACGCAGTTGAGCGAGATCGGCGTCATCCTCCTGATGTTCGGGGTGGGTCTGCATTTCTCGCTCAAGGACCTGCTCTCGGTCCGCGCCCTCGCCATTCCTGGTGCGATAGTGCAGATCGGCGGCGCGACGCTGCTTGGCCTCGCCCTTGCGACGTCGCTCGGCTGGTCGATCGGCGCGGGCCTGATCTTCGGCCTCGCGCTCTCGGTCGCCTCCACGGTGGTGCTGCTCAAGGCGCTGCAGGAGCGCCACATGGTCGAAAGCGAGAAGGGCCGCATCGCGGTCGGCTGGCTCATCGTCGAAGATCTCGCCATGGTGCTCGCGCTGGTGCTGATCCCCGCCGTGGCCGGCATTTTCGGCGTCGAAGGCGCGGATCCGCACGATCCCTTCATCGATTTTGTCGAGCGCATCATCGGGGGCGAGCTCGGCCTTGTCGGCATTCTCGCCGTCACCGTGGTCAAGCTCGCGGCCTTTGTGGGCTTCATGCTGGTGGTAGGGCGGAGGCTCATCCCCGCGCTCCTTCACTACACCGCCCATACCGGCAGCCGCGAACTGTTCCGCCTCGCCGTGCTCGCCATCGCGCTCGGGGTGGCGGCGGGCGCCGCCTATCTCTTCGGCGTATCGCTGGCGCTCGGCGCCTTCTTCGCCGGCATGATTCTCTCCGAGAGTGAGTTGAGCCACCGCGCCGCGCAGGAGACCCTGCCGCTCCGCGACGCCTTTGCCGTGCTGTTCTTCGTGGCCGTCGGCATGCTGTTCAACCCGATGATCCTTGTCGAAAATCCGCTCCCGGTCATCGCCACGGTGCTGATCATCATCGTGGGGAAGTCGCTCTTTGCCTTCGGCATCGTCATCGCCTTCCGGCGGCCGGTCTCGACGGCGCTGACCATTTCGGCCAGCCTCGCGCAGATCGGCGAGTTCTCGTTCATTCTCGCGGCGCTCGGCGTCGGCCTCGGCATCCTGCCGCCCGAAGGCCGCGACCTGATCCTTGCGGGCGCGCTCATCTCCATCGTGCTGAACCCGGTCGTCTTCTGGGGGCTCGAAAAGCTCAGGCCCGCGCTCGAAGCGCGCCTCGGCCGCGCTGCGCGCGCCGAAGCGCCCGAAATCCGGCGCGAGCCCGATCTGGTTGCCCCCTCCCAGGCGGCCGGGACCATGCCGGAGCCCGATGCCGAGGCGGACGATGTGCCAACCCGCCTGCCCACCAGCAAGACGGGCCACGTGGTGCTGGTCGGCTATGGCCGCGTCGGCGCCGTAGTGGGCGAAGCGCTGAGGGCGGCCAATCGTGCCTTCCTCGTCATCGAGGATGGCGAGGACGCCGCCAATGCGGCGCGTGCGCAGGGCGTCGAAGTCATCGCCGGCAATGCCGCGAGCCCCGAAGTGCTCGAATGCGCCAATCTCGAACAGGCCGTGGCGCTCGTGGTCGGCATCCCCAATACGTTCGAGGCCGGGCAGGCCACCGAGCAGGGCCGGCGCATCAACAAGTCGATGCTGATCATCGCCCGCGCCCATTCCGACGACGAAGAGAGCTATCTGCGCAATCTCGGCGCCAATATCATCATCATGGGCGAGCGCGAAATCGGCCTCGGCATGGCCGAGATCATCACGCGCGACCAGCGCGCCGTCGCCGAAATCGTCGCGGCTGACGCGGTGGAACAGGCGCTCGCGCCGCTCGCGGCTGCGGCTGCGGCTGC
>CAYPYV010000023.1:0-6732 GCA_964414845.1 uncultured Devosia sp. | reverse complement strand
GCGGCTGCCCCGGCTGCGCCCATCGCCCCGATCCCGCCTGCACCGGTGATGCCTGCGCCGGTTGCGGATCCGTATCTGCCCGATCCCGCCCCGGATCTGGCCGAAACCGCTACGGATCTTGTCGTGTCCGCGCCCGATCCGGCACCGGAAGAGCCGATCCCCTCGCGCCCGCGCCGCATGCCGGCGAGCGCACCGGGGGAGGCCTTCGCCACCTTGCCCGAGAGCTTCAACCCGGAAGTGCCGCCGCGGTGACGACGCCGTCCAGGAGCCCTATGCGGTCACGAAGGCGCACTTCGCCCCGGCGGCGGCTCAATCGACGGTAAAGCGGCTGAAGACCGGCTCCCGCCCAACCTGCATGACCGAGCCCGCGGGGACGCTCTGCCATGGATCGTCCGGCATGCCGAACGGTTCGGAGGCAATGGCGATGCCTTTGGCAAGCCGTCGCCAATAGAGCGAGGGCGCGCGATCGTCGCTCGCCCAGCGGAAGGCGCGAAGCGTTTCTCCATCGGCGAGGATGGCGGTGAAGCGCAGGGCCGCTTCAATCCGGCTGGCGCGCATCGCCGCGAGGCAGGCCGACAAGGTGCTGGCCATGGCGGCGATCGGGTCGCTCTCGAGACCACGGCCGAGGGCTGCGAGGAAAATCGCCTCGCTGTCGCCATTGCCTCGGCGGAGCGCGTAGGCCTCGTCGGGAATCAGGGCTTCGATGTGCCGCCGGATGCCGGCATAGCCGCCGATCTGGCCGTTATGCATGAAGAGATGCCGTCCGGCGGCAAACGGATGGCAATTGGTCATCGACACCTCGCCCGAGGTGGCGGAGCGCACATGAGCGAAGAACATCGGGGCGCTGACCTGATGGCAGAGCGAGGCGAGATTGGCGTCTGACCAGGCCGGTAGCGTGCCGCGATAGATGCCGGGCTCGCGTCGGGCCCCGTACCAGCCGATGCCGCAGCCGTCGCCATTGACCACGGTCTTTGCCTCGCGGGCGGCCAGCGACTGGCTGACAAGCGACGCCGCCGGCTCGATAAGCAGCGTGTCGAGAAAAGCCGGCTCCCCGCAATATGCAACGAGGCGGCACATGTCAGGCCTCGCACGCGGGCGTGTCAGCCAGAGCGAAGCGAACGGCCGCGTCGGCATGGATGGCGGTTGAATCGTAACCCGGCACGGGCAGCGTGGCCGGATCGAGCAGCAGCGAAATCTCGGTACAGCCGAGGATCACCGAGTCGATGCCCCTGCTGCGGGCCGCCTCGATGATGGCAAGGTAGCGCGCGCGCGACGCTTCGCGGATCTGGCCCTGGCAGAGTTCATCGAAGATGACGTCATGCACGGCCCTGCGGCTATCCGCATCGGGAACGATGACCTCGATCTCGTGGCTGGCCATGCGTTCGGCATAAAAGCCGTGCTCCATGGTGTAGCGGGTGGCGAGCAGCAGCGGACGGCGCCGGCCGTCGGCACGCAGGGCGCGGGCGGTTTCGTCGATGATGTCGATGAGCGGCACGCCGCACATCGCCGCGACCGGCGTGGCGACCAGATGCATGGTATTGGTGCAGATCAGCACGCAGGCGGCGCCCGAATGCGCGAGCCCGGCCCCTGTCTCGCCCAGCAGGGTGCCCGCATCGTCCCAGCGCCCCGCCTGCTGCAGATCGACGACACGCCTGAAATCCAGGGAGCGCAGCAGGATTTCCGCCGAGTGCAGGCCTCCGCGCGCCCGGCGCACGGCCTGGTTGATCAGCCGATAGTACACCGCGGTGGATTCCCAGCTCATGCCGCCGATAAGGCCGATCGTCTTCATGGTATGTCCTCTGCCACGACGCACACTGTGCCGGAGGCCCCGCGCAAACGGCGCGCAAAGTTGAGAGGGTTTTCGCTCAGCCACGCACATTTCGTGCGCTCTTTGTAGGTGAGGCGCCTGATGGTTGCATGATGTTAGAAGATCATGCAGAAATGCATCATGCTCGATAGTCGCGATCGCAAAATCCTCGATCTGTTGCAGGCTGACGCCGAAATGTCGGTGAACGCCATTGCCGACGCGGTGGCGCTCTCGCCATCCGCCTGTTCGCGGCGGATCGCCCGGCTGCGCGAGGAGGGCTATATTGCGCGCAGCGTGGCCTGGCTCGATCGCAGGAAACTGGGGCTGCCGACCACGGTCTTCGTGATCGTGCGGACGGGCCGGCATGAGGCGGGGTGGCTCGAACAGTTCCACGCCGCTGTCAGCGGCATTCCCGAAATCGTCGAAGTGCACCGGCTCACCGGCAATTTCGACTACATCATCAAGCTGGTGCTGCCCAATGTCGAGCATTACGACGTGATCTACCGCCAGCTGGTGGGCAGGATCGAGCTGTTTGACGTGTCGGCCTATATCTCGATGGAGACGGTCAAGCTGTCGACGGGCCTGCCCACGAACTACGCCTAGATCATTTCGACGTTTCAGCTGAAATCTCGAAATGATCCAAGCCTTTGTCTGGTCGCGCTTTCGAACCTGAGAAGCGAGGCAACTTTTCCGGAAAGCGCCCCAGTGAGGCGGGGGCCCGGCATCCGGATCCCGCCCGGCTCGGCATCGGCGGACATTGCCGCTGGAGTGCCCCTGCCACTTTCAAGATCAGTTTGGAGCCGGACACCGCGGCCAGCGCCGAGTGGCCTGCCGCTGCCATCAGGGGCGGCGCGCGTCCAGCCAGTGGAAGGCACGGCGCAGGAAGGCCCGGCCGTCGCGGGTGACTGACGAGCCGTGGGCAATCACCACCTTGTCCGTCGGCCATGCGACAATGCGTGCGAGGGCTTTCCGCGCCGCTACACGGTCCTGAAAGGCGACCCGGAACTTCCGGGGCACCGCGGGTTCGGCGCCCTCCATCAGGTCGAGCCGCGCCACCAGCGCCCGCCAGCCGGTGAACCAGCCGCGGGGAAACTGCTGCAACAGATCGGTGAAGATCGCGGTTCGGCTCTCGTGGTGAAACAGCACGACCTCGGTGGTGATGCGATTGCCCCACATGATCGCGTGCTCGACTTCGCCCGACCAGGGCGCAATCGGCGCATCGCCAAGATCGGCATCGAAGCGGATATCCGCGCGCTTTTCCCGCAGGCCGGGTGGGGCGAAGACCACGGCCTCCGGATAGACCTGCTGCCACTCGCCAAGAAATGTGTGGTGGAGCGCATTGGGCGGCACCAGGTAGCGCACCGGCCCCAATGCCTCGATTTCGGCGCGCAAGGGTTCCGAAAGCGCAATGGGCGACCAGATCACAAGCTCGCCGCCCCCGAGCCGGATGATGGCCATGCGCGTGGGGTAGTGAAACCCCGCCGCTGCGGTCAGCACCGGGCCTTCCGCAAGCCAGATATTGGGGCCAAACTCCGCCAGCATCACGCGCCTCACATGTTTACATACGTGTAAATTTACACTATTGTATAAAAATGTCAATCCCGAAGCGAACCGAGCGGTCCCGGCTGCTTATCCTTGATGCGGCTGACGCGGCCTTTCGCGAGGTGGGCTTTGCCACGACCTCGATGGAAGAGATCGCCGCCCGGGCCGGCCTGACGCGGAAAACCCTGTACAACCTCTTTTCGTCCAAGGACGACATCGCGCACCAGCTGATCGCCCGCGCCGAGGCGTATGACAGGCCCTATCGCGAGAGGATCGCGGCGGGGGAGGATGCGCTTGCCCTGCTCGAAACCGTGTTTCTCGACAGCGCGTCCTGGTGCCTTGGCAATGTCGAGCTGGCGAGGCTGGCGCTCGCGCCCGCTGAGCGGCCGACACTCGAACCGCCTGCCGACCGGCCAAGCTTTCAGGGGCTGGTGCGGGATATTCTGGTGCTCGGCCAGGCGCAGGGGGCCATTCGCCGCGACGAGGATGCGAACTTCCTGGCGCTGATCCTTCTGGGCGTTTACGCGCAGGCGATGCTCAGCGTCCTCGCGGGGAGGGCCTTCAGCGCCGAAGAGATCAGGCGGCTTGTGCGGGTAGTGGTTGAGGGGATTGGTGCGGGCGCAGCGCAACAAAGGTTAGGTCGCTAGCCATCCACGAGGACTTCGCTACAATGCCAAGCCGGAGGTGCTGCTGCGAGGGCGGGCTAGAGGTAGCGCACTACGGTGTCTGATTCTCTACAGGCTACTTCCGATGCCCTACCAAATGTCGATACGAGCGCATTGGAACTCAACGTTGGCTCCAATATCAAGCCCTCCGGGCAAGTATTCGTCCACAATTATTTCAAAGTCGCCTACACGAAATAATCCCCTGGTGCGATCTATGAACTCTGCCACCACACGACGTTGTAGACTGCCCTCAGCGATCTCCCATATTCCCGGAGCCATGTGTGGGGCGATCATGATCTCTGTTGTCGCGAATGCGTGAAGAGGCTCCTCAATGATATCACCAACCGACAGCGCGCACGGTTGAGCGAAGGCCCAACAGCTCACGCCTCCAGCAGTAACTTTGACCTCCGCCTCTTGTCCGTCCCCAGAGATCCACACGATGGTTTCTACGTACATGAATGCCCAACCTAAAGACAGCAGGTAGATCGACGCCAGACATCAATTGCATGATTCCGCCCTTGGGCTGCAGGCCGTTCATCTTTTGATGATGTGCAGCATCGGAGCCCCCTAACGCACTTCCCCGCTAGAGCCAAATGTAGGGTTGTGATTGCGGAGGTACACTAAAATATGCATTCTGCAGAGATGCAGTATTCATCCCTCGTCGCATTTCTCTCCGGTCGTCTGACCCCAGCAGCTTTGGCTGAGGAAATCTCGGGCGAAGTTGCGACCTTTTATGCAGAACTCCGACACACCAACGAAGGTTTTGTCCGCGTCTCATCAGGGCCGACATTCGTCATGGACAAAGCCGCTGCTCGGCGGCTACTGGAAGCGATTGCCGATCGACAATTGCCTGCGGAAGCAGCGGTGTACGTTGCCGATTGCATTGTTGCGAGTGAATATATCGAGTTTGCCGACGATGAAACGCGAGAGGCGGTTGCATTCGTCGAAGATGACAGCAGCCGGTTCATTGCTGAGCGCAGTGAGATGTGGACAAACGAAGAAATCTCGCGTGCGTTGGCAATGCTCGATTGACCAGCCGGCTTGTCGGCCTCGGCTCCGAAAGCCGGTATTCCGGTCTCCCCAAACATTGCCGCTAGAGCGCTCCGCCCAATCGCTCTATAGCTAGGGGCACGCGCCCACCGACCACCCGACCCCGCCGCCGATGATTTCGCAGAAAGCCAAATATGCGCTCAGGGCGCTTGTCGCCCTCTCCCGGATTCCGGCGGGTGAAAGCCTGATGATCTCGGAGATTTCGCGGGCGCAGGCGATCCCGAAGAAATTCCTCGAGCAGATCCTGCTCGAACTCAAACGCGCCGGCATCGTGATGAGCAAGCGCGGCCGGCTTGGCGGCTATGGGCTGTTGAAGGCGCCCGAGCAGATCACCTTCGGCGAAGTGCTGCGGCTGATCGACGGGCCGATCGCGCCGCTCCCCTGTTTGAGCAAGATCGCCTATCGCAAATGCACCGATTGCGCCGAGGAGCAGAGCTGCGAAATCCGCCGCGTCTTCGCGCGCGTCACACTCGCCACCCGCGAGGTGCTGGACCGGACCTCGCTCGCCGATGCCCTGACGGCAGAAGAAATCCTGCTGCCCTAGCGCATCCGCCGCAGGGCAGGGAACTCTCCATCCCCTCCCGCCATTCCTCCTCCACACCAACAGAGGAGGTTCAAATGGCATTGTCCCACAATCTCGAAGGCATTTCGGAAGGCATGAAGGTCTATGACCGTGCCCGCGATGAGATCGGCCATGTCGAGTTCGTGCAGTTCGGCGACGACGACCCGTCGACTCCAGAGCCCGAGGCGGCGAGCCTCGCGACTTCACCCATGCGTCGCGAAGGCTTAGTCGACGTCATCGCCGACATCTTCCACCCGGATGATCACCTGCCCGACGAATTGCGGGAAAAGCTGCTGCAGCAAGGCTTCATCCGCATCGATGCCGACGGCATCTTCGCATCCGACCGCTATGTCACGCCCGACCAGATCGCGTCGGTCAGCGCCGATGGCGTCATGCTTTCGGTGAGCCGCGACGAGCTGCTGAAGCACTGAAACTGGCCGGCCGGATCGACGTCTTCAGGCGGGGCTGCATCACCTGATGCGGCCCCGTCGCCTCGCGCCCGTCAGAAACCGTTCATCAAGATGGAGCTGGGCGCTGCAATCGTGCCTTCCGGCGCTCCCGACGGGCCGGCGGACACCTGCCATCGGGCAGGCCCGCTACCCCTTAATGCACTGAAATCAATGCTATTTCGAAATCAATCCCCCCGGCTCCCACCCATGGCATAATGGGTGGGTCAAGGCATCGTGACGGGGAGATTCAGGACAGGAAAAATCGGGCGTTCATCCTGCCATGCCGGGTGTCAGGGCAGGGGGTCCATCGGCGGAATCGGGTCGATCGCCGGCTCTGGGTCCGGGGCGTATTTGGTCAGGAGCGGCAGCTGCGCCATCGAGAAGATGATAGTGATCGGCATTGTGCCCCACACCTTGAACGCCACCCAGGTATTCGTGTCGAACAGCCGCCAGACGACCTCGTTCAGCGCCGCGAGGAAGAGGAAGAACAGCCCCCAGCGCCAGGTCAGCACGGTCCAGCCCTCGGGCTTCAGCTTGTAGACTTCGCCGAACACATATCTCAGCAGCGACTTGTGGAAAGCGAGGCCGCCGAGCAGCGTCAACCCGAAGAGCGAGTTCACGATGGTCGGCTTGATCTTGATGAACAGCGAGTCCTGA
>CAYPYV010000022.1:0-26362 GCA_964414845.1 uncultured Devosia sp. | reverse complement strand
CGCTCCGACAGAGACCCGGGTCAGTTCGTTCCGGTTCAAACGCGAAACGATCTAGTGCCGGAAATGCCGCATGCCCGTCATCACCATGGCAATTCCGGCAGCGTCTGCAGCGTCGATCACCGCCTGGTCGTTCATCGAGCCGCCCGGCTGGATGACCGCCGTGGCGCCGGCCTCGACCGCGGCCAGCATGCCATCGGGGAACGGGAAGAAAGCGTCCGACGCAACCACCGACCCGGCCGTGAGAGCCCCCTCGATGCCCGCGGCTCCGGCCGCGTCGATCGACTTGCGGTGCGCGACGCGGGAGGAATCCACCCGGCTCATCTGCCCGGCGCCGATTCCGACGGTCGCGCCATCCTTCACATAGATGATGGCGTTGGACTTGACGTGCTTGGCCACCTTCATGGCGAGCTTCAGATCGCGGATTTCGGCCTCGGTCGGCTGTTTCTTCGTCACCACGCGGAATTCGGCGTCGTCGACATTGCGGTTGTCGCGGGTCTGGACGAGGAGGCCACCCGCCAGCGACTTGACCAGGAGCCCATCGGCCTTGCCGTCTGCGAGCGCGCCGGCAAGCAGGAGCCGCAGGTTCTTCTTTGCTGAGATGACCGCGATCGCTTCCTCGGTGGCGTCGGGGGCGACGATCACCTCGGTGAAGATCTTCACCACTTCTTCCGCGGTCGCCTTGTCGAGCACCTGGTTGAAGGCGACGATGCCGCCGAAGGCGCTGACCGGATCGGTGCGGAAGGCGAGCTTGTAGGCCTCGGTGAGCGAGCTGCCGAGGGCCACGCCGCACGGGTTGGCGTGCTTGATGATGGCGCAGGCCGGCACTGCGGGGTCGAATTCGGAGATGAGCTCGAAGGCCGCGTCAGTATCGTTGAGATTATTGTAGCTCAACGACTTGCCCTGCACCTGCCGCGCCGTGGCGACGCCCGGGCGCTGCTCGCCGGTGGTGTAGAAGGCCGCCCATTGATGCGGGTTCTCGCCATAGCGCATCACTTCTTTGAGCTGGCCAGAGAAGCTGCGCCAGGGCATGTCGGCAAAGCCGAGCTCTCCGGCAAACCAGTTGGAGATGGTCGCATCATAGTTTGCTGTGCGCGCATAGGCCTTGGCCGCGAGCTTCTGGCGGATGCCGAAAGGCACGCCGCCCGTCTCGCGGATGGAGGCGAGCACAATTTCGTAATCAGCCGGATCGACCACCACGGTGACATAGGCGTGGTTCTTGGCCGCCGAGCGGATCATGGCGGGCCCGCCAATATCGATATTCTCGATGGTCTCCTCGTAGGAGGCACCGCCGGCGATGGTCGCCTCGAAGGGGTAGAGATTGACCACCACGAGGTCGATGGCGCCGATCTCGTGCTCGGCCATGGACGCGGCATGGGTCGGGTTATCGCGAACCGACAGCAGCCCGCCATGCACCTTGGGATGCAGCGTCTTCACCCGGCCGTCCATCATTTCGGGGAAGCCGGTCAGATCGGAGATGTCGCGCACCGCGGCGCCGGTTCCGGCGATAAGCTTGTGCGTGCCGCCAGTCGAAACCAGTTCGACCCCGAGATCGGCGAGTCCCTTTGCAAATTCCGCCATACCGGTCTTGTCGAAAACCGATAGCAATGCGCGCTTGACCGGAACCATTTTGCCGTCGGACATGCCCATTTTCCCGCGATGTGGTGAACTGGCGCGGCCCTAGCACGGGCCGCCCGAGATGAAAACCCGCAAGGGCAGGGTTTTCCGTCAGTCGTTGAGCGAAAACACCCAGCTGATCTCGGGCGTCTCGGCGGCATGCGCCTCGAGAACGATCTGCTTGGTCCGCTGGAAGCCGAAATAGGACGATTGCCGCACGCTGTCCTCAAGCCGCATCTCGGCGCCCTCCCAGAGGAATGTCCAGAGCGCGCCGGAATTGAGCCGAAGCCGCACCAGATCCTCGCCGTACTCGACATCCGTGCCATTGGCGAGGTGGAAGCGAATCGTTGCTGCACCCGAGGCCCGGGGCCGGGTGCGGATAAACTTGTCCTGCCCGACCAGCGTCTTGCCCTCGGGGAGCAGGGTCAGGTGACGCTCGATGGTGATGCCGAAGCGCTCGACATAGCCGTAGCAGCGCATGACGAGGGAATCCTCGCCCTCTAGCGTCTGGATGCCGGGCAGCTTGCCCACCTGCACCAGCCGGCCGGCAAGCGCCCCGCGGGTCGGCAGCGCAGCTGCCGACATGGCATTGAGCGTCACGGTCGAATGGGCGATTCCCTGCCGGAACAGCGCCGGATCGTCAAAATGCGGTGGCGCTGGCCCGCAATTGGCGACGATCAGGTCGCGTCCATGGCTGAACTCGAAGGCGAGCGCGCTCGCATGGCTTTCGGCGGCGAATTCCGGCGGAGGCACGATGCCGGAATCGGCGACCACGATGGCGCGGCCCGAAACCAGCCGACCATAGCCGCTGGATATCCCGGTCGAGCGCGCGCGCGCGGCGCTCTGCGCCTGGACAGCGACGATGATGTCATGCGGCATTTGCCCCGTGCCGTTGAAATAGCCCGGTTCGCCGGTGCCGAGCGACACGGCGTCGAGCGCTTTCTGCATGCGCTCGGTAATCTGCGCAAAGCTGGCGGCGAATTGCTCGTAGTGCCTCCGCAGGGCGAGCGCGATGGTGATGAGTTCGACGAGCAGCAGCACCTGGATGCGCGCCGAGCGCGACTTGTGCAGCGCGTCGGCATCCAGCTGCTGACCCAGCAGGGCCTGCACGCGGCGGAGCCGAGAGGGTACCTCGTCGTCCCCCTTGTCGGCACAGATGGCGACGCCCGCGAGCGCGATCGCGACCAGCAACTGATCGACCGGGTCGGTGAGAAGTCCGCTCCTGAGCTTCAGCGACGCAATCTGCGTGCCCAGCGAGCGCGAAATGGCCAGCTGTTCGTCCGCAGGGGCGCCGTCGAACAGAATGTGCTGGTGGCGGAGCCAGTTGAGCACCCGGCGCGCGGTGAGCAGGGGCGCCCAGCTGCGGCGGCTGAACCGCCCTTCGCGATCGATCCAGTCCAGCGCGAGATGGCGGGCAAACACCCGCTCCTCGTCGGTCCGCGCATCCCGGAAATGCCTCAGCCAGGAGAAGCTCTCGAGTTCCTCGATCCAGTCCTCGTGATCGACCTCGACCGAGAACGGCGAATCGCCATGCGTATCGACCAGCTTGCTGGCGAGCAGGTAGCGCCCCTCGATCATCTCGAGAATGCTCTCGCGGTCCGTCGGGCGGAATTCGACCAGCGCCTGACTCAGGTCCTCGTTCGCCGGACCCGTCCAGGTCCAGCGCACCAGGGGACTGGTCACAAGGCGGTCGGTCGCCGACAGGAGGGCGCGCCGGATGATGAAGCGCAGTACAGGAGCCAAAACTGAGCTGATCCTCCTTCGGGCAGGTTTCTGATAGGCCGTGTCGCGGGCGCTGCCAAGCCCGCGGCCGGCTTTAGCTGGGAATAGCGGCCGGTTCAGGACCTGAACTCGTAGCGATAGCGTGCGATGAAGAATCCGTCGGCCGTACCATTGCCTATGGGGAGCGCCGGCGTGGTGCGCACCGTGCCG
Organism: uncultured Devosia sp.; assembly: GCA_964414845.1. Taxonomy (GTDB): domain Bacteria; phylum Pseudomonadota; class Alphaproteobacteria; order Rhizobiales; family Devosiaceae; genus Devosia_A. The sequence continues at coordinate 22,816 of CAYPYV010000022.1, read as the reverse complement.
TCCGAGCCCAGTGCGCCGGCAAAGCCGCCGAGCTCTTCCGGGCGCACCGGATAGGGCACGAGTTCCGGATGCTTGCTGGCAATCCAGCGCGCCTGCTCCTCGCCCTCGCGCGGCTCCAGCGAGCAGACGCAGTAGACCAGCACGCCGCCCGGTTTCAGATAATCCAGGCTTTTCTCGATAAATTGGCGCTGCAGCGCCACGCGTCCGTCGATATCGGTCGCGTTGCGGTGCCAGATCACCTCGGGGTGACGGCGGAAGGTGCCGGTCGCCGAACAGGGCGCATCGAGCAGTACCGCGTCGAAGCGCTCGGCGGGCGAATAACCGAGCCCGTCCGCGAGCACGATCTCGGGCGCCATCCTGAGCCGCTGCATGTTCGCCGCAAGCCGTTCGAGCCGCCCTGCATCGTTGTCGAGCGCGGTTACCGCATAGCCCGCCGCCACAAGCTGCGCCGTTTTGCCGCCCGGGGCAGCGCAGAGATCGAGCACCCGGGCACCCGGCGCCTGCTTGATGAGCTGTGCGGGCAGGGCGGCCGCGGCGTCCTGCACGAAAAAGCGGCCATCATCATAGCCTGGGAGCGCCTCGACGGGGCGGTCGCGGGTTTCGACACGGTAGGAGTTCAGTCCCACGGGCTCGGCCCCAAGCTCCGTCACCAATGCCGGGTCTTCGGCGACCAAGCTTAGGTCGAGCGGCGCACCATTGAGCAGCGCGTCGGCAAAGGCCGGCAAAACGGCCTCGCCATAGGCGGCCGACCAGCTCTCGATGAAAGCCGGCGGGAACAGTGTTTCCGGCAGCAGCAGGCGCCACTCGGCGGCCTCGGCCTGCGCCCGGCGAAGCACGGCATTGGCGAGCTTCGCGAGATGCTGTGTCTTGGTATCCCGCCGCATCGCCTCGACGGCGAGAAAGATCGCCGAATGGTCGCCGAGTTCGGGCAGGAAGATCAGTTGCGCCAGAGCGAGCCGCAGCAGGGCGTGGAAGCGACCGCTCTTTGCCGGAAGGCCGCGCTCCAGATAGCGCTTGATGACGAGATTGAGCTGGCCATGGCGGCGCAGCGCCACCGTTACCAGCTTGTTGGCCAGCGCGCGGTCGCGCCCATCGCCGATCTCGGCAAAGGAAAAGGGGGCGAAATTCGCCCCCCCGAGCACATCTTGAAGCCGGTCGGCCGCCTGAAGCCTGAGCGCCAGGCCGGCCGGTTCCTTCGGTTTACGCAAGCTTTCAGCCCCAGGGTCCGCGGGAGCCGCCGTCGCTCTCATCCTTCCCGAAAGAAGGAACGCGCCAGCCGCCTCCCGCCTCGCTAGGCGAAGTTGACGCGCGCGTAAAGGGCCTTTCGCTGCGGGCGCGCCCGCGTACGGCACCCATATCGGCTGCAATAAGCTCGAGTTGCACGATGCGGTTCTCCACCGCCGGGTGCGTGGCGAAGAGATTATCCATGCGCGCGCCAGATAGCGGGTTGAAGATATACATGTGCGCCTGTGCGGGGTTACGCTCCGCGCCGTAGTTCAAAGTGCGCTGCGCCACCTGCGAAATCTTGGCGAGGGCGGACGCGAGCGCCAAGGGGTCGCCGGAGATTTCCGCGCCGTCCTTGTCGGCCTCGTATTCGCGCGTGCGACTGACCGCCATCTGCACCAGGGCTGCGGCGATGGGCGCGAGCAGTACCGAGAGCAGCACGCCGATAGGGCCGAGCGGGTTGTTGCGATCGGACGAGCCGCCGAAGAAGAAGCCGAACTGGGCCAGCATCGAGATGGCGCCCGCAAGTGTCGCGGTGATGGTCATGGTGAGGGTGTCGCGCGAGCGGATATGGGCCAGCTCATGCGCGATCACGCCTGCGACCTCGCGCTGGTCCAGCGTCCGGAGCAAGCCGGTCGAAACCGCCACGGCACCATGGGCAGGATCGCGTCCGGTGGCGAAGGCATTGGGCTGCTCGGTATCGATCAGGTAGACGCGCGGCGTCGGAATGCCGGCGCGCTGCGAGAGCCGCTCGACCATGGCATAGAGGTCGGGTGCGGACCGCGGGTCAACTTCCCGCGCATTCTGCATGCGCAGCACCAGCTTGTCGGCGTTCCAGTAGCCGATGAAATTGGTGATGACGGCGATCCCGAGCGCGATCATCATGCCGGTCCGGCCTCCAATGAGGAAACCGACGCCCATGAACAGCGCGGTCATCACCGCGATGAGAACCGAAGTCCTGAGAAAATTGAGCATGGTGGGGTAAGTCTTGTACCTCTGTCGTGCCGTACCGACATCGAAGTGGGCATTGCCCGTGGCTAGGGCAAGGCTTCTGACAAAAAGGTAATCCAATGGCTGATGAAGATGACGTGAGCGCCGAGGCTCCGGTCGCCGAGGCTCCGCCCAAGGTGCTGACCCCGGCCGCGCAGCGCGCGCTTGCCGAGGCTGAAGCGCGTCGCGCCGAAATCGACCGCAAGACCAGCGAGGCCGCCGTGGAAAAAGGTGGCCGTGGCGGGCTCGACCCGGTGCGCTTCGGCGACTGGGAGATCAAGGGCCTCACCGCCGATTTCTGACGGATGGGCGCTGTCGCTCCCTATTTGTCCACGAGGTCCTGCACCAGCCCGGCCATCACCGTGAGGCCCGGCAGGCTGGTGGGATCCGACGCCAGCGCGCGGATTTCCCGCGCAGCCTGCTTCAGTTCCTCCTGCCTGCGGCTGCGCCACGCCTCGAACCGCGCGGTAATCGGCGCGTCGCCCGACAGCGCTTCGGCCACGAGCCGCCTCAGGCCCCCGGAGATATCGGTCAGCGCACGCGCCTTCGCCATCTGCTCGAGCCGGGTCTTTACCGGCACCCGCTCTCCCGCCTCCATCACGGCCGCGAGCGAGAACAGGTCCATAAGCGAGAAAAATACCGTCGCGGCCTCGCCGGGCCTTGCGCCGGTGGCTTCGGCCACGAGCCCGACCTCGAGTGCAAAGCGCAGGATCTTGAGCCGAGCGAAGCTTTGCGCCAGCGCCTCGGGCAGCCCGCGCGCCTCGTAGTCCGCCTGCCAGCGGCCGAGAGCCTGTGCGGTCGTTTCCCCCAATACCCGCGGATCGGCGTTCTCCAGCATGGAGGCGACGTTGCGGAAGCGGTTGGCCAGAGGCGTCAGCCCATCCTTCAGGTCCGCGTGGCGGATGAGCCAGAGCGATTGCCGCCTGAGCATGTCCTGAAGCTCGAGGCCGAGGTCGAGTTGCAACCCGGCCGGCACCATCCCATCCAGCCCGTCGATCAAGCCATGCAGGCGCGGCAGGTCGAAGATGTCGCGGCAGGCCGCGTAGGCCGCTGCGATTCGGCCGATCTCTGCGCCTGTCTCGGTCTCCAGCATCAGAACGAAGCCCGGTCCGCCGCGGTTGAGCATCCCGTTGGCGAGAACGGTTGCGATCACCTCGCGACGCAGACGATGGTGGGTGATGGTCTCGGGCTGGCGCTCTGCAAGCAAGGCGGGGAAGTATTTCGGCAGGTCGCGGCCGAGATATGGGTCATCCGGGGCGGCGCTCGCCACGAGCCGTGTGTTGAGCTCGTTCTTGGCATAGGCCAGCAGCACCGCGACTTCCGGCCGCGTCAGCCCCTGGCCCTTGTCGGCGCGGGCGCGCAGCGTTGCATCGTCCGGCAGGGCCTCGACCTTGCGGCTGAGGCCCGCGTTGGCCTCGAGCCAGGCCATCAGCGCCAGGTGCTCGCCGAAGGCTGTAAGTCCGCGATGCGTCTCGAGCGACAGCACCTCGGTCTGCAGCCGGTTGTTGTCGAGGCAGAGTGCCGCCACGGCGCCCGTCATCTCGACCATCAAGTCGTTGCGCTCCTTCAGCGCCAACCGACCCTGCCGGATTGCCGCCCCCAGCGCGATCTTGATGTTGACCTCGAGGTCCGAGGAATTCACGCCCGCCGAGTTGTCGATGGCGTCGGAGTTGATCCGCCCGCCCTTGAGCGCATAGGCAATCCGCGCGCGCGGCGTTACCGCGAGATTGGCGCCTTCGCCGACGATCGCGGCCTGGATATCGCCAGCCGTGATCCTGACCGGATCGTTTCCGCGGTCGCCCACTTCGGCGTCGGTTTCCTCGGCGGCTCGGACATAGGTGCCGATGCCGCCGAACCACAGCAGGTCGACCGGCGCCGAGAGAATCGCGCGTATCAGTTCGTTCGGCGCCAACCCCGCCGTAGCGAGTCCGAGCGCAGCGCGTGCCTCCGCCGAAAGCTCGATGCTCTTGACGGCGCGTGAAAAGATACCGCCCCCCGGGCTCAGCTTCGCCCGGTCATAGTCCTGCCAGCTCGAACGTGGCAGGGAGAAAAGCCTCTGCCGTTCGGCAAAACTCGACTCGGGGTCCGGGTTCGGGTCGATGAAGATGTCGCGGTGGTCGAATGCGGCCACGAGCCGGGCCGTCTTTGCCAATAGCAGACCATTGCCGAACACATCCCCGGACATGTCGCCGACGCCGACCAGCGTGAAGGGCTCGCTTCGGATATTGCGGCCCAGCTCGCGGAAATGCCGCTCCACCGCCACCCAGGCGCCCCTTGCGGTGATGCCCATCTGCTTGTGGTCATAGCCGGCCGAGCCGCCAGATGCGAAGGCGTCGCCTAGCCAGAAGCCGCGACTCGTCGCAATGGCGTTGGCGATATCGGAAAAGCTGGCCGTGCCCTTGTCCGCCGCCACCACCAGATAGGGGTCGTCGCCATCACGGCGTACCAGATCGGGCGGCGGCAATGTCCCGGAGCCTTCGTAGGTGTCAGTCAGGTCGAGCAGGCTCGAAATGAAGATCTTGTAGCAGGCGATCCCCTCGGCCTCGCGCTCGTCACGCGCCATGCCGGGTTTCAGCCGGCGCGGCACGAAGGCGCCTTTTGCCCCCACTGGCACGATGATTGCGTTCTTCACCTGCTGCGCCTTCACCAGCCCCAGCACTTCGGTGCGGAAATCATCCGGCCGGTCGCTCCAGCGCAACCCGCCGCGCGCGATGGGTCCGAAGCGAAGGTGCAGACCCTCCACCCGCGGGCAATAGACGAAGATTTCGCGATAGGGCCGGGGCTCCGGCATGGCTTCGATCTTCGAGCAGTCGAATTTCAGCGAAAGGGCCGGCCGGCGGGCGCCGCTCGCATCGCGCTGGTAGGCATTGGTGCGCAGCACGGCCTCCACCAGGTTGGCGAGCCGGCGCAGTACCCTATCCTCGTCGAGCGTCATCGTCGCGGCGATGCCCGAACGGATCACCTCGTCGGCAGTCGCCGCAGCACGCTCGCGCTGCGCGGCGAAATAGGGGTCGTGACGCGCATGGAACAGCCGCACCAGCGACACGGCCACCTGCCGATATCGCGCAAGAATGGCGCCCACCGTATCAATGCCGAGCCCCAGCCCCAGCTGCCGGTCATACCGCACCAGCGCCCGGAGGATTTCGACATCGGCCCAGCCGAGCCCGGCCAGCGTTGTCAATGCATTCAATGAATCGGATTCGGCATCCTGCCGCCACACGGATAGTACTGCCGCGTCAAGTCGTGCGATTCGATCCTCGGCGGCCAGGTCGGCACCCTCGGGCGCCGAAAGCAGCATGTCGTGGAGATAGACCTCGTCAGAGCCCGGCGTCAGCCGATAGGTGCTCTCGTCGATGATGCGGAAGCCGAAATGCTCGAGCATCGGCACCCGGTCGGAAAGCGCGATAGGGCGGTTGCGGTGGAAGACGCGGAGCCCGAGCCCCTCGGGGCGCGGCGCGAAGCGGAGTGCGATCTGGCCTTCGGGGGGCAGCATTTTCAGCTGTTCGATATCGGCAAGCGCGGTCTCGGCGCGGGTCGCCTCGGTATAGGCCGGCGGAAAGGCGGCAAGATAGGGTGCCACCTTTCCCCCATCGGGAGCGGCGCGCAACAGCCGGTCGGTGAAGGTCTCGATCAGAAGCGCGACGCGCGCCTCGAGTTCATGGCGCGCCGGCCTAGGGGTCGGTCCGCCCTTGCGGCCGATGATGAAGTGCACGCGCACCAGCTCGCCTTCGGGGAAATAGGGCGAAAACGCCGAAACGTGCCCGTCATATTCACGCGCCAGAAGCTCGCCGATCCGCATGCGTGCGCCGGTATCGTAGCGGTCGCGCGGCACGAAGACGAGCACCGACACGAAATTGTCGAAGCGGTCGATGCGGGGCAGCACCCGTACGCGCGGCCGATCCGCCAGCTCGGCGATCGCGAGGGCGAACTGGCTCAGCTGCCCTTCCTCGATCTGGAACAGTTCTTCGCGCGGATAGGTGTCGAGCACGTTCATCAGCGCCTTGCCGGCATGGCTCGACGGCTCGTGGCCGGCCCGGCGCAGTACCGCCAGTACCTTCTGGCGCAGAAGCGGCACATCGAGGTTCGGCGTGGCGAAGGAAAGCGAGGTGAAGAGCCCGAGAATACGCAACTCGCCCGATAGTGCGCCGTCGGGCCCGTACAGCTTTGCGCCGACATAATCCATGTAGGCGCGCCGGTGCACCCGTGAGCGCATGTTCGCCTTTGTCACGAGCAGCGGGCTCTCGTCGGTGAGAAAGACCCGGTGCTGCTCTGTCATTTCCACCATCTCGGTGCCCGAGCGGAGGAATTTCACCGAAGCATCCTCAAGTATGCCGAGTTCGCTGTCATCGACCGGCACGAGGACTGCGCCCTCGCCGCTGCCTTCGAGCCGGTACTCCCTCATCCCGAGAAAGGTGAAATTGTGCTCTGCGAGCCAGCCGAGGAACTGCACGGCCTCGCCGAGGCGATCCGGATCGATCGGCGGCGGATTGGCCTGCCAGTCGCCCACCGCCTGGTGCAGGCGGCGCAGCATTGGCCGCCAGGCGCTCGTGGCGCGCGCCACGTCGGTCAGCGTCGTCTCGATCTCTGCGGCCAGCGCCGCCCGCGTGTCCGCGCCGGGAAGCGGGTCGATCTCGACATGAAGGAAGCTCTCGCGCCGGCTGCCCGGCACCGCCTCCTCCAAGACGCGGAAAGTCGTGGGGTCGAAGTCGATCACCGGATGCACCAGCATCCGCACGCGGCCGCCATGGGCGCGGATCGCTCCCAGCACGCTGTCGACGATGAAGGGCGTGTCAGGTGAGAAGACGTCTACGATCTCGGGCTCGCCGGCACCTTCGGGCGGCACGATCGACACGAAGTTGCGGGCGATGTCGCGCGTGCCCATGCGGGCATAGGAGGCGCGCATCCGCCCTTCGAGGCGCAGCACGTCGGCGCCGGCCAGGTCCTCGTCGGCCAGCGCTTCAGCCACCGCGCGCAGGAAGCGCGAGAAGCTCGGCTCGCTCAATATTTGTGCGTCGGCGCGCCCCAACAGGGCCGCCCGTGCTGCATCCGCCTTACGCTCGTTCACCGGGACGCCCCCGCCACCATCTTCAGCTTCGATTCTGCTTCGGCGGCACCTGCTTGTCGAGTGGTAAGACCTTGTCAGCGCTCATCTGTCATGTTGCGTTGCAAAGGAGTTCCGCATGAGTTCGAGCCAGTCCAGCCTTCGTGCGCTCGTCCGCACCGGCCTGTCGCGCTCGGCGCTGTCGCTCGGCATAAAGGTCGGCACGGCGGGACTTACCTATATCACCTATGTCATCCTCAGCCGGACCATGGGCGCCGAGGCCTATGGCTACTTCGCCTTTGGCCTGAGTCTGGCAACGGTGCTGTCGATCGGCGCCTGCCTCGGGCAGCAGACCGCCATACTCCGCTTCTGGCCCGAGCATGAGGGCGCCGGTCGCGCCGATCTCGCGCGCGAGGCGCTGGGAGGGGGCGGGGCGCTGGTGGTGCTCGCAAGCCTGGCGCTCGCAGGCATCGTCGCGTCAAGCGCGGCAATCGTCGGGCTCACTGCGCCACAACCGGTTCTGCATATCGTCGCTGCTGCCGTGCTGATCATCCCGATGGCGCTCAGCGAATACTGGAGCTCCGCACTGCGCGCCCAAGGGTCGGTGCTTACGGCCCTCGCTCCGCGCGATATCGGCTGGCGGCTGGCGACGCCGCTGGTCGTGGTGCTGCTCGCCATGGCCGGGCTATCGCTCTCGGGCGCCGATGCGCTGCTCGTCACGGCGCTTCTGCTTGCCGCCGCTCTGACGCTCCAGGTCGGGGTCGCCATCAGGCGGCGCTATCGTCTCGCGCCAGATTTCAAGGCACTCCGGCCCTATTGGCAGCGCCATGGCAAGCCGTCCCGCTGGTTCCTCATGGGCACGGTGGTGGATTCGGCCGCGCTCAATCTCGACACCATCTTCATCGGGCTCATGGTCGCGCCCATTGCCGCGGGCGTCTATTTCAACGCCTTCCGCACGGCCGGGCTCCTGACGCTCTTCACCTTTGCCATCACGCTCGTCGTGGCGCCCATGCTGGCCAGGCACTACCATGCCGGAGAAATGAAGAAGGCGCAGGCCATCACCGCGCTGTGTGCGTGGGCCGGTTTCCTGTTCTCGCTCGCCGTCTTCATCGGCTTCGTGCTCTTTGGCGGGGCCATCCTCTCGCTCTTCGGTCAGAACGACGCGGCGGGTCCGCTGATCCTTGTTCTGCTTGCCTTCGGGCTCGTGGTCGAGGCGGCGACAGGCCCCGCCCGGATCGTGATGATGATGACCGGGCACGAGCGCGACTATGTCCGTTTGTTCGGGCTCATCGTCATCATCGGCCTCGTGGTCGAAGTCGCCGTCATCCCCTCGGGTGGCATCGTCGCGGCCGCGGCGGTCAACGGGCTCGCCCGCGCCATTGCTCAGGTGGCGCTGACGCTCAAATGCCGACGGGCCATCGGCATTGACCCGTCTTTGTTCGGCGTGTTCCGGATACGGCACCTGTCTGATCGTCCAGCCGCTGCGCCCGCGCCATTGTGATCGCCGGCAAGGCTCCCCATCTCCGGGCAAAACCTTGACCTTGGAGGCGCGCGCGGCTTATTAGCCCCGTTGTTCCTCACAACCCGCGTGGATTAGGGCAAATGGCCGGCAGGACGCTTTACGACAAGATCTGGGACGATCACCTGGTTACCAACAATGAGGATGGCACCAGCCTCATTTACATCGATCGCCACCTTGTCCATGAAGTGACGAGCCCGCAGGCTTTCGAAGGGCTGCGCCTCAACAAGCGCAAGGTGCGCCATCCCGAGCGGACCCTGGCCGTTGTCGACCACAACGTCCCCACGACCGACCGCTCGCTGCCCAATCCGGATCCGGAAAGCGCGATCCAGATCGAGACGCTGGCGGAAAACACCCGCGACTTCGGCATTGAATATTACGACCCCTTCGATAAGCGCCAGGGCATCGTCCACATTGTCGGGCCGGAGCAGGGCTTCACGCTCCCGGGCATGACCATCGTCTGCGGCGACAGCCACACCTCCACCCATGGCGCCTTCGGGGCGCTCGCCCATGGCATCGGCACGTCCGAGGTCGAGCATGTGCTCGCCACCCAGACGCTGATCCAGAAAAAGGCGAAGAACATGCTGGTGCGCGTCGACGGCCAGCTGCCGCCCGGCGTCACCGCCAAGGACATCATCCTCGCCATCATCGGCGAGATCGGCACGGCCGGCGGTACCGGCTATGTCATCGAGTATGCCGGCGAAGCCATCCGTTCGCTCTCGATGGAAGGCCGCATGACGGTCTGCAACATGTCGATCGAGGGCGGCGCACGCGCCGGCCTGATCGCGCCCGATGAGAAGACCTTCGAGTATGTGAAAGGCCGTCCGCGCGCGCCTAAGGGCGAAGCCTATGACATGGCCGTCGCCTACTGGAAGACGCTGCAATCCGATCCGGATGCGCATTACGACAAGGTCGTGGTGCTCGATGCCGCCAAGCTGCCGCCGATCGTTTCCTGGGGCTCGAGCCCCGAGGATGTGATCTCCGTGCAGGGCGCCGTTCCGAATCCGGACGAGATCCAGGACGAGACCAAGCGCGCTTCGAAGTGGCGCGCGCTCGACTATATGGGCCTCACCCCGGGCACGAAGATCACCGACATCGCCATCGACAAGGTGTTTGTCGGGTCCTGCACCAACGGCCGTATCGAGGACCTCCGCGCTGCCGCCAAGGTCGTTGCGGGCAAGAAGGTCGCCTCCACGGTCAGCGCCATGGTCGTGCCGGGCTCAGGCCTCGTCAAGGAACAGGCGGAAGCCGAAGGCCTCGACAAGATCTTCAAGGATGCTGGCTTCGAGTGGCGCGAGCCGGGCTGCTCGATGTGTCTTGCCATGAACCCCGACAAGCTGAAGCCGGGCGAGCGCTGCGCCTCCACGTCGAACCGCAATTTCGAGGGCCGCCAGGGCTTCAAGGGCCGCACGCATCTCGTGTCGCCCGCAATGGCTGCAGCCGCCGCCATCGCCGGCCACTTCGTCGATATTCGCGAGTGGAACTGATTTCGGGCAATCGTAAACAGGCAATCGGCAACCGGGTTGACTAGTCCCGACTGCCGATTGCCGGCTGAGATCGGCCCTCGTCCTTCGACAAGCTCAGGATGAGGGCCTCTGGCTCCGACGACCTCATGGTGAGCTTGTCGAACCACGAGGTCGCGAAGCATGAACCCCTGGACCACAAGCGCCGCCCCTTCGCTCGATGATTTCGAGGAGATCGCTGCTGCCGCCTTCGCCGCGCTGCCGGATGAGTTCCGGGCGCTGGTCGGCGACGTGCCCTGCGTCGTCTCGGAGTTTCCCGATGAGGAAACCATCAAGGAGATGGAGCTCGAAAGCGAGTTCGACATCCTCGGGCTGTTTCGCGGCGTGGGCCTGCCGCAGGGCGGGGCCAACCCCTTTACCGGGCAATTGCCCAACCAGATCTGGCTGTATCGCCGCCCGATCCTCGACTACTGGGCGGAAAGCGAAACCGGAGAGACTCTGGGCGAAATCGTCACCCATGTGCTCGTCCACGAAATCGGCCACCACTTCGGGTTCTCCGATGAGGATATGGAAGCCATCGAAGCGGCGGCCGAACGCGAGGGATCCTGAAGCCAGTTCTCAGGCTGAGGCTTTTTCTCGCGGTACGAACTCGTAGTAGTCGTCGAGCACGCCGGGGCGTTCCTCCTCCACAAGCAGCGCGAGCTTCTGCCTGTCGAGTTCCTCGAACCATTCGCTCCAGTCGACCAGGTCGAGCCCGCCTGGCCGGTCCCCGTACTGGTTCTCGCCCGCATTGAGCGCATACTGGTCGAAGACCAGCCGCAACACCGGCGGTCCCCCGATCCCGGTCGGGCGGTCCTCCATTACCGGGTTACCGGCGCGGGCAATCGCCCATTGACGGATATCGTCACGTTCGGTCAGCACTTTCGGCATGTTACCTTGTCCTTGTTGCAGCCTCTCAAGGGCCGTCGCGCGTCCAGTTGAAAAGTGGTGAGACTTGTCGTGAGTTCCAATGGGTCGTTAGACAGGGGGACGAATTTATTCGGCGAATATTGCGCGGGCCCAGAGTTTGGCTTTGGTTTAACCCTCTCTTAGCGGACCGACGCTTAGTGTGGTCTCCCGAGAGGGTTTCGGCGCATGAGCGGTGCAAGTTTCATCCTTGCCATCAATATCTTCATCGCGGCGCTGTTTGCGCTGTCGTTCTTCATGGTCGCGCTCTCGACCAAGTCGCGCCGTATCGCCACGAGCTTCAGCTTTGCCTATGGCTTCGGCATCGCCTACCTGATCTTCGAGTTCCTGCTCCCCATCAACGTGCTGCCCACCTATGCGCCGCGACTTGCCTATGTCGGTGGGTTCACGGCCTTTCTCGGCGCCACCATCTGCATCTTTGTCGGCATTGCCGAACGCTATAGGCAACCGATTCCCGCCCGCTTTCTCGTGGCCCTCGTCGTCGCGTCGGTGATCGCCAACTATACGGGGTATGATCTCGAGCGGGATTCGCTGGCACGCATGATGGCCTACCAGGCGCCCTATGCCCTGATGCAGGCCCTGTCTGCCTGGGCCGTATTCGCGTCCAAGCGCCGGCATCCGGTCGATTGGGCGCTGATGGGCATCTTCACCATTGGCGCCGCGCAGTTCGTTTCGAAGCCGTTCGTCGCCGGGTTGACTGGCGGCACCGGCGACACCGCGCAGGAATATGTCGCCACTGTCTATGCGATGTATTCGCAGTCGCTGGGGGCCGTATTGCAGGTCGCCGTCGGGCTCATCATGCTTCTGATGCTGCTGCGCGACATGCTGGTCGAACTGACCACGCGGTCCGAAACCGACATGCTGTCACAACTCTACAACCGCCGCGGCTTCGAAGATCGCGTTGCGACGCAGATGACCCAGGCCCGTTCGCTGGAGCGCTCCGCGAGCCTCGTCATGGCCGATCTCGATGCGTTCAAGACCATCAACGATACCTTTGGCCACGATGTCGGCGACAGCGTCATCACCGCCTTCGCGGCGCTCCTCAGCGATGCCACGCCGACGCAGGGCATCGCCGCGCGGATGGGCGGAGAGGAGTTTGCGGTCTACTTGCCCGATACCAACCTTGGCGCTGCACGGCTCTTTGCCGAGGCAGTTCGGGTCAAGTTCGGCGCGCTGGCCATCGACAGCCTGCCTGCCGGGCGCTTCTGTACCGCAAGTTTCGGCGTCGCCGAGCTGCTGCCCGGCGAATCCTATGCCGATCTGCGCCGCCGGGCCGATGCAGCACTCTATGCGGCAAAGCGCGGCGGCCGCGATCTCGTAGCGGTGTCGGAACTGCCGCTCGACCAGATGCCGTCGCATCCCTTGGCAACGACCAGTCTCTCCCGCACGGGCTGACCGGCGGGACGTTTCGCCTATTGCCGAGTCTCGCCGCGCGCCACGAACTCGACCGCGTCGGCATCGACATCCCTGACCTTCAGCGCCAGGTTCTGCCGGTCGAGCTCGGCGAGCCACGCCGTCCAGGAGCAGGGGGTCATGCCCTCGTTCTCGGCTGCCGGGTCGGTCGGGCTCGGGGCCTGCATCGAGAAACGGAGGGCCAGCCGCCGGCGCAGTTCGCCATTGCGGCCAAGGGCCAGCGCCAGCGCTGGCTGCGCGCGCCGGGCCTCTGCCCAGCGTCGGATATCACGGTGCCCCGTCAACATTCTGTCTTGCATGGATCCGTCCTCCCTATGCCGCAGAACGTCGGTAGTCATGTTCGGTTGCGCAAGATTTCGGGGCCACCTGCGACCGTCAGTCGCTGAATTTTGATATGAGCCGATAGAGCTGCAGCTCCCGCTCCGAAAGGTAGTGCAGCCGGTCGGGCGGGGTCTCCATGGCAATCAGCCAGATCGAGGGGTCAACATTGGTCGATTGCAGATAGCGGGTGATCGCGGCAGTCGTCCGCTGTGCGTCCGCCATGGCCACACCGATTGCCGCGCGGGCACTCGGCAGGCCGCCAAGGTCTGCGCCCACCGCGTAGATCTGGTGCAGGCCGATGGCCGCTCCGCGCGAGGCGATTCTTTCCTTGCCACCCGCCAGCACCAGCGGGCAGCTCGAGGCGCAGAGACCGCCCGCGGCCACTTCGGTGTCGTAGCCTTCCACCACGATCAGTGCGCCGATCTTCACGGCATCTTCCACCGAGCCTCCAGGGGAGTCGAGCCGCACCTTCTTTACGTATTCCCCGCGCGCCGCCACCTCTGCCTGCACCTTCTCAAACGTACCCGGCGTGATCGTGCCGATGAGTTCCAGCGTCCCACCCGGCCCCAGCGTCACGCTCATCTGCTGTCGGAGTATGGCGGGGTCCGTCGTGACCACCGGCCCGGCGGGAGGGGTGGTGGCGTCCGGGTCGAAGGGGGGCAATATCGGCTCGAGGTCAGGCGCCATTGCGGGGGCCATGCTATCCGACACGCTCAGTTCGCCGAAATCGACGTAAAGGATCGCTGCAGTCGCCGCGAGCAGGCCGAAGAACGCCGCGCGAATCAATTGCCCATCGTCGAGGCCCGCAAACCAGGCCAGCAGGCCGCGTCGTCTTGCGCGCGCCGTCATGCGCGGGCCGGTCCGTCACCGCGCTTCCGAGCTGCATCGAGCGGCGTCACGGTCGCATCGGACTCGGCGGGCTTTGCCGGCTCAGCCGGCACATCCAGCCTGGCTTCCGGCGGTGCTGGCTTTTCTTCCGTCGGCGGCGGCATGGCCTGTTCCGCCTCGGTCAGGAGCTTCGCATCCAGTCGGGTATCGCCGGTCATCTGCCGATAGAGCGCCAATGCGCGCAACATCTCGGCGGCGCTGATCGATTCGGCCGCCTGCATCGAGGAAGATTCCGCACGCATCGCGTCGTTCACGATCATCAGGACCAGCACCAGCACCACGGGCAGGAGGTCGATCGCGATCGCGCCTGCCCATGAAGGAATGAAGTCGCTCCAGTAGCGCAGTACTGCCTCGGCGGAAGAGAGCGGTACGAAGCGCCGAGGCTCCACCTTGGGTTCGGCGAGGATTTCGTCGGCCGCCTGCGTCAGCGCTGCCGACTGCGACGCTACCGAGGCGCGCACATTGTCCATCACCTGGTCCTGCCGCACGACAAGGCCCGGCGTCTGTCCATCCGCCACCGGCGCGATGAAGCCCAGCGACAGGTCGGCGGCGGCGCGTTTCACCGAGGGGGCAACGCCCGTCTCCTGAAGCGCGGCGATCACGGCATTAAGTTCGATCACCTCGGCTGCAAAGGCGTCTGCGCGAGGGCCGACCTCACCCGCGGCGGAGACCAGCTCGCGCATTCTGCCCAGGTGCTGCGAGCCCTGCTCGAACAGGGCATTCACCTCCTCGCGTGACTTGGTGATGGTATTGCCGAGTTCGGTCATCTGCGCGCCCATCTGGGTCAGCAGCTGCACCACCGAGCCCGAGCCGGTGGTGCCGGTCAGCGCGCCAGAACTCCGTTCGTCTTCCGCCAGCCGCTGGAAGCGGTCGGCGGCGCGCTGCACGTCGGGCAGCAGCGATTGCGCCGCGAGGGCATTGCCATGCGCCTTGTCGAGATCGCCGACATAACCCTCCACCGTCACGGCAAGATGCTGTTCGAGTGCGGCCGATCCCGCGAGCGCCGCCGCGTTCAGCCAGCTCGACATCGCCATGATCATCAGGCAGCCAAAGCCCATTGTCAGAAACAGCGCCACGCGCTGCAGCGCGCCGGTTACGAGCGGCACGAAGCGCAGCATGAAGCTCCAGAAGGCATAGATCGCCACCGAAACTGCCGCTGAATAGGTGATGGCGGCAAAGAACACGAAGGTCGCCGACCCGTCGAGAATGCCGCGCACGCCCAGATAGGTGTAGACGCCCGAAGCGAGCGCCAGAACGGCGAGCGCGAAGCGGGTCATGGTCTCGACCCCGGTCAGCGTTTCCCTGAGCCGTGCCGCGTTGTGCTTGCCGAACATGCCTTGTCCTCCTGGACCCTACGATAAAGCATATATCTCAGCGATCGCGGCACAATCGGGGCGGCCATTTCCGCCGGCGGGAGGAAACCTTTTGCGAGCCGGTCACATAATCCCTATATCAGCGCGCAACCTTATTGAGCGAGGCAAGCGATGGTCACCAAGATCTTCATCGATGGCGAAGCCGGTACCACCGGACTGGAAATCCGCGAACGCCTTGCCGCCCGCCGTGACCTCGAGGTCATCTCGATCGCGCAGGACAAGCGCAAGGAGCTGGGCGAGCGCAAGCGGCTGCTCAACCTTGCCGATATCGCCATCCTGTGTCTGCCCGACGATGCGGCCAAGGAGAGCGTGTCGCTCATCGAGAACGACACCACGCGGGTCATCGATGCGTCTACGGCGCATCGCGTCGCGTCCGGCTGGGCCTATGGCTTTGCCGAAATGGATAAGTCGCAGGCCGAGACGATCGCGAATGCCAGGCGGGTCGCCAATCCGGGCTGCTGGCCGCAAGGCGCCATCGCAACGCTGCGCCCGCTCATCGCCGCCGGTCTGCTGCCGGCCGATTACCCCATCACGGTTACAGGCATTTCCGGCTATTCCGGCGGTGGCCGCACCATGATCGAGGATTATGTGGCCAAGGGCGAGGATGCCAACGAGTACCAGCTCTACGGCCTCACCTTCAAACACAAGCACCTGCCCGAGCTCAAGGCCTATGCCACGCTCGCCGGCACGCCGCTATTCTATCCCGTGGTCGGCAATTTCCGGCAGGGCATGATCACCACCGTACCGCTGCAGCTTGGCCATCTGCCGCGCGTGCCGAAGATTGGCGAACTGCATGCCGCAATCGCCGACCATTTTGCCGGCATCGCGGGTGGCTTTGTCACCGTTGCGCCGCTCGCCGAGACCGAGCGCTCCGCCGAGCTCAATCCCGAGCTCTACAACGGCACCAATACCATGCGCCTCCACGTCTTCGGCAATGATGACAAGGCGCAGGCGCTGCTGGTCGCCGTCTACGACAATCTGGGCAAAGGCGCGTCCGGCGCCGCAGTGCAGAATCTCAACCTGATGCTCGGCGTCGATCAGGCAGAGAGCTTGGCGGCTTAAGTTCGGCTGTAGCGGACCTCGTGCTTCGACACGCTCAGCATGAGGTCCTTCCTGGAGCGTTTTCAGGAAAAGTTGCAGCCTTTTCCGGTTCGAAAACGCGACAAAACAAAGACTTGGGTTAGTTCAGCGTCTGCCGAAGCGCAAAATCAACCAGCATCGCGGTTATGACGACCTCACCCTGAGCCTGTCGAAGGGCGAGGGCGTCAATCCCGGTACCGTCCCCCTTACTCCGGGAACAGGCTCCACAGCCGTGGGCGGAACGCAATGCGGGTGCGCTCGCCGGCCGGGTGGTCATGCGGCAGGTCTATCTCGGCGCGGGCGCCATTGCCGCCGATCTCGAGCTCCACGCGCCGCAGCCCTGCTACACGACGCGCTCCGGCAACGACGCCGACCAGGGCCGGGCCGTCGTCGACAAGATCTACATCGTGGGGACGGAAATAGAGCCGGTGGCTCCCCGGGGGCGTGCCTTCCGCCCTGAGCCCAAGCGCCCGGTCCCCCAGCCAGACTTCATCATTCTGCACGGTCACCGGCAGTGCGCTCGATTCTCCGATGAAATCGAAAACGAAGGGCGAGTTGGGCTTGTCATAGACGTCGTCGGGCGTGCCGACCTGCTCGATCTTGCCCTTGCTCATCACGACCAGCCGGTCGGCGAGTTCCAGTGCCTCTTCCTGATCATGCGTGACGAAGATGGTCGTATGCCCGGTGCGGTCGTGTATCTCGCGCAGCCACTTGCGCAATTCCTTGCGCACCTGGGCATCGAGCGCGCCGAAGGGTTCGTCGAGCAGCAGCACCCGCGGCTCGATGGCCAGGGCTCGGGCCAGCGCCACGCGCTGACGTTGCCCACCCGAAAGCTGCTGCGGATAGCGCTTCTCAAGCCCCGTCAGCTGCACAAGATCGAGCAGCTCCAGCGCCCGGCGGCGGATCTCCGCCTTTGGCGGGCGGGTGGCACGCGGCCTGACCTTCAACCCGAACGAGACGTTTTCCAGCACGTTCATGTTGCGGAACAGCGCATAGGCCTGGAACACGAAGCCGACATTGCGCTCCTGCACCGACTTTTGCGACGCATCTTCCTCACCAAAGAAGATGCGGCCTGCAGTCGGCGTTTCGAGCCCGGCGATCAGCCTCAGCAGCGTGGTCTTGCCCGAGCCCGATGGGCCCAGTAGCGCGATCAGCTCGCCCGAACGGACGCCCAGCGACACGTTGTCGAGCGCCGGATAGCGCGAAAATTCCTTGATGACGTTCTCTACGCGGATTTCCAAACGATGGCCCTCAGCACATTGGGGTCAGTGGCGGCGCGTGCCGGCGAGCTCGTCGCCATAGCGCCATTCCAGCAGGGATTTGAACACGAGCGTCAACAACGCCAGAAACGCCAGCAACGAGGCAACCGCGAAGGCACCGGCGAAATTGTACTCGTTATAGAGGATCTCGATCTCGAGCGGCATGGTGGTCGTCTGTCCGCGGATATGGCCGGACACCACCGACACCGCCCCGAACTCTCCCATCGCCCGGGCATTGCAGAGCAGCACGCCATAGAGCAGGCCCCATTTGATGTTGGGGAGAGTCACGCGCCAGAAGGTTTGCCAGCCGCTGGCGCCGAGCGAGATCCGCTTCCTCGTCGGTATTGCCCTGCGCCTGCATCAGCGGGATCAGCTCCCGCGCGATGAAGGGGAAGGTGACGAACACCGTCGCGAGCACGATGCCCGGCACGGCGAAGATGATCTCGATATCATTGGCCTTGAGCCAGGGCCCCAGGACGCTCTGCGCGCCGAAGAGCAGCACATAGACCATGCCGGAGACGACCGGCGACACCGAGAAGGGCAAGTCGATCAGCGTGATCAGGAAGCTCTTGCCCCAGAACTCGAACTTCGCCACCGCCCAGCTTGCCGCCACGCCGAACACCAGGTTCAGCGGCACGGCAATCGCCGCCACGGTCAGTGTCAGCTGGATCGCCGTCTGTGCGCCGCGATCCTCGAAGCTGGCGAGATAGGTGTCGAAGCCCTTGCGGAACGCTTCGAAGAACACCTGGATCAAGGGCAGCACCACAATCGCCAGCATATAGACCAGCGCAATGCCGATCAGCAGCACCTTGACCCAGTTCTTCTCGGTGGTGGGCCTGAGGTGCTGGTGCGGCGCGATCGGCCTCCGGCTGTCATAGACGGCGCCTTCACGTTCAAACATCGCCAAACCTCCTGCGTGCCCAGGCCTGGATCAGGTTGATCACCAGGAGCATGAAGAAGGCGATCAGCAGCATGATGCCGGCGATCACCGCGGCTCCAGCCTGGTCGAATTCCTCGAGCTTGATGACGATCAAGAGCGGCGCAATCTCCGAGACGCCGGGGATATTGCCGGCGATAAAGATCACCGACCCGTATTCGCCCACTGCGCGGGCAAAGGCGAGCGCGAAGCCGGTCATGATCGCCGGGGTCAGTCGCGGCAGGATCACCCGTGTGATGGTCTGCAGGCGGTTGGCGCCCAGCGTCGCCGCCGCCTCCTCCAGTTCGGCTTCGAATTCCTCGAGCACCGGCTGCACGGTCCGCACCACGAAGGGCAGGCCGATGAAGATCAGCGCGATCACGATGCCCGATGGTGTATAGGCAATCTTCCAGTCGAACTGGAAGCTGCTGAGCCCGAAGGGCAGCCAGGTCTGCGCTGTAATCCACTCGTTCAGCGGACCGCCCGGGGCAAAGAGCGAACCGACCCAGCCCTTCTTGGCATAGAGCGCCGAGAGCGCAATGCCGGCCACCGCCGTCGGGAGGGCGAAGGGCAGGTCGACAATGGCGTCAAGCAGCCGCTTTCCGGGAAACTTGTAGCGCACCAGTACCCAGGCGATCAGCACGCCGAACACCACGTTCACCAGCGCCGCAATGAGCGACGAGCCGAAGCTCACTTCCAGGGCGCGCCAGGTGCGCGAGGCTGTGGCGATCTTCACCATCTCGTCGAGCGGCACCTGCGCCGCCTTCAGGAACAGCCCGATGATCGGGATGAGCACGATCAGGCTCAGCCAGGTGAGGGTATAGCCGAAAGTCAGCCCGAAGCCGGGAATGACGCTGGGACGCACAAACGACCACCCCGCTTTCGCGGGGTGGCGCTGGGCACCGGCCGGGAAGGAGGCCGCCGGGCCGCTCTTATTGGGGGGCATAGAGCTGGTCAAAGATTCCACCGTCGCCGAAATGCTTGGCCTGCACGTCCTTCCAGCCACCAAAGATCGGATCGTCGATGCTGACAAGCTCGATCTTGGGGAACGCGGTGACCAGCGCCTGGTCCGCCACCAGCGACGGCTCGCTTGGCCGGTAGTGGTTCTTGGCGGCGATGGTCTGGCCTTCTGCTGAGTAGAGATATTCGAGATAGGCCTTGGCGAGCTCGACGGTGCCGTGGGCCTCGACATTCTTGTCGACGATGGCGACCGGGGGTTCGGCGAGGATCGAGGAGGGCGGGGTCACGATCTCGAAGTTCTCGGCGCCGAATTCCTCGAGCACCAGGAAAGCTTCGTTCTCCCAGGCGAGCAGCACGTCGCCGATCTCCTTCTGGGCGAAGGTCACGGTCGAGCCACGCGCACCGGTATCGAGAACCGGCACATGGACGTAGAGACTCTTGATGTACTCTTCGATCTTGGCCTGGTCACCGCCATACTGCTTGTGCGCCCAGGCCCAGGCCGCAAGATAGTTCCAGCGCGCGCCGCCCGAGGTCTTCGGGTTGGGGGTGATCACCTCGACGCCGTCCTTGATCAGGTCGCCCCAGTCCGCGATGCCCTTGGGGTTGCCCTTGCGCACCAGGAACACGATGGTCGAGGTATAGGGCGTCGAATTATGCGGCAACTCGGCGCGCCAGTTCTCGTCGATCAGGCCCGACTTCGTGACGATGGCGTTGATGTCACCTTCGAGCGCCAGTGTCACGACATCGGCCGAGAGGCCGTCGATCACGGCCTGCGCCTGCTTGCCCGAGCCGCCATGGCTCTGCTCGATGATCACATTGTTGCCCGTCTTGTCCTTCCAGAATTTGGCGAAAGCCTCGTTATACTCCTGGTAGAGTTCACGGGTGGGGTCGTAGGAGACGTTCAGCAGCTTCTGATCGTTCGCCTTCACGGTGACTGCGCTGACAAGTCCGATGGCCGCCACGAGGCCGGTTACGGCAAGTGTCCTTGCGATGAAATGGGCCGTCCGCTCCATCTGGTCCTCCTGAAGGCACCCTCCGGTGCCTCGGTTCTTGAAACTGCCAATACCCTACAGGAACAGTCGGGTTTCTCAAGGAAGCGGAATCCCGCCATAATTCGGCTGCGGAGAAAAGTTTCGTGCCGGTCTGGTGGTTCGGCGCAGCTTTATTCCGGCGTCCCGCCACAGGATCCGGCCATTGAGGCAAGATCTCGCGACCAATTCAGCACGGCGTTGCGCCTATCTGCGCATTGGAGAATGAAATTGCGCAACACGGGGAGGCATTGGGAGCACTGTCCGTACCTGTGCATTTGCTGCTGGTGCCCCGCTTTCTTGTCGGGCCGGCGGGCCGGGTCCAACTCCTTGTCGACCGCTGCCGCGCGCGTCAGCCGGCGTCTGCCTTGGCCTTCTCGATGGCAGGGAGTACGTCCTTTTCCAGGGACTCGGCGGTTATCGGGCCGACATGCTTGTAGGTGATGATGCCCTTGGCATTGACGACGAAGGTCTCGGGCACGCCATAGACGCCCCAGTCTATGGAGACGCGGTTATCGGCATCTGCCCCGATCCGGTCGTACGGATTGCCGAGTTCGGTAAGGAACTTCACCGCGTTGTCGGCCTGGTCGCGCTGGTTGATGCCATAGAGGCGTACCCCGCTCTCGGCCTTGAGCGCCGTGAGAAAGGGATGCTCGTCCCGGCAAGGCAGGCACCAGCTTGCGAACACGTTGACCACCGTCACCTGGCCGAGCAGCGAGGCGGTATCGAAGCCTTCGCGCCCGGTCCCCTCGACGGCCTTGAGCGTGAATTGCGGAGCAGGCTTGTTGATCAGCACCGAACGCACAAGGCTCGGATCGCGGTTGATGTTGAGCGCGAACACAGCCACCAGGCCCGCAAAGAGCAGCAATGGCAGCAGAACCAGGAAGGCGCGGAAAAGCTTGCTGCCGTTCACTGCGCGTCCCTTTCGGAGCGGCGGCGGATACCGGCCTTGTCGAGCGCGGCGAGGCGTGCCTTCACCCGGGCGAGGTCCCAGGCGACATAGGCGACGAGCCCGATGGTCAGCACCGCGACGCCTGCATAGGCCCAGGCGATGAACTCGAAATGCGCACCGTCACCGATCATGCGCCGCCTCCCTGGAGAGCCGCCTGCCGGCTGAGGCTATCCGCGCGACGGCGCAGGATTTCGGTCCGCATGCGGATGATCTGAAGGAGCCCGAACAGCGCGGTGAAGGCCAGCGTCATGATGATGAGCGGGGTAAGCAGGGACATCGGCATTCTTGGTCCGCTGGCGGTGAAGACGCTTGCCGGCTGGTGCAGCGTGTTCCACCAGTCCACCGAAAACTTGATGACCGGAATATTGAGCGCGCCGACCAGGGTGACAATTGCGATGATCCGTCCGGCCTTCAGCTGATCGTCGAAGGCGCGCCAAAGCGCGATGATGCCGAGATAGATGAGCAGCAGCACGAGGGTGGAGGTCATCCGGCCATCCCACTCCCAGTAGGTGCCCCAAGTGGGGCGGCCCCAGAGCGCGCCGGTATAGAGAGCCAGCGCGGTGAACACGGCCCCGAGCGGCGCGGCGGCCTTGTTGGCCACATCCGCCAGCGGATGCCGCCAGACCAGCGTGCCGAGCGCAGACACGGCCATCACCGCATAAACGAACTGGCTGAGCCAGGCATTGGGCACGTGGACATACATCACGCGCACCATGTCGCCCATCTGGTAGTCATCGGGCGAGTTGAAGAAACTGAACCAGAGCCCCACCGCAAAAAGCAGCACGGATAGTATCGCAAGCGGCAACACGAGATAGCGCGACCAGGCGAGGAACTGCCCCGGATGCGCGAGGCGGCTGAACCAGTTCGGCTGTTTCAGGGGCTTTGCTGCCGACTTCGAGTCTGGGGTGACGCTCATGGGAGAAACCTCAATCGATCCCGCTCTATTCCGAGGCCGAACGCAAGGCAAGCGCTGCGGCGAATGGCGCAAAGGCCGCGACAACAAGGCTCAGGGCAATGAGGAACAGTGTCGCTCCGCCGCCCGCCAGCGGATCGGCCGAGCCCACCCCGAAGATCATTACCGGGATGGCAAGCGGCAGGATCAGGACTGGCGCGATCAGTCCGCCACGCCGCAAACCCACGGTAACCGCAGCGCCAATGGCCCCGAAGCCGGTGAGCGCGGGTGTTCCGCAGACAAGGGCCAGCGCAGTCTTCATCCATTGCTCCATCGTCATGGAGAGCAGCAGGGCAAGGATCGGTGTGGCGAGCAAGAGTGGCAGCGCCGTGACCAGCCAATGCGCGATCAATTTTGCGGCAACGATCGCCTCCAGCGGCAGCGGCGAGGTCGAATAGAGCAGGAGCGAGCCATCTTCGTCGTCGGCGCGGAACAGCCGGTCGAGCCCGAGCAGCATGGAGAGGAAGGCCG
>CAYPYV010000021.1:0-26475 GCA_964414845.1 uncultured Devosia sp. | reverse complement strand
GCACGAGGCCGGTCAGCGTATCCTGGATATAGCGCTCGAACTCGTTGGGCGAGTGGACGATGGCCATGGCGCGGCCGCCCAGCACATAGGACGGACGGATGACGAGCGGATAGCCGAGCCGCTCGGCGACGATGCGCGCCTGTTCGAGCGAATAGGCGATGCCGTTCTTGGGCTGGGTGAGTTCGAGCCGCGAGATCAGCTTGGAGAACAGGTCGCGGTCTTCGGCGAGGTCGATCGAGGACGGCTGGGTGCCGAGAATCGGCACGCCTGCCCTTTCCACGGCCTCGGCGAGGTTGAGCGGCGTCTGGCCGCCAAACTGCACGATGACGCCGTGCAGCGTGCCGTTCGACTTCTCCGTCTCGAGGATCTCGATGACGTCTTCCTCGGTCAGCGGTTCGAAGTAAAGCCGGTCCGACGTGTCATAGTCGGTCGAGACCGTCTCGGGATTGCAGTTGACCATGATGGTTTCGTAGCCCGCGTCGGCGAGCGCGAAAGCCGCATGGCAGCAGCAATAGTCGAACTCGATGCCCTGACCGATGCGGTTGGGACCGCCGCCGAGGATGACCACCTTCTTGCGGTCCGACGGGCGCGCCTCGTCTTCGGGCGCACCGGCGAAGGGCGCCTCGTAGGTGGAGTACATATAGGCGGTGGGCGAGGCGAACTCTGCCGCCGATGTGTCGATGCGCTTGTAGACCGGGCGCACGCCGAGCGACTTGCGCAGGGCGCGGATGTCCTTGGGCTGCTTGCCGGAAAGGTCGGCGAGGCGACGGTCGGAAAAGCCCATGGACTTGAGGCTGCGCAGCGCCGCCGCATCCTGCGGCAGGCCGAACTCGCGCACCTTGGCCTCGGTATCGACGATGCCCTTGATCTGCTCGAGGAACCACGGATCGATCTTCGAGGCATCGTGGATGTCTTCGAGGCTGAAGCCGAGCCGCATGGCCTCCGCGACATGCAGCAGGCGCTGCGGCGTCGGGGTCGAGATGGCGGCGAACACGGCGTTCTCGCGGTCGTCCTCGGCGTCCTTGGCGTCATAGCCCGGAATACCGATTTCGTTGAGGCCGGTGAGGCCGGTCTCGAGGGAGCGGAGCGCCTTCTGCAGCGATTCCTGGAAGGTGCGGCCGATGGCCATGGCCTCGCCCACCGACTTCATCGAGGTGGTGAGGCGGTTGTCGGCGCCCGGGAACTTCTCGAAGGCGAAGCGCGGGATCTTGGTGACCACATAGTCGATGGTCGGCTCGAACGAGGCAGGGGTGGCGCCGCCGGTGATGTCGTTTTCGAGTTCGTCGAGCGTGTAGCCGACGGCAAGGCGGGCGGCGACCTTGGCGATCGGGAAGCCCGTCGCCTTCGACGCCAGCGCCGAGGAGCGCGAGACGCGCGGGTTCATTTCGATGACGATCATCCGGCCATCGGCCGGGTTGATGGCGAACTGCACGTTCGAGCCGCCGGTCTCGACGCCGATCTCGCGGAGCACCGCGATCGAGGCATCGCGCATGATCTGGTATTCCTTGTCGGTGAGCGTCAAGGCCGGCGCGACGGTGATCGAGTCGCCGGTATGGACGCCCATCGGATCGAGGTTTTCGATGGAGCACACGATGATGCAGTTGTCGTTCCTGTCACGAACGACTTCCATCTCGTACTCTTTCCAGCCGAGTACGCTCTCCTCGATCAGCACCTCGTCGGTGGGCGAGGCATCGATGCCGCTCTCGACGATGGTGAGGTATTCTTCTTTGTTGTAGGCGATGCCGCCGCCCGTGCCGCCCAGCGTGAAGGACGGACGGATGATGCAGGGCAGCCCGATCACTTCGAGCGCCTGCAGCGCCTCGATGGTGTTGTGGGCCAGCATCGAGCGCGGCGTGTCGAGGCCGATCTTCTTCATGGCGTCGCGGAACAACTCGCGGTCCTCGGCCTTGTCGATGGCCTCGGCATCGGCGCCGATCATTTCGACATTGTACTTGTCGAGCACGCCCATCTTCCTGAGTGACAGCGCACAGTTGAGCGCGGTCTGGCCGCCCATGGTGGGCAGCAGCGCATCCGGGCGTTCCTTCTCGATGATCTTCGCCACGATCTCGGGCGTGATCGGCTCGATATAGGTGGCGTGCGCCAGGTCCGGGTCCGTCATGATCGTCGCCGGATTGGAGTTGACGAGGATGATGCGGTAGCCCTCGTCCTTCAGCGCCTTGCAGGCCTGGGTGCCGGAATAGTCGAACTCGCAGGCCTGTCCGATGATGATGGGACCCGCACCGATGATGAGGATCGATTTGATGTCGGTGCGTTTCGGCATGGTCTGGCTCTCTCGTCGGGGCGCGCGAAAAGACGCGACTGGCGCGGGCTCTTGCGGCGGCGTGTGGGCTAGGCGGGTCCTCTAGCCGAAGGCTGGGACAAAGGGAAGCCCGCGCGGGAAGATTGCACGCATGCACAATCGGCAGCAAAAAGGGGCGGCTTGCGGCCGCCCCTCCTAATCGTCCCTGCAGTCCGCCCCAGCTTAGCTGGCAGAGGGGGGCAGCGCGGGCTTTTCGTCCTTGCCGGAACGCCACAGCGAGTAGGCGATGCCCGCAGCGAGAATGGTGAAGGTAATGCCCAGCGACCACTCTGCCGGGAACTTCTGCCAGCCGAGAAGGCCCGCAATGAAGACCTTGCTGCCGATGAAGATGAGCAGCACGGCCAGCGCCTGCTTGAGATAGGCGAATCGATGCAGCACGGCAGCGAGCGCGAAGTAGAGCGCACGAAGGCCGAGAATGGCGAAGATGTTCGAAGTGTACACCACATACGGGTCGGTGGTGATGGCGAAGATCGCCGGCACCGAGTCGACCGCGAAGATCACGTCCGCCACCTCGACCATGACCAGCGCCACGAAGAGCGGCGTGATCCACAGCACCAGTTTGCCCGACACCGGATGCGGCTTGCGCACGAAGAACTTGTGACCCTCAAGCTGCGGCGTGACGCGGAAGCGCTTCCGCATGAAGATCAGCAGCTTGTTCTTCTCGATATCCGGCTCGTGGTCGCCGGTGAACAGCATCTTGGCACCGGTGAACAGCAGGAACGCTGCAAACACATAGAGCAGCCACTCGTACTCCGCGACCAGCGTCGCGCCGAAGCCGATCATGATGGCGCGCAGGACGATGACGCCCAGGATGCCCCAGAACAGCACGCGATGCTGATAGGCGCGCGGCACTGACAGCGCACCGAATATGGTGGCTATGACGAATATGTTGTCGATGGCGAGGCTTTTCTCGACCACGAAGCCGGTCAGGTATTCGACGCCCGACTGTGCCCCCAGGTTGAGCCAGACGAAGCCGCCGAAAGCGACACCGAGCGCGATGTAAAAGCCGGAAAGCAGCAGGCTTTCCTTGACGCCGATTTCCTTGTCACCGCGATGCAGCACGCCCAGATCGAATACGAGCAGCACTATCACGAGGCCGAGAAAGCTCAGCCAAAGCCACAATGGCTTGCCGAGAAAAAGTGTTGTGACCAGGATGTCCATTTGTCTCCTCAACAGATTGGTTCGGAGCAAAGGATGCGCGGCGAGGAGCAAGGCGTCGGGCCGGGCATCGTTTGTTCCGATACGGTCCGACATCACGATGGGATCATCGTCAGAGGGGCCCGGTCCGCTCGGGGGAGATAGAGCGGTGAATGGCCGAGTTCAAGAGCCCGCTAAAGTCTTTTGTGCATGGCTGCCCCGCGCAGGGCGACGAGCGCCCAGCCGAGAATCATGCCCATGCCGCCGATTGGCGCCGCCAAGGGGAAAAGCGCATGGCCAAGCAGGTCGCGCGCGGCGAGATCGCCGGCGAAGAGCGCCACGCCAAGGCCCAGAAGCACCAGGTTCAGCGCAGCGAGCCGCCCGCTGGGCATCAGCGTAAGCGCGATCAGGGCAGGGGCGTGGATGAGGAGGAAATTCGCCCCGATGGTGAGGTCGGCATAGCCGCCATGCGAGGCTGCGGCTGCCGCGCCGACGCCTACGGCGCCGAACAGCCCGGCGAGCATGAAATGGATGCGCTGCATGATGATCTCCTGGCTGCGGCGCATCCCTTACCGCAGCCCGGGGCAAGGCGGGAAGGGCAGCGAGGTCGCGGCCAGTCTGCCCATGCGCGCCATTCCTATGTCCGCGCGAACTCGATCGAGGAAGCGGACTTGCTGCCATTCGGGTCCGTGAGCTGGAAGCTGAGCGTGATCTTGTCGCCCTTGAGCGCGATGGTCGAGGTGACCTTGCCAACCTGGTCGTCGGACGTGGATGTGGTGAAGGTGACGCCATTACCGCTCGGCTTGCCGATCGCGGTGGCGCTCTCGCCACGAGCGCTTGTCACGGCTTCGTAGCGATTGGTCGTCTCGTTGTAGAGCATCGTGCCGGTGAAGCTCGCGGCGCCCTGGCCGAAGGAACAGCGGCCATTGTAGCTGAGCTTGCCGGCTGTTCCCGACTTGAGATTCATGCGGCAGACGACCGTGCCCGGATTGTCGCCCGTGATCGAGCCCTTGCCGCGCCAGCTTCCGGCATAGGACGAGAGGAGCGCAACTTCCTTCGCACCGGCAAAGGCCGGCGCCGCCCCTGCGAATGCCGACGAGACGGCGATGATCAGGCCAAGGGCGAGCGGGCGGAACTTC
The DNA here is from genome assembly GCA_964414845.1 of uncultured Devosia sp. GTDB lineage: Bacteria > Pseudomonadota > Alphaproteobacteria > Rhizobiales > Devosiaceae > Devosia_A. The sequence continues at coordinate 21,879 of CAYPYV010000021.1, read as the reverse complement.
AGCGACATCTATATCTCCTGCGACACCCCGCATGAATGCCGGGTTCGGATGAAAGGTTGCTCCGAGGGGTGCCCAAGCTTGTTGGCAGAACTGTGTTTGTGATGATCACCGCGCCGAGAGGGGAACCAGAGCCTTGGCCGCAGCATTTGCCTTGCAGCCAACGGAGCATTACCCATGCTGCAACTTCTGATCCTGCTCGTCGTCATCGCGCTCGTTTCGGGCGCCCTTGGTTTCACCGGTGTCGCCGCGGGAGCCTCGGCACTCGCCAAGATCATCTTCGTGGTCATGCTGGCGGGTATCGCGATCCTCCTGCTGCTGGCGCTGCTTGGACTTGCCGTCATTTTCTGACGGCAGGCTTCTTCTGCCCGGAAAATGCCACCAAAATGCAACCTAACCGCCTTATTCAGCGACGGTTCAGCCCGGACGTGATCTTCTCCTCTCTCGAAAGGCGCAGGGGCGCCTGCCCTGAAGGGGGTTGAGGGAAATGCTGAAGTTCAAGACGTTCGCGATCGTGGCTCTGGGGGCCGCCTCGCTTCTTGCATCGACATCCGCGTTCGCAATCGAGGGACAGGCTTCGTCGGCGGTCAATGTCCGCTCGGGTCCGGGCACCGGATTCTCCATCGTCGACCAGCTGACCGCCGGCGAAGTCGTCGATATCACCGAATGTGCGCCGTCGGGCTGGTGCTATGTCGAGCATGTCGGGCCGGATGGCTGGGTGAGCGCCACCTATCTCGAGCCGACCGACGACGAAGAGGCCGTGGAAAGCGACGGCGGCGGCTCCAACCCCGACTGTGCTTTCGGCTTCACCATCGGCGCCGGTGGGCCGTCGCTGGCGATCAATTGCGGTGGAGCACCGTTGCCGCCGCCGCCCGCTCCTCCCGCCGAGGAAGAGGAAGAAGAGGCGGAAGGTCCGCAGGTCTGCTTCTACAATAATGCGGGCTTTGCCGGTGCCAGCTTCTGCATGGCGCCCGGCACCAGGAACAGCCTGAACGCCACCTTCCGCGACAAGATCACGTCGGTGGAAGTCTCCGGCGGGCTGAAAGCCAAGCTGTGCGTCGACAACAACCTGGGCGGCTACTGCAAGACCGTGACGGTCGATACCGACGACCTGCCGAGCCAGATCGACAACAAGGCGAACTCGATCAAGGTGTTCTCGGGTGACGAGATCATCACCCCGCCGGTCATCCTGACGCCGATCAATCCCGGTCTGCTTGAGAGCCTGCCCGAGCTGCTGATCCCCGAGACGTACTCGACGGGCGGCATCAACTGGAAGCAGACCTGGTTGATCGACCTCGACGATGGCAGCCAGGAATCCGGCAGCGACAACGACCTGTGGTACCATGCGGTCACCGAGGACGAAAAATACATGGAACCCGTCAACGGCGCGCAGATTGCCCTCGGCCCCTATACCCAGCACGGCTATGCCGGTTGCCAGGGCGTGAGCTACACCAGCGACCCCATCCCGCTCGTCGCGGCTCCGATCGGCAGCTATATCTGCGTGAAGACCAATGAGGGGCGCACGTCCGAGTTCAGGGTCAACGGCTTCATGGCCAACGGAACGATGAAGATCGGCTACACGACCTGGGCGAACTGATCCCCCAGTCCTTGCCAACGCAGTACGCGGCCCGGAGAGATCCGGGCCGTCTTCTTTTTCTCGATTGCCGTGTCGAAACCGCGGTTGCCGGATCGTCGAGTGGACGAACCTGCTGGATCATGACGAGGAGATACCCATGACGATCAAGCTAGACATCGCGCCGGACCACGACCGGCAATTGCTGATCGCCCGCATCATCGACGCGCCCCGGGAGGCCGTTTGGCGCTGCTGGGCCGAGCCGGAGCTCATGAAGCGATGGTTCGTTCCGAAGCCCTGGAGCATCACCAGGGTGGAGCATGACCTCAGGGTTGGCGGCGCCTCCCTGGTGGTGATGGCAGACCCGGACGGCAACGAGTACCCCAATCCCGGCCAGTATCTCGAGGTCGTGCCCGGCCATAAGCTGGTCTTCACCGACGCCTATCTGGGCGACTGGAAGGTGTCGGACAACGCGTTCATGACGGCGACGATGACGCTGGAGGATGAAGCCGGCGGCAAGACCCGCTACATTGCGCGAGCTGACCACTGGACAAGGGAAGCCGTCGAACAGCACGTCAAGATGGGCTTCCACGACGGCTGGGGCATGGTCGCCGAGCAGCTGGAGGAACTGGCCAAGACCCTCTAGATCATTTCACGTTTCAGCTAAGGCGTCGAATTGATCTAAGTCTTTGCTTGGTCACGCTTTCGAGCCGGAAAAGTCATGCAGCTTTTCCTGAAGGCGCTCAACCGCACGATCGGAAGGCTATTCTTCGGGCTCGGTAGCAAACAGCAGGGGAAAGCCTTCGTTCCGCGCCATCTCGGTGGCGCGAGTGGCTTTCTCCTCCGCGATCTCCTTGGTGAAGACCGCGACGACGCATGACCCCTTGGTGTGCGCCGTGATCATGATGCGCTGCGCCTGGTCGCCGGTACAGCGGAACTCTGCCTTCAGCACCCGCACCACAAACTCGCGCGGGGTGAAATCATCGTTGAGCAAAAGCACCTTGTGCAGCGACGGACGCGCCGTCTTGGTTGCGGATCGGGTCCGCGTCTTGGGAGGCGTCACCGTGTCGGCAAGGCGGGGAACTTGGTTCTGCGACATGGACGGATGCATAGCCGGAAAAGCCGAAAAAGTCCATGTCGGCGCGGACGGGGCCCCGGCAGCAATTGGTGACCGAAGTGCTACCGATTGCACGGCAATTTAGTAAGTCCATTTCACGAAGTAATCTTCCGTGTGCGGTAGATTTGCATCCGTGGACGTGATGAGCGTCTGCAGATTGGTCGGGCGATCTGCCTATCGACAGGTTCGCCGCCGCAACCGGACCTGATCGAAGTCCGGCTGATCCGTGCCGTGGGCGCCCCAACCCGCCCACGGCACAATTGTTTCCGGAGCCAGCCTCAGGCCGGTTTGCCCCGACGGAACAGCAGGTCGGATGCGGCAACGACGGCGCCCGCCGTGATCAGCAGGCAGGCAATCCCCAGCACCGGCGTGAAGGTCGCGTATCCCGCGAGGCAGAGCAGCAGCGTGGAGAGCAGTGGCGCCGAGTAGGACGCGGCGCCCAGAACCTGGATATCGCCCTGCTTGACCCCGATGTCCCACACGAAGAAGGCGAGTCCGACCGGGCCGAGTCCGAGCCCGATGGTCGCTGCCCATTGCCACGGATTGTCCGGCCAGACGGTGGGCTCGAGCGCGAAATGGCAAAGTCCCGCAAGAAGCGCCGTGCCGAGGCAGAACCCGGTGATGGCATCGGAGGACACGGCGGCAAAGCGCCGGGACAACACCGAATACAGGCCCCATGCCACGGCGGCCACCAGTGCCGCGAGATAGCCGAGACCATAGCGCGCATCGAAGCCGAAGCCTTGCCCCCGTGTGACCACGAGAATTGCGCCGGAAAAGGCGATGATGGCGCCGATGATGTGGATGGCCTTGAGTCTCTCGCCCGGCAGCAGCGCCGAGAACAGGACGATCAGCAGCGGCCACAGATAGTTGATGAGCCCGGCCTCGACCGGCGGCGCGTTCCGCAGCGCGAGAAAATAGCAGAAATGGTAGCCGAAGAGACCGCCGACCCCGAGGAGCCACACCTGCCAGGGCTGGCGCATGGCTCGGATCGAGCCCGGGCGCAGCATCAGCAGGAAGAGTCCGCCGATGCCGAAGCTGATCGCCATCAACTGCAGGGCCGGCATGGTCCCGCTGGCTGCGGTGAAGACCGCCAGGAGCGACCAGAGCAGCACGGCCGTAAAGCCGATCAGCGTTGCGGTGGGGCGGGAGAGTTTCGTGAGAGCCATCCGATGCTTCTAGGCGAGCGACGGACGGTTGGGAAGCAGGGTGGCCCGAGCCGCCGCCCGCCATTGTGATCGCCGCCGGGTTGATCACCGCAATGCCGCTGAATAGGTTTTCCGGGCTGGACGAGGACGTGCCCGATGCCGATGAGTGCCGAAGACGTGATTGCCTTGAAGATGGCGCTCAAGGCGGGCTTTACGGCCATCGAGACGGAGATAGTTGGCGAGAAGGCGACCTCGCTCGGCCAGCAGGGCCGGGCGGTGGAAAAGGCCATGGAGGCCCTGAGGGCGTTTGACGCCTCGGGTGGCGCCCCGGAGGAGCGCGTCGCGCTGCTGCGCGCGGCCGCCAAGGCAGTGTGGGGCTATTTCGTCACGCGCGAAAGCTGCGGCATGCGCGACCATCGCGAAGTGATCAAGTTTTACGGCATACCCGGCGAGGTGCTGGTGCGCCTCGGGGCGGTGGAGCGGGTGTAGATAGTCGAACGTCGCGTTTTGGACCTCGTGCTTCGACAGGCTCAGCATGAGGTCCTACAGAGCTTGGAACTAATGACGACGTCATCCTGAGCCTGTCGAAGGACGAGGTCGGATCGCGCTACAGCTTCAGCTTGAAGCCCTCGTGGCTCTTGGCCACCGTGTCGATATGGATGAGCCGCACGATGAAGCCGAGATCCTCGGCTCGTGCGGGGCGAAAGCTGGCCTGGGGCATACCAAATCCTGCGATCGAACGAAGGGCGCGGTTGACCGGCCCCCGAGCGGAGCCTGTTATGGCGGCGCGATGGGGAGACGGCAATGGATTCGCGGCTCGTGTGGCTGGCGCTTGGCGCATTCGCGGGCAGCGTCGAATCGTCGGTGATTGTCGGCTTCCTGCCTGCGATCTCGGCGGAAACGGGCGTGAAGGTCGGCGAGGCCGGGTTGCTGGTGCTCGGCTACTCCCTGGCCTATGGCTTTGCGACGCCGGTGCTGTCGACGGTGTTTGGCAGGCACCATCGCCGACGCATCGTGGTCGGCGCCGAAGCGCTGTTCGGGCTCGCCGCAATTCTCGTGGCATTGTCGCCGGGCTTCCCGCTGATCTTTGCGGCGCGCACGCTGCTTGCGGTCGGCGCCGGACTCTTCACAGCAACGGCACAGGCAACCGCAGTGGCGCTGGCGAAGCCGGGTGAGGCGGGCAGGGCAGTCTCGACCGTGGTGACTGGGGGATCGCTGGCGGTGGCCATAGGCGCGCCGCTCGGCGCGCTGCTGGGCAACCTCACAAGCTGGCGCGTGACCTATTTCGTGCTGGGGGTGCTGGCGCTCTCGGCGGCGGCAACCATGTGGCGGCGCCTGCCGCGCACCATCGAGGGCGACACCCGTACCCTCAGGGAGCGGCTGTCCGTATTGCGAGAGCCCGGGGTCGGGGCCATCCTCGTGAGCTCCGTGCTCGCCGTCATGGGGATGTTCATCTTCCTCATCTACTCGGTGCCGGTAACGACCGGCCAGATGGGTATCGATGCGAGCCTCGTGCCCGTGGCGTTGTTCGCGTTCGGCGGTGGCGCGGTGATGGGCAATCACTGGGCCGGGCGCATGGCCGACCGGATCGGGCCGTGGCGGACCCAGATGCGTGTTCTCGCCGCGACCATCGTCTCGCTGCTAGCCATACCGGTGATCGCCTACCTGCCCATGCCGGTGCGGCTTGTGGTCTTCTTCCTCGATCTCTTCGTCTTTGGCGTCGTGACCTGGGGGTTCTTCCCGCCGCAATTGCTGCGTTTCGTGGCGGTGGCGCCGGGTTCGGCGATCCTCGTGGCGGCAGTGAACCTCACCGCCGTGAACATCGGTGGAGGAACAGCCGCGGTGATCGGCGGACAAGTGCTCGAGCATCTGGGGCCGGAGGCGCTGGCGCCGGTCGCCGCCGCCGTGGCGGGGCTGGCGCTGCTTGCCGTGCGGTTCGGGCCGGATAGCCGGCCAGGGCCGCGGAACTCCGACGCGGAGAAGCGGCCCTGAGGCTACCGTTTGCCTAGTTCCGCTTGCCCTTCGGGCTGATCGCCCAGGCGACAATGAGGACTGTGACAGCGAGAATGCCCGGCAGCAGCGCAAGCCATTGATCGCCGGCGGCGAGCACCGCCGTGCCGGCCCACATCACCGAACTCATCGCTTCGGAAATCGTCGCGGCGCGGGAGGCGACCTGACGTCGGCGGAACATGGCGCGGCGCATCGGCACGCGGAACCAGAGCTGGATAGCGGTGGCCGACCCGGTTGAGAGCACGACAAAGCCCGCGGTGATGAGCGCCAGCTCCCATGATGCCAGCCCGAGCCAGGCGAGGATGGGCGTGAAGATGATGGCGATGACGGTGAGCACGGCCTCGATCTTTGCAACGAGCACGGTGCGGGGAGAAATCGGCGCGGTGACGACGAGATCGTGCGCGTCTTCGCCGGAAATGGCGAGCCAGGAGAGGCCACCCGCAAGCTGACCGGCCGCCATGACGATCACCGGGATGATGACAACGTAAGTGCCGGCTGTCTGGCCATAGCTGACCCACAGAAACAGTGCAGGCGGCACGAGATAAAGGATCTGCATCAGCGTCTGGCTGAGAAGCCATGGGTCGCGGGCGAGGAGCTTCCATTCCTTGAGGCGGAGCGCGTGACGCTGGCTGCCGCCAGAGAAGGCACGCGCGGGCCGCTGCTCGACGACGGATTGCGAGACGCCTGCCGCCGCGATGGCGTGCCGGGCAAAGCTTTGCGAGCTCACGGCGACGACGGCAATGAAGGCGAGGCCGCAGATGACCGCCAGCAGCAAGAGATCGACGGGGCTACCCATGGCGGCGCGGGTTGCGGTCCAGACCCAGCTGTCGAGGGCGGGCGCCGCCGCCAGCAGTTCCGGCGAGTGGAAGAGCTGCATGCGGTCCATGGAACCGAAGGAAAGGATCGCGACAGCCTGCACGCCTATGACGAAGCCGGCACCGACAATGCCTGCGACGACCTGCGCGATAAGCCGGGTGCGCTTCGGCCCGACGAGCTTGAACAGCCCGATGCAGACCAGCACCGAGATGGCAGCAGATAGCGCGCCAAGCGCGGCGAACACGCCATAGGCGGCGAGCCAATGCGCCCCCTGCAGCACCACCAGCACATTGATGGCCGGGCTCGCCAGCAGGCAGGCGAGCAACATGGTGCCGAGCCCGATATTCACGGTTCGCACGGCAAACAGCCGCGACGAGGAGGCGGGCGAAGAGAAGATCAGATCGAGGTCGGAGCGGGCGTAATACGCACGCGTGACGGACTCGAGCGCCTGGGACAGCATGACCGTCCAGAACAGGAAGCCCGTGCCGGTGACGGTAACCATGGTCTGCTTGTCGAGGGGCGCCCCCGCGGCGAGCCAGTTGCGCATGAGCGACCAGGCGAGCAGGTGCAGGCCGACATAGAAGACACCGAGCACGGTGAACAGCGCGATGCCGCGGACACGCTTGCCACCGGTGGCCATGGCGAGCCAGTCGCGCCAGGCAAGACGGAATTCGTGGGCGGCGAACCAGGCGAGGGAAGTGGGCACGGCACTCATGCGGCAGCGGCGCTCGCGCGTTCGGCTTCTTCCTGGGCGACAAGATCGAGGAAGATTTCCTCGAGCGTGGATTCGTGGCCAACCTGGGCCCTGAGTTCAGCGAGTGTGCCCTCGGCCACGAGGTGTCCGTGATTGATGACCCCGATCCGCTCGGCCATGCGCTCTGCGACTTCGAGGATATGGGTGGTCATGATGACGGTGACGCCCGAGGCGACCTTTTGCTTCAGTACATCCTTGACCTGCCGGGCGGAGCCCGCATCGAGCCCCGTCAATGGCTCGTCGAGAATGATGAGACGCGGATCGTGGACCAGGGCTCCCGCAAGCGCAACTTTCTGCAGCATGCCCTTCGAGAAGCCGCCGCAGCGCTGGTTGGCGTGCGGACCAAGGCCGAGCCAGTCGACCAGTTCGTGCGAGCGGGCCTCGGCCACCCGCGGATCGACCTGCCAGAGCCCGGCGACGAATTCGAGATATTCGAGCGGGGTCAGCCGGTCATAGACCATCGGCTCGTCCGACACCCAGGCGACGATGGACTTGGCCGCGATCGGGTCCTTCGCCGTATCGATGCCGTAAATGGAGATGCGGCCCGCGTCCGGCTTCAGGAGCCCCGCCACCATGCGGAGGATGGTCGTCTTGCCAGCGCCATTCGGCCCCAGCAGCGCATAGAACTCGCCGGCGCGCACGCGCAGCGCCATGCCGGCGACGACGGGACGGTCGAAGCGCTTCTCGAGCCCTTCGATCTCAAGGGCATAGGGGGTCTCGGACATGGGGCACCGGGCGGAACGGCTGACGCTACCGGCACTATGGACGACGAGCCGTTAGGGCAGGCTGAAGCCGAATGGTGAAGCCGTGGTTACTGTATTCCGCTGGCATCCACGAGGCCTTCCGGGCAACCGGGGCTGGTCGGGCGCGCCGCCAGGAGCAATTCGCCGAGATTGGGCGTCTCGCCGGGATCCCCCCAGAGCCCCAGAGTAAGTTCTGAGATGAGTGTGCGGCGCCCGTCCGGATCGCAGTGGACCTTCACGCGCTCGCCGGCGCCCGCGCCCAAGCTTTCGTCAAAGGCAGCGCGGATCTGATCGGCACTCAGCTGGCGACCGATATTGTCGGCGAAAAGGTCGCGCACCGCCGAGCTGTTGAGTGCGGACAGAAGCAGGATCGAGGTACCGAAATACTCCGCCTCCGTCATGCCGGTGCAGGTGCCGTGCTTGATCCACTCGTGCCGCTCCAGCTGGGAGCGGGTGCCGGGCATGACCTGGTCGAGCGTGGCGCGGGTGGCACTGTCGAGTTCCACCGGTGGCAGCTGCGACCAACGTCCGGCCTTGTCGAGGTCGATGAGCGTCTGCGACACGCCGCAGTAATTCCTTTCGGCCCACAGGCCATGCAGCGAGAAATGCGACGCATCGAAGCGCTTGTTGCCCATGGACTGGCATTCGGGTTTGTCGCGCGCGCCCTCGCAAAAGGCCGGTTGCCAAGAGGCAGCGAGAATGAGGAAGCGCTTGCCGCTGCCCTGATTGGTCGAGGCTGGCGGCTTCGGCGTTTCGGCGGCGTCCGGGGCCGGATTTGTCGCCTGAGTTTCAGCCGCTGGTTTCGGAGCGGGCCCAGGCTGCGACGGCTTGAGCAGCAGCACCAGGCCGCCGCCAAACAGGAACATCAGGATGAGCAGCAGGGTAAAGCGGGGCGACACCAGAACCTCGTCCTCAAGACCCGCCCGGAGGCGAACACGGACGAAACCTATAGTCGAGTACTATTGCAAGTCCCTAAGCATGTACGGGGCTATATTGCCTACAGGAGAAGACCTCATGCCGAGCGTGCTGAAGCACGAGGTCACTCTTGGCGTTCGATCGCCCCTCCTGGTTCGACAGGCTCACCGTGAGGGGCGCCAGGGAGGGCGCTGTCTGCCCGCCCCGCCGGGGATGAGTTACAGCGTGATGCGGTAGATACCGAAGCCGGCATCGGAGGTCTTGCCGATCGGCTCGATCTTCACCGCGACGACATCCTGTACGTGATCGGCGGCCTTGGGGCCGGTTTCGAACAGCACGGTGCCGTTGAGCGGCGCGAGCTGCCAGTTGCTGTCGGCCTGCGGCGCGATGGTCCTTTGTTCCATGATGTAGCGCACAAGGATGTCGCGATTGGTGTCCGGCCCCTTGAAGACGATCTTCTCGGCGCTGAGCCCGGGAAAGGACCCGCCGCCGCCAGCGCGATAATTGTTGGTCGCGACAACGAACTTCTGCAGCGGATCGATCGGCTTGCCATCATATTGCAATTCGACGATCCGGCTCTCGGTGCGGCCGAGATCCTCGCCCTTCGGGCCGTACTTCGCCGGACGGGTGATGTCGATCATGTAGGTCACGCCATCGATGACATCGAAATTGTAGGACGGGAAGTCCGGGTTGATCAGCGGCTGGTCTGTTGCGCCCTGGGCGACCTGGTTGAAGATGCCGGCCGACCGGTCTAGCCAGTTCTGGATGTCCTGCCCGGTGACCACAACCGCCTGGATGGTGTTGGGGTAGAGATAAAGGTCGGCGACGTTCTTGATCGCCACCGGACCAACCGGCACGTCGGTGTAGTAATCCGGGCCGCCCCGACCGCCGGCCTTGAACGGCGCCGCAGCGGAAAGGATCGGCAATCCATCCCAGCTGGTGCCCTTCTGCAGTTTCTCAAGGTACCATTTCTGGGCAACATTGACGATCTGCACGCTTGGATCGTCGGCAACGAGCGCAAAATAGGAATAGAGCGGGGCGGAGGTATTGCCCACCGGGCGCCGCACATATTCGAGCGTCGCCTCGTGCTCGGCCTTTGCGGAGGCCAGCACGCTCTCCATGCTCGCGACGGTCGGTTGCACCTTGCCGTCGACGCGCTCGAAGATCGGCCGCGCTTCGGAGGTATGGGAGAGTATCGTCCACTTTCCGTCGGCGCCCTTTTCGAGCAACAGGTCGATGAGGCCCATATGCGAGCCCCAGAAGCCGGCCATCACGGCGGGCTTGCCCGCGAGCGTGCCCTTCTCGACATCGGCGCCCTCCACGCCTTCGAAATCCTTGGAATTGGGAAACACGAGGTGCTGGTGGCCGGTGAACACCACGTCGATGCCCTCGACGGAGGCAAGCTGCAGCGAGGCGTTTTCGGCACCCGGGCCGGCATCGTCCGCGATGCCGGAATGCGAAAGCGCGATGACCAGATCGGCGCCTTCGGACTTCATCCTTGGCACATAGGCTCTGGCCGTTTCGACGATATCGCGGGTTGCTACCTTGCCGCTCAGATGGGTTGCGTCCCAGGTGAGGATCTGCGGCGGCACGAACCCGATGAAGCCGAGCTTGATCTTCTGCTTCTGGCCTGCACCGTCGGTAAGTTCCTTTTCGACGATCCGGTAGGGGTGCAGCCAGGTCTTGTCGGACAGCGGGTCGGCGGCAAGCTCGCCTACTGCAAGATTGGCGCAGACGATTGGAAAATTGGCGCCGCTGAGCGCCTGCTTCAGGAAATCGAGCCCGTAGTTGAACTCGTGATTGCCGACCGTACCCATCTCGTAGCCAAGCGTGTTCATGGCGGCGATGATCGGGTGCGGCGCGTCTTTGAGGCCCTTCTCGTAGGCGATGTAGTCGCCCATCGGGTTGCCCTGGATCACGTCGCCATTGTCGAGCAGCATCGAGTTTCCAGCCTCGTTGCGGACGGCGTCGATGAGCGCTGCAGTGCGGGCGAGGCCGAGCGTATCGTTGGGCGCATCGGCGAAATAGTCATAAGGATAGACCGCGACATGCAGGTCGGTGGTCTCCATCAGCCGCAGGTGCGCCTGCCCGGCGCCGGCCAGTGCCTTGAACGGGTGCATGACTGCCGCCGCCCCGAGTGAGGCGGTACCGGCGAGAAAGGCGCGACGGGAAATGGCCAACGTCATCGAAGTCTCCCTGAAAGCAAAGCGTGAGCGGCGAGGGAACGCGAAGCCAGTGGTTCCTGTTGTTCCCAGCCGGTTGAAAAACGAGATGTCCCGCCGAAGTGACGCGGTCGTGACGGCAATGCGGCATTCGAGACCCGAAGCTGGCGCATGTCAATTTGCGTGATCACGCGGGTGCGGTAAGATCGGGCACAGAAGAGGGATAGTCGACATGAAGTGGCAGGGACGTGACCGCAGCTCCAATATCGAGGATCGCCGCGGGCAGGGTCGCGGAAGTTCAGGGGGAGGACTTGGCGGAGGACTGGGCGGCGGCTTCGGGGGCGGATTCCCACCGCTCGGGCGGGGGCGAATCCCCATGGGCCGCAGGACCGGCGGTGGCCTCGGCATCGTTGGAATCATCGTGGTGCTGGGTATCATCTGGTTCGCGACCGGGCAGAACCCGATCGATATCCTCACCAATGGCGGCACGGTGAGCTCGAGCCCGAGTTCGTCTTCCAGCTGGGCACCATCGCGCAATGCCGGCGAGGATGAGCTCGCCAGTTTCGTTGGCGTGGTGGTCAAGGATACCGAGGACTATTGGGGAGACGTATTCCGCCAGGGCAATGAAACCTACACACCGCCCAAGGTGGTGCTGTTCTCGGATGCGACGACTTCCGCCTGCGGCGCGGCGCAATCGTCGAGCGGACCGTTCTATTGTCCCAATGATCGCAAGGTCTATATCGACCTCGCCTTCTACGACCAACTGCGCCGGCAGTTCGGCGCCCCTGGCGATTTCGCGCAAGCCTATGTCATTGCACATGAAATCGGCCACCACATCCAGAACCTGACCGGCGTCCTGCCGGAGTTCAACAGGCGCCGGGCCTCGATGAGCCAGGAACAGCAGAACGCCTATTCGGTGCGCGTCGAGCTGCAGGCCGACTGCTATGCCGGTTTGTGGGCGAACTACGCAAAACGGCAGAACTATCTGGAAGCGGGGGATACCGAAGAGGCCATCAATGCTGCCAATTCCATCGGCGACGATACGTTGACGCGCGGGCAGGTGAGCGAGCGCAATTTCACCCACGGAACGTCGGCGCAGCGGATGAAATGGCTGAAGCGCGGGATGGATTCGGGCGATCCGGCGGTGTGTGATACGTTCTCCGGCCCCATCTGATCCTTATCGAGTCTGTTCATTGCTGAAATTCATTCCTCCGGCGCTGGTGCCGCACCTGCGCCGCTTCGGGTTTAGCGGCGTTGCCGCCGTCGCGCTTGTTGTCGTCATGATCTTCGGGGTGAACCCGATCACCCTGATTTCGGGCAAGACGGCGCCGCCGCCGCCGCCAACCTCGATTACCGGCGTGCCCAGGGGGCAGGGGACCGACGCTGAGCTCTCCGCCTATCCGCGCATCGTCGCCAGCGAGGCCGAGATCATGTGGCGCGGCTTCTTCCGTCAGACCTCGATGAGATTCGAGAAGCCCGAAGTGATAACCGGCGACGGGCCAGCGGTTTTCGGATGCGGGCTCGCTGGCAAGGACCTGACGGTCGCCTATTGCCCGGCAGAAAACCGCATCTATGTTGATATCGCCGCTTACCGCAGCCTGCGCGATCGCTTTCCGCTCGGCGCCGACTACGCGCTCGCGCATCTGGTTGCAGAGGCCTATGGCCAATATGCCCAGTCTGCCACCGGGCAGTTCGACAGTCTGCGTGCCATCCGCGCCGGCGAGGACTCAGAAGCGATCACGGTGCTGGAAAAGCATCTCGACCAGCAGGCACAGTGCCACGCTGCGCTCTGGACGGCCGCCGCTGGGATAGCTTCGTTGGCCGAAGATGCCGGCGTGCAGGCCGCCCTCGCCGATGTCGAGGCGCGCCGGGCCGCAGCAATCCGGCCGGATTCTCCTGGCGAAGTGTTCCCGGTCCTGTTGACCCGTGCCAGCGCCGAGGGCCGGAAGCTCTGGTATTCCAAGGGCTTTGCCATTCCTGCCGCTGGCACCTGCCGCATCGAGAAGATTGCCGCCGAGGGGATGCTCTAAGTCTTTGTTTTGTCGCGCTTTCGAACCGGAAAGTCGGGCAACTTTTCCTGAAAGCGCTCTATGCGAGGCGGGGGATCAGCGTTTCGAGATAGAAGCGCACGATCTCGCCGGTCTTTTCGAGCGGGTTGAAGCCTCCGGCCTCGCCCGAAAGCATCACTGAGAGCGCGCTTTGGGCATCCGCAGAGGTGCCGGAAACAACATCGGAAATCACCCCGGCCTGGATCGCTGCGACTGAGCGGCCGGCGCTATTGATCCGTGCGGCTGCGAAGAGGTGCGCGGAGTCGAGGTTGACGACGTCGCAGCCCTTGGCACGGTAGCTATCGAGCAGCGCATCGTCTTCGCGATAGATCGCATCGCCTGTTGCGGCGCGCACGCGGTGGAGAGTTTCGCCCCGCCAAAGCTCGCCAATGGCAGACGCAAGCCCGGCATCGGCCCGTTGCAGGGACTCGGGGCTGTAGTGGGGCGTCGTGCCGTCGAAGGCCCAGGCCTCGGTGACGAGGTAGAAATCGCCCATGGCGACGCCCTTGGTGCCGAGCCCGCCCGCGAGCCCATAGGCGAGCATATGCGTGATGCCGAAATAGGCCAGTTCCTCCGCCGTCGCGGAGGACACCGGGCCGCCATAGACATGGGCCAGCGACAGCACGCGTCGTCCCCCGTGATGGAGGATGCGGACGCTATCGGGTGAGACATGGATGAAGGGCTGGCCTGGAACGCGTTCCGGCTGGTAGCTCTCGATCACCGATGGTGGTGGGCAATAACCGACGATCGCCACCCTGATGTCGCCGAAATGATCGGGGGCGAAACGCTCCCCGACCAGCGCGGCCGGCGTCAGGTGATAGTGGACCCCGCCCACTCAGCTCGCCTTCTTGTGCTCTTCGACGAGCGGCAGGCCCTTCTGGGTGCGGACGAGGTTGAGGAACCGCGTGAACAGGTAGTGGCTGTCATGCGGGCCCGGGCTCGCTTCAGGGTGGTACTGCACCGAGAAGATCGGCTTGCCCTCGACTTCGAGCCCGGCATTCGAGCCATCGAACAGCGAGACATGCGTCTGCTTGACGTTCTTGGGCAGCGTCTCGGGATCCACCGCGAAGCCGTGGTTCATCGAGGTGATCTCGACCTTGCCGGTGGTCAGGTCCTTGACCGGGTGGTTGGCGCCGTGATGGCCCTGGTGCATCTTGCGGGTCTCGCCGCCGACGGCGAGACCGAGAAGCTGGTGGCCGAGGCAGATGCCGAACATCGGCTTGCCTGTTTCCATCAGCGCCCTGATCGTCGGCACGGCATACTTGCCGGTGGCGGCCGGATCGCCCGGGCCGTTCGAGAGGAAGATCGCGTCCGGGTTATGCGACAGCACATCCTTGGCCGATGCGGTGGCGGGAACGACGGTGACCTTCGCGCCCTGGTCGGCCAGCTGGCGCAGGATGTTGCGCTTCGCGCCGAAATCGATGGCGACGACGTGGAAGTCCGGCTTGTCGAGGGTCTGGTAGCCCTCGGTCCGGCTCCAGGTCTTCTGGTCCCAGCTATAGGTCTGCGCGGTGGTGACTTCCTTGGCGAGATCCAGCCCCTCGAGCCCCGGGAAGGCCTTGAGCTCGGCCGTGATCGACGGCTCGTGGAAATAGCCGTCGGGGGAGTGTGCGATCACGCCGTTCGGCATGCCATTTTCGCGGATGCGGGCGGTGAGCGCACGCGTGTCTATTCCGGTAATGCCGATGATGTTGCGCTTCTTCAGCCACGCATCGAGCTTCTCGGCGGCGCGATAGTTCGACGGATTGGTGATGTCGGCCCTGAGAACGCAGCCGCGCACACCCGAGAGCGAGGCCATGTTGACCGTCTCGATATCCTCCTCATTGGCGCCGACATTGCCGATATGCGGGAAGGTGAAGGTGATGATCTGCCCGGCATAGGAGGGATCGGTGAGAATCTCCTGGTAGCCGGTCATGGCGGTGTTGAAGCACACCTCGCCCGCCGCGTGGCCGACGGCACCGATGCCATGGCCTTCGAGGCGGGTGCCGTCTGCGAGGATCAGCAGGGCGGTCGCAGGCTTTTGCTGCCAGCCGGACATGGCGGGACTCCGAAGGTTCTGGACGATGTTGGTTGAGGGCTCTCCCTAGACGGAGCCCATGCGGAGCGCAAGTGGCGCGCGCGCCGTAATGCGCTATATGGGGCCCTAACGACACGAGACAAGGATGTTTCCCATGCGCGAGCGGATTTCCGAAGGCTACAAGACGGCGATGAAGGCGGGCGACAAGCGCCGCACGGCGACGCTGCGCGCCATCAACGCTGCGATCAAGGACAAGGACATTGCCGCCCGCGGCGAAGGCAAGGGGGAGCTCAGCGAAGCCGATATCATCGCGCTCATCACCAAGATGGTGAAGCAGCGCGAGGAATCACTCGCGATCTATACCCAGGCCGGCCGCGACGATCTCGCCGTCACCGAGCGCGAGGAGATCGCCATTCTCAACGAATTCCTGCCGCAGGGGCTGACCGAAGCCGAAGTCGAGGCGGCGATCCGTGACGCGATCGCCAAGACCGGCGCCCAAGGCGGCAAGGACATGGGCAAGGTCATCGCCCAGCTCAAGGCCGACTATCCGGGCCGCATCGATTTCGGCAAGGCGAGCGCCAAGGTGAAGGCGGCGTTGGGCTGAAGCAAACCGCATCAGGTCGTGGCGCGCATGCCTGCCCGCCACGACAATGCGGCAATGGCGGCGGCCGCGAGCGTCGCTATCAGGCCGACTAGCGGCAGGCTGGTATACCCCCATCCCGCTTCGAGCCCGCCGGCTCCGATACTGGCGCCGAGCGCGATTCCGATATTGAACGCCGTCGGAACGAGAGGCGAAGCGAGGGTCGGCGCGTCTGCCGCCGCCTTGAGGATTCGCGTCTGCGCTGGTGCGCCGAAGCCGAAGCTGAGGCCCGACCACAGCAGCATGGCAACCACCATGACGATGAGCGAGCCGCCAAACAGCCAGATCACCGCATAGACCGCGGCCAACGCCAGCAGCATGCCGACCAGTGTCGGCATCAGCCGCCAATCCGCGAGCCTCCCGCCCACGAGCACGCCGATGGTGGACCCCACCCCGAACAGCAGCAGCATCGCTGGAACATATTCGACCGGAACCCCGGTAATGTCCGTCAGGAACGGGCTGATGTAGGAAAACAGCGAGAACTGCGCGATCATCGCCACGATCACGATCAGGAATGTCATCCAGATGGCGGGCCGGCCCAAGACGCCGATATCGCGTCTGAGGCTCGTATGGCCCTGGGCCGCGGCAGGAGTGACAGGTACCAGCCAGGCGATGGCGATGGTCGCGACGAGGGCGGCCACCCCGACGGCCCAGAATGTCGCGCGCCAGCCGAACATGTTGCCGATCGCGGTGCCAATCGGCACGCCCACGATATTGGAGACCGTGACGCCGGCCAGCAGCAGCGCCATCGCGCGCCCGGATTTTTCCGGCCCGGCAATGCGAGTCGCCACGATCGCCGCGACGCCGAAATAGGCGCCATGCCCGATGGACGTGAAGAGCCGGCCCGCCATCAGCCAGCCATAGCTTGGGGCCAATGCGCAGGCCGCCTGACCAATGGTGAAGGCCGTCACCAACACAAGCAGGGCGAGCTTGCGCTCCATTCGGCCCACGACCAGGGTCAGCAGCGGGCCGCCGACTGCGACCCCAACCGCATAGGCAGAGATGAGCAGACCGGTTGTCGGAATGCTGACGCCGAGGTCAGCGGAAATCTCGGGCAGGAGCCCTGCGATCACGAACTCGGCTGTGCCGATCCCGAAAGCCGCGAGGAACAACGCAAAGATCGGCAAGCCCATGTGCAAGACTCATAATGATATGCGCATATCTTTATATGGCGCGCTGAGCGGCAGCAAGCCACCTGCCGGGGCCGAGGTACCGGAGGCGGTTTCGACGGATCGAATGACGGTTCGTGAACGCAGTCAGCCTGCCGCGAGGCGCTTTGCCCGCCGCTCGAGCACGAAGCTCAGCGTCGCCGTAGTGGCGGCCGCGAGGCTTGCGACGATGCCGATCAAGGGAATCTGCGCATAGGACATGCCCGCGCTGAGTGCCGTCGCGCCGATGAAGGCGCCCGCGGCGATACCGACATTGAATGCGGCGGAGATCAGCGAGGACGCCAGATTCGGCGCCTTGTGCGCGGCCGCGAGGATGCGCGCCTGCAAGGGCGTCGAGAAGGCGTAGGAGACGATGCTGGTGAGCAGCAGGTTCACCGTCATCGCCAGCTTGTCGTGCATGGCAAACAGCATGGTGAAGTAGAACAGTGCCTGCAGCAGCAGCACGGTGATCAGCGTCGGCATGGGCTTCCAGTCGGTGCCGCGCCCGCCGAGAAAGATGCCGGCGACCGATCCCAAACCCCCGATCAGCAGGTAGATCGCGACGAGATCGAGCGGCAAACCCGTGACCTCGGTGAGAATCGGCACCTGGAACGTGCCGAAGGCGAGCGAGCCCACCATCACGAAGGCAATGGTGAGATAGCTGAGCCAGACCTGCTGATGCTTGAGTTCCTGCAACTGCGCCGCAAAGCTCGGGCGCGGACCGTCGGTCGCCTGGGCATGGGGAATACGGAGGAACAGCACGATGGCCGCAATGAAGCCGAGCGCGCCCACAGCAAGGAAGCTCGTCCGCCAGCCAAAGGCCACGCCGATCGCCGTACCACCCGGAAGGCCGAGCAGGTTTGCGAGCGTGATACCCGAAATGAACATCGAGAACGCCGCGCCGCGCCGCTCGGGCGGCACAAGGCTGACGACCACGATATTGCCCGCCCCGAAGAACACGCCATGCGCGCAGGCCGAGAGCAGCCGGGCGAGCAGCAGCATGTTGTAGTCGGGGGCGAGCGCGCAGAGCACCTGCGCGACGGCAAAGGTCAGCATCACCCCCACCAGCACCGCCCGCTGCGAGAATCGCGCCGTTGCAACGGCAATGATAGGCCCGCCGACCGCGACGCCCGCCGCATAGGCCGATACCAGCAGGCCCGCCGTCGGAATCGAGACGGACAGGCTTTCAGCAAGCGGCGGCAGGATGCCGGAAATCACGAACTCGGCGCTGCCGATGGCAAAGGCGGCCAGCGCGAGGGCATAGATGGCGAAGGGCATGAAATGCAGGACCGGTCAGGAAACGGCCGGGAGAGGATCACTTATCGGCCTCTGGCGCAAGCGCGGCCCTACCGGTGGCCGCATATTCGATCTCAGCATTCATGGCCGCTCCGAGCACGAATATCTGCGCGGAGTTGTACATCCAGAGCAGCAGCACGACGGCTGCCGTCACCGAGCCGAAGCTTGCCTCCATATTGGAGAAATTCTCGACATAGATGGAGAATACCGCCCCTGCGAGAATCCAGAGCAGCGATGCAGTGACGGCCCCGGGCCAGATGAAACGCCAGTGGCGCGGATGTCGGTCCGGTCCAAACCGGTAGAGGATGGCCATGACCGCCATGGTGAGCGCCAATAGCACCGGCCAGCGCAAGGCAAGCAGCAGCCAATCCTCGCCAGAGGGGAAGGGAACAAGCGCCGGCAGCCCCGCCACGATGACCAGCGCCACCGAGACGAAGACCGAGCCGCCAAGCGCGAGGCCCACCGCATAGAGCGCCGCCTCGAAGAAGTTGCGGCGCTGCTGGCCGGCACGGACACTCGACATGGCAAACAACAGTGCATCGACGCCGCGTGACGCCGACCACAGCGCGAGTGGGACGGATATCAACAGACCGATACCGAGCGTGCTTGCCGGTTGCACGATCAGCACCTGGAGTTGTGCCGAAACAAACGAAAGGGCCGGAGCCGGGAGTATGTAGTGCACGATGGTCAGCGTGCCGGTGAGGGTCTGCCGGTCCGCCAGCAGCCCGTAGACCAGGACGCCGGTGGCAATGGCCGGAAAGAACGACAGGAAGCCGAAGAATGCCGTACCGGCGCAGCGCAGCGATGTATCCTGATTGAAGAAGCGCTTGAACACCCCGAATGCGATGCGCTTCAGCCAGGCAAAGCCAGTCAGGCGAGTGGACATCTGCTGCATTGTGGCGGCCTTGAAACGTTGATCCGCACAGCAACGCCGCATTCTCGCGCGCGGTTGCGCTGGATCAAGCTTAGGCAGAAGGTGGCGGCCTAAGCTCAAGCCAGAATGACTTGGCCGTGGAGGCGGAAATGACTGTTTCAACCGATACCAGGCGCCGTTGGGCGCTGATCACCGCGATCCGAGGAGCGCTGATGCTGCTCGGCGGGCTCTACGCCATCTTCTTTCCCGCCGCGGCCCTGACGGCCCTCGTGATCGTCGGCGGCGCGCTGCTGCTGATCGACGGCGTGCTCGGGCTCTGGAGCCTGACCTTCGGCGGCGCCAAGACCGGCAATTTCTGGTTCGATGTGGTGCGGAACGCCCTTGCGATCATCGTGGGCGTCCTTGTGCTGGTATCGCCGCTGATCGCCACGCTCTTGACCGCGACCTTCCTGATGACGCTGATCGCCTTGCAGGCGATCGTCGTGGGCGCGATGGAAATCTACATCGTCGTGAAGGAGCGCGCGCTCTATGCCCATATCTGGCCGGTGCTGCTCTCCGGCGTGATCTATGTGCTGTTCGGTCTCCTGGTGCTTGTCTTCCCGCCGGCGGCCGCGGGCGTGCTCGTGGTGGTCGCCGGCTTTCTGATGGTGTTCTACGCCGTCGGCCTGTTCGGCCTCGCCTGGCGGGTCAACAAGCGGGCGTGAGCCCTCTCGTCGCTGGTGCCGTTCAGACCCTGGGCGGCAGCCAGCGCTTTTCGACCTTGCACACCATCGTGTAGGCCGGGTCGTAGACATTTCCGACTTCGTAGCGGACGACCTGGCCAAGAAGATGCGATGCCGCAATCTTGTCGAGCCCGTAGTCGGCTTCGAGCCAGCGCAGCATTTCGGTCGTCGCGTGCTGCAGCGCCTGGTCGAGCGGGCGGGCATTGCCGACGGTGAAGATCGTCTCCGCGTTCTCTCCGCGCGGCCAGACATGATGTCTTGCCTTTTCCACAGTGAGCCTGAACTCGATCTCGTAACTCGTCTCGACCCCGGTGCCGACAATCTCGCCATCGCCCTGGATGGCGTGGCAATCGCCGAGGAAGAACAGGGCCCCCTCGACCGCGACCGGCAGCCATACGGTGGCACCGGGGCCGAAGCCGCGATAATCCATGTTGCCTCCATTTTCCGCGCTGGTGGCAGTGGAGAAGGCCTGGCCCAGCGCCGGCGCGACGCCGAAGCAGCCAATCATCGGCTCGAGTGGCAGGACCAGATGTTCGAGCCCCCTGGGCGGGCTTTCGAGCCGTACAGTGTGCGCGTCGAGATCGATGAGCCAGGTGGTGCGGTCGCGCGGGGGAAGGGTGCGCACATCCTCCGGGTCCACGACATTTGCCGCCAGCGATGCCCGGGTCCAGCCGGTCGGTCGGGTCGGTGACATGCGGAGGATTTCGACCCTCAGGGAATCGCCCGGCGCGGCCCCTTCGACAAAGATCGGACCATTCATCGGATTGGGGCCCGCAGCGACCTTGTCGCCATGCCTGTCCCAGCCATTGGCATCGATCGTCTCAGTGGTAATCGTGTCGCCCGACGCAACAGTAAGTGCTGGCGGACGAGTGCCCAGAACATTGTGCCACTGGGTTGGAATGAAGCGATGATGGGCCATGGGCGGCTCCGAGGGTTGGCGGGCGATGGGGTAGTGTAGCCCAGTGTACGCGCCGCGCCATACGCCGCTCGGATGAATTTGCGCTCTGGCGGGAACCAAGAGAATCCGGCACGTCTCGATGAGAACGGGAGGCCGCGATGCTGCTCCACACCATCTTCCTCATCGCCATTGCCGCCGAAGCCATGACGGCCGCACTTGCCGCCGGGCGGCGCAAGATGGATTGGTTCGGCGTCTGCATGCTGGCCTGCGTCACGGCGCTGGGCGGTGGCACCGCGCGCGACATCCTGCTCGGACACTATCCGCTGAGTTGGGTGGCGGACCCGAACCTGCTGCTGATCTGCTGCGGCGCGGCCCTGGCAACCATCGCCGGCGCGCGATTCATGCACCGGCTCAAATGGCCGTTCCTCTTGCTCGATGCCATCGGGCTCGTGGTCTTCTCGATCATCGGGTGTAATGTGGCGCTCGAAATGGGCCAGCCCTTCGTCGTGGTGATTGTCTCGGGCATGATCACCGGCATTGTAGGCGGCATCCTGCGCGATGTGCTGTGCAACGATGTGCCGCTTGTCTTCTCGTCAGAACTCTATGCAACGGTCGCGATCGTCGCCGGCCTGCTCTACTCAGGCGGGTTGGCGCTCGGCCTGCCGCGCGAACTGGTGATTATCGTGACGCTGGTTGTGGGCTTCGCCTTCCGTGTCGCGGCCATCGTGTTCAAGTGGGAAATGCCCAAGTTCGTCTACGACAAGGATTTGCGATGAGCCGCATCACCTATCTCACCGGCATCGAGTTCGGCGCCGGCGCCATCGCCCATCTTGCCGAGGCCATAGCGGAGTTCGGCCTCAAGCGGCCGCTGATGGTGGCGGACAGGGGCATCATGGCGGCGGGGCTTGGGGATCGGGCGCTGGCCTTCTTGCCTTCGGGCACTCCGGTTTTCGTCGATACGCCGACCAACCCCACCGAGGAGGCGGTCGAGGCGGCGCTGGCGC
>CAYPYV010000020.1:0-28747 GCA_964414845.1 uncultured Devosia sp. | reverse complement strand
GTTCCACCTGCACGCGGGTGTTCATCTCGATGAAATAGAACTCGCCGTTCTCGTAAAGGAACTCGATGGTGCCCGCGCCCGAATATTTCAGCTTGCGCATGGCCGCGGCGCAGATCTCGCCGATCTGCATCTGCTTGTCGAACGGTACGGTCGGGGCCGGAGCCTCCTCCCAGACCTTCTGGTGGCGGCGCTGCAGCGAGCAGTCGCGGGTGCCCAGATGCACGGCATTGCCCTGTCCGTCGCCGATCAGCTGCACCTCGATATGGCGCGGCTTGCCGAGGTATTTCTCCATGTAGACGGCGGGGTTGCCGAAATTCGCCTTGGCCTCGGAGCGGGCGGTGGACCATGCCACCACCACTTCTTCTTCCGAATGGGCGACCTTCATGCCCTTGCCGCCGCCGCCCGCAGTCGCCTTGATCAGGATCGGGTAGCCGATTTCAGCAGCGACGCGCTTGGCATCCTCTTCGGTGGCGACTTCGCCCACCGAGCCGGGCACGACAGGAATCCCGAGCTCCACCGCGGTCTTCTTGGCGGTGATCTTGTCGCCCATGATCTCGATATGGTGCGAGGAGGGCCCGATGAAGGTGATCTTGTGCTCGGTGAGAATGCGGGCAAAGCGCGCATTTTCCGACAGGAAGCCGTAGCCCGGATGCACGGCATCGGCGCCGGTGATCTCGCAGGCGGCGAGGATCGACGGAATGTTGAGATAGGAGTCGCGCGCCGGCGGCGGGCCCACGCAGACGCTCTCGTCGGCGAGGCGCACATGCATGGCATTGGAATCGGCGGTGGAGTGGATCGCGACCGTCTGGATGCCCAGTTCCTTGCAGGCCCTGAGGATGCGGAGCGCGATCTCGCCGCGATTGGCGATGAGAACCTTCTGGAACATGACCCGGGCCTTACTCGATCACGACGAGTGGCTGGCCATACTCGACCGGGCTGGCGTTTTCGACCAGCACGCGAGTGACCGTGCCGGACCGATGCGCCGGAATCTGGTTCATGGTCTTCATCGCCTCGATGATGAGGACGGTCTGGCCTTCGCTGACGCGGGTACCGACCGGGGCAAACAGCGGCTTGCCGGGCTCGGAGGCGAGATAGGCCGTGCCGACCATCGGGGAGGTCAGCGTGCCGGGGTTCGACGAGAGGTCGTCGGCGGCAGCGGCGACCGGCGCGGCGGCGATCGGGGCGGAGGCCGGTGCCGCCGGGGCGGGCGCCTGCGGGGCGTAGGCGGGCACGGCCACCTGCTGCACGGCCTGGCTAGGATAGGTGCGCGTCACGCGGACCCTGAGGTCCTCGCGCTCGATCTCGATCTCGGCGAGGTTCTGCTCGTTGAGCAGCTTGGCAATGGCCTCGATGAGATCCTGGTCATTAGACGAAGACGCCTTGGTCATGGGTCGAGCCTCTTATCGTTTTTCGGCCAGTGCGCGGAGCGCGAGCTTATACCCGGTAGCCCCGAGCCCGCAAATAACCCCGGTGGCGACTGCCGAGACATAGGAATGGTGACGGAACGCCTCGCGGGCGTGGATATTGGACAGATGCACCTCGATCACGGGCAGGGCCACGGCGCGGATGGCGTCATGGATGGCGATCGAAGTGTGCGAATAGGCGCCGGGGTTCAGCACCAGCGCATCGAATTTCCCCAGCGCCTGCTGGATCCAGGTGACGAGCTCACCTTCGATGTTGGATTGGCGGCATTCAACTTCGAGGCCCAGTTCCTGGCCCTCGGCCACGCACATGGCCTCGATATCCCGCAGGGTCTGCGACCCATAGGTGCCCGGCTCGCGAATGCCGAGCATGTTGAGGTTCGGGCCATTGAGGACGAGAACGCGTTGAGCCATGGTCCGTGCCTTTTGCACCGGGCCCCCCATGGGCGCAAGCGCGGCGCGGAGTAATGCACGAAAAAGGGCGGAAATGCGGCGCGGTTGCTGACCTATCCCGCTCTATTTTCAGCTGTTTGGTGCCTTGGGGCACTCCGTGGCCCCGCAGGACCGCAAATTGGCGATCTTGCGCTGCAGATCGTCGAGCCCCACGGCGCCCGGAATAACCTCGTCGCCGAGGATGTAGGTTGGCGTTCCACTGAGGTCGAGCGTCTTGGCAATGGCGTAAGAGGTATTGAGCACATCGGTCACCCAAGCATCGTTCATGCGCGCGGCGATCACCGCGCTGTCGAGCCCGATATCGGCCGCGGCCTTCAACGCGGCATCCTTGCCGATCTTGCCCCGTCCGGTGAACAGCGTCTGGTGGAAGGCCCAGTAGTCACCACCCATCTGGTTCACCAGCACGCCGACCCGCGCCGCCTCGACCGAGTCGTTCGACAGGATCGGGAATTCCTTGAGGATGACGCGCAGGTTCTTGTCACTCTCGAGCAGCGCGGCGACATCGGACAGCGCCTGCCGGCAATAGTGACAATTATAGTCGAACAGCTCGACCAGCGTGACGTCGCCTTGTGGATTGCCGAGAACCACCTGGTGCTTGTCGTCATAGATCTGCGGCTTCAAGGTCGTCAGAGCCGCCTTGGTGGCCACGGCCTTCTGCGCCGCCTCCTGGGCGCGGTAGGCGTCCGCCACCCGGTTCAGCACGGAAGGGTTGGCCATCAGATAGCTCTCGACCAGTGGCCCTACGGTCGCCTCGTCGAGCTTCGGCTGCTTCGCCAGCTCCTTCTCCAGCATGTCGGCAACGATCGCCTCGATATCCGCGCGTCCGAGCTGCGCCTGAGACACTTCGGCAGCAAGCGCCGGTGTCGCGCTCAGCCTCGGCGCGGATTGGCCGAGCAATCCCATTCCCGTTGCGCCCATCAGGGCGCCGGCGGCGAGGGCTATGACGAGGTTGAGGCGGGCCATGGCAACTCCGAAGGCACTGGTCGGCCCTCTGACTAGACCCGCGCGCCCATAATGAAAACCCTCGCGAGGGGCCCGACGGGCAGCGCCGCTTCAATTCTGGTTGAGGGGGCGGCGGCAAACCGGTAGCGAAGTCTGGTCCTTTTCTTCCTGCGTGGCCCGATGACCCCGACCGCTTCCTCTGCCGATCTCACCGGCCTCCGTCCCTTCTACGTGATGGAGATCACCGCCCGCTCGAAAGTGCTGGAGGCTGCCGGGCAATCGGTGATGCATATGGAATCGGGTGAGCCCGGTGCGCCGCCGGCGCCAGCCGTGCGCGCCGCGGTCGCAGCTGCGCTCGACCTGCCGCAGCACTATACCCCGTCGCCCGGCACCATTCCGCTGCGCCAGGGGCTGATCGCCTATTACCGCGACCAGCACCGCGTATCGGTGCCGATGGACAGCCTGATGGTGACGATGGGCTCGTCGGCGGCCTTCATCCTGGCGTTTCTCGGGGCGTTCAAGCCGGGCGCAAAGATTGCGGTGACCCGGCCCGGCTACCCCGCCTATCTCAACACGCTTGATGGCATCGGTTTCAAGGCGGTCGAAATCCCGATCACGGCCGAGAGCGGCTGGCGTCTGACGGCGGAGGACGTCGAGCGCGCCTGGCGCGCCGAGCCTTTCGACGGGCTGCTGTTCGCGTCGCCCGCCAACCCGACCGGCGCGGCCGTGACGGGGGACACCCTGCGCGAGATCGTCGAGGTTTGTGCGCGGCTCGGCGTGCGCTTCATCTCGGACGAAATCTACCACGGGCTCGACTATCGCGCGCCGTCGGTCTCGGCCCTCGAGTTCACTGACAAGGCCATCATCATCAACAGCTTTTCGAAATACTATTGCATGACCGGCTGGCGCGTCGGCTGGATGGTGCTGCCCGAGGATGTGCGCTCGCGCATTTCCATGCTGCAGCAGAACATGTTCATTTCCGCGCCCACCATCAGCCAGACTGCGGCCGTGGTGGCGCTCGGCGAGCGGGCCTATGCCGAGGAGCAGAAGGCCATCTACCGGCAGAACCGCCATATTGTGGCGGAAGCGCTGGCGCAGTTCGGCCTCGCCTCGGCCAATGAGGGCGACGGCGCCTTCTATGCCTATGTGGATTTTTCGCGCTTCACCAACGACTCGCTCTCGTTCTGCATCGAACTCCTGGAGAAAGCCGGCGTCGCGGCGACGCCGGGCATCGATTTCGACCGGCTGAACGGCAACCGCTTCGTGCGCTTCTCCTATGCCGGCACCCCGGCCACCATCGGCGAGGCCATGAACCGGCTCGGGGATTTCCTGAAGAGGCGGTGAGGGGCACGATGTCGGGCATTCCAACGCTTGAAACGCCACGGCTTCGTCTTCGTCCGCCGGTCATCGCGGATTTCCTGGACTATGCCGCGTTCCTCGCCTCCGATCGCGCTCTGCATATGGGCGGCCCTTACAACGAGCGCGCGGCCTGGGGCGTGTTTGGACACGATATCGCCTGCTGGCACCTGTTTGGCCATGGCGCGCTCATGATCGAGCGCAAGGCCGACGGCGTTTGCGTTGGGCAGGTGGGGATCAATGCCGGCCCGCTGTTTCCCGAGCGGGAACTCGGCTGGCTGCTCTATGCGGGGTGCGAGGGGCAGGGCTATGCGACCGAAGCCGCCACCGCCCTGCGCGACTGGGCCTTTGGAACGCTCCAGCTCGATACGCTCGTGAGCTATGTCGACCGCACCAACGCAGCTTCTGCGGCTGTCGCTCGCCGGATTGGGGGCGCCGAAGATCCCACCGCTCGGCGGGATGATCCGGTCGACTTGGTGTTTCGCTATCCAAAGCCATACCAGCGATAGCTCTCAAATTGGCTCTAGACTCGCGTTGCGTGCCGAACCAGCGCACATCTGAAACCACTAACTGGCAGATAAAGCACGCGCGTACTCCTCAACGCAGTCCTCCAAGTAACCTGCCATGTGGTCCACGAAAGCGAGAAGCGGGGAAAGATCGTCGCCCTCTACACGGTAAGGGATGTCTATATTGAAACTGAGGGTCTCGCCCAACTGGACCGTGCCACCAATTTCCGGCGGCAGACCGAACGGCCGCAGTTGGACGTCGTGCCCCGATCGCGCCAGATCGCGAATCCACCAGGCCAAGAA
The DNA here is from genome assembly GCA_964414845.1 of uncultured Devosia sp. Taxonomy (GTDB): domain Bacteria; phylum Pseudomonadota; class Alphaproteobacteria; order Rhizobiales; family Devosiaceae; genus Devosia_A. Next base: position 23,766 of record CAYPYV010000020.1, on the reverse strand, counting down.
CTCGAGTGTACGCCAGCCTCTAGCGGTCGGCTTAATCCGGAACCCGAATTGCGCTAGTGCTTGGCCTTCCTGCCCGCCGCCCGCCCATCGGATGAGGGCGTGTGGAAAAGTAGCAAAATCTAGACTGGATAGCACACTGTCGTCGACCCCCCAGATACTGCTGACATTGCTGTCTGGTCCATACAGGTCCGGGAGGCTCTTGAGTGCTTCGTAAAGCCGCTGAACTTCTATTGGTTCATCACTGGACATGAAATTACCCCGAATATAAACAGCTTTGCGTCTCACATTCTGGGTGCCCGGTCCAGTATAACTGCGTCACATCCCCGGAACAAAGGGCCGTAGCCGATGGCCGTCGGAATCCTCGGCGGTAAAGGTCAGGCCGAAATCCATCCGGGTCGGTTCCTGCAAGATCCTGAGCCCATAGCCCGCCCATTCGTCGCGGAGCGCCCGGAGCGCCGCTTCGTCCGGCACGGTGAGCGATAGCTCGACCCCTCCGGCAGGCTTCGCCGCCGGCACGATCTCATTGGCCACCCAAAGCCCGAGCTTCAACCCGTTGGGCAGTACGAACAGCACGAAGGTCGGGGCCTTCTCCACCGGTTCGCGGCCGAGAATGCGGGCATAGAGCTCGGCGCTCGCCAGCGGGTCGCGGACGGCGAGAAGCATGTAGTCGATATTGGCCATGGCCTGTCTCCTTTGTGGATGGCGACAGGCTGGGGCAGAGGGCTGACAGTTTTTGGCAGCAGCGTCTGAGCACAGGCTAGATCGCGCCCGGCGAAATGCCCTCCCGCTCGCGCCAGCGCTTCAGCAGCACCGCGCGCCGACTCGGGTAACGCTCGGGCATCACCTCCATGGCGGCGATCCGGTCCACCCGGAACGAGCGGAAGTCGCCGCGCAGCTCGCACCAGGCGGTGATGACCCGGGTCTTCTCGAAGAAGGCGAGAGCAAAGGGCCAGATCAGCCGCACCGAATCGTCGCCCTCGCCGGTGCGGTAGGCGATCGAGAGCTTCTTCTCCTGCCTGATGGCGACGCGGATGGCGCCGAGGTCCACGGCGGCGGGTATCACCTCGCCTGCCGGCATCAGCAGGGTCGCCTGTTCGACCGAATCGCGCAGGTCCGGAGGCAGCACGGCGGTTATCTTGCTGAGCGCATGACCCGCCGCGTCACCGAGACGCGCGTCATCGGCGCGCCGCGACACCCAGCGCATGCCGAGCACGAGAGCCTCGATTTCGTCGGCGGTGAACATCAGCGGGGGCAGGGTAAAGCCCGGCCGCATCACGTAGCCGACCCCTGCTTCGCCCTCGATATCTGCGCCCTGTCCCTGCAGGGTCGCGATGTCGCGATAGAGCGTCCGAAGCGACACTCCAAGGTCGCGCGCGAGGGCAGGGCCGGTCACCGGCGTGCGGTGCCGGCGCAGCAATTGCAGAAGCGCCAGAAGGCGTTCGGTCCGCGACATCGGTTTCTCTCCAATGGGCGAGAGAGTGGCGAGGCGCGATCACATTTGCAAATGCCCGTCGCCACGGGACGGCGTAAACCGGGGTGCACAAGATGTTGCGCGCTTGCCGCATCCTCCGCAAAAGGCTGCGCCCGGGGCCTTCGTCTTACGCAAAGCGCACTTTGATGGACCAGATTGCCACGCAAACTGGACTCAACGCCTCAAGTTTTGTTTCCCTTGAAACCACCTCTGCCGTGGGCTAATCCCGACCCACACAACATCGTGTCGCCAATAGGGCCCGAAATTGCCTTGTTGACCGCACGAGCCGGTTTCTCCCGACCGGCCGACCATTAGGCTGCACAATGACCGAGTTGCTGAGCAACTACCTGCCGATCGTGATCTTCGTCGGCATCGCCGCGCTTATCGCCGTCGCCCTGCTCGTTGCCCCCTTCATCGTTGCCTTCAAGCGCCCGGACGCGGAAAAGGTGACTGCATTCGAAGCAGGCTTCGAAGCCTTCGACGACGCCCGCATGAAGTTCGACGTCCGGTTCTACCTGGTGTCGATCCTGTTCATCATCTTCGACCTCGAAGTGGCGCTCCTGTTTCCATGGGCGCTCGCGTTCCACGATATCGGCTGGTTCGGCTTCGGCTCGGTGATGATCTTCCTCGTCGTGCTGACCATCGGCTTCATCTACGAGTGGCGCAAAGGAGCCCTGGAATGGGATTGAGCGAAGCAACTCTCGTCGCGCCCCAGCCCAAGGGCATCATCGACCCGGCTACCAACAAGCTGGTGGGTGCCGATGACCCGTTCATGGCCGAGGTCAATGCCGAGCTCGCCGACAAGGGCTTTCTTGCGACGACCGCAAGCCAGCTCATCACCTGGGCGCGCAATGGCTCGCTGATGTGGATGCAGACGGGGCTCGCCTGCTGCGCCGTGGAAATGATCCACATGTCGATGCCGCGCTACGATATCGAGCGTTTCGGCGCTGCACCGCGAGCCTCGCCGCGTCAGGCCGACGTGCTGATCGTCGCCGGAACGCTCACCAACAAGATGGCTCCTGCGCTGCGCAAGGTCTACGACCAGATGAGCGAGCCGCGCTACGTCATCTCCATGGGCAGCTGCGCCAATGGCGGCGGCTATTACCACTATTCCTACTCCGTGGTGCGTGGCTGCGACCGCGTGATGCCGGTGGACATCTACGTGCCGGGCTGCCCGCCCACGGCCGAGGCGCTGCTCTACGGCATCCTGCTTCTGCAGAAGAAAATCCGCCGCACCGGCACGATCGAACGATAGGACCGGCCATGACCGATGGCGCTATTGAGACCCCGCTCGCGGCCCTTGCGGAGCGCACCCGCAACGCGCTCGGGGAAAAGATCCTCGACCACAAGCTGGCCTATGGCGAGCTGACCCTGTCGGTCGAGCGCGACTCGATCGTCGATGTCGTCCGTTTCCTGCACGACCACGAGGCATTCGTCTCCGTGATCGATGTGTGCGGTGCGGACTACCCCGAGCGGGAGGAGCGCTTCGAGGTGGTCTATCACCTCCTCAGCCCGCGGCAGAACCTGCGCATCCGCCTGAAGCTCACCACCGACGACATCATGCCCGTTCCGTCGATCACCGGGCTGTTCCCGGGCGCCGACTGGTTCGAGCGCGAGACCTACGACCTGTTCGGCGTGCTGTTCACCGATCATCCGGATTTGCGCCGCATCCTCACCGACTACGGCTTCGACGGCTATCCTTTGCGCAAGGACTTCCCGACCACGGGCTATGTCGAAGTGCGCTACGACGAGGAGCGCAAGCGCGTCGTCTACGAGCCGGTGAAGCTGGCGCAGGAATTCCGGCAGTTCGATTTCCTCTCCCCTTGGGAGGGAACGGAATATGTGCTGCCGGGCGATGAGAAGAAGACGCAGTAAGCCGATGACAGCAGCCGCCCGCACCCTGCCGATCGCTGTGCGCCGGACTTCGGAGAAGTCAGATGTCTGAAGTAGAAGTTCGCAATTTCACGATCAATTTTGGCCCCATTCACCCCTCGGCGCACGGGGTGTTGCGGCTCATTCTCGAGCTGGATGGCGAAGTCGTCGAGCGGGTCGATCCGCATATCGGCCTGCTGCATCGCGGTACCGAGAAGCTCATCGAGCAGAAGACCTATCTCCAGGCCGTGCCCTATTTCGACCGGCTCGACTATGCCGCCCCGATGAACCAGGAACATGCATTCTGCCTTGCGGTCGAGAAGCTGCTCGGGCTCGAGGTGCCGTTGCGCGGCCAGCTGATCCGCGTGCTCTATGCCGAAATCGGCCGGCTGATGTCGCATATCCTCAACTGCACCACGCAGGCCATGGACTGCGGCGCGCTCACCCCGCCGCTCTGGGGTTTCGACGAGCGCGAAAAGCTCTACATCTTCTACGAGCGCGCCTCGGGCAGCCGCATGCACGCGGCATATTTCCGCCCCGGTGGCGTCCATCAGGACCTGCCGCAGGATCTGGTCGATGACATAGAGGCGTTCTGCGACCCGTTCCTCAAGGTGCTCGACGATCTCGAGGGGCTGCTCACCGGCAACCGCATCTACATGCAGCGCAACGTCGATATCGGCGTGGTGACGGCCGAGGATGCGTGGAGGTGGGGCTTCTCCGGCGTGATGGTGCGCGGATCGGGCGTTGCGTGGGACCTGCGCAAGGCGCAGCCCTATGAGTGCTATGACCGCTTCGATTTCGATATTCCGGTGGGCAAGAACGGCGACTGCTACGATCGCTATCTCGTGCGCATGGACGAGATGCGCCAGTCGATCTCGATCATGAAGCAGGCGATCGCGCTCATGAATTCGCCGGAAGGGCAGGGCCCGGTCGCCTCCACCGACAACAAGGTCGTGGCGCCCAAGCGTGCGCAGATGAAGCAGTCGATGGAATCGCTGATCCATCACTTCAAGATCTACACCGAGGGCTTCAAGGTGCCTGCCGGCGAGGTCTATGCCGCCGTCGAGGCGCCCAAGGGCGAGTTCGGCGTCTACCTCGTCGCCGACGGCACCAACAAGCCCTATCGCTGCAAGATCCGCGCGCCGGGTTTCGCCCATCTTCAGGCCATGGATTTCCTGTGCCGCGGCCACATGCTGGCCGACGTCGCGGCCATCCTCGGCTCCCTCGATATCGTATTTGGTGAGGTCGACCGGTAATGTCCGTCCGCCGTCTCGCAGATGATTCCGTCCAGCCGAAGGGCTTCGCGTTCAGCGCGGAGAACCTGGCGTGGGCGCAGAAGAAAATGGCCGAGTATCCGCCCGGGCGCCAGCAATCGGCAGTGATTCCGGTGCTGTTCCGCGCGCAGGAGCAGGAAGGCTGGATCAGCCGCCCCGCGATCGAAGCTGTCGCCGAACTGCTCGGCATGGCCTATATCCGGGTGCTGGAAGTCGCCACCTTCTATACCCAGTTCCAGCTGAAGCCGGTCGGTACCCGCGCGCATGTGCAGGTATGCGGGACAACACCCTGCATGTTGCGCGGCGCTGAGTCGATCCGCGAAGTGTGCGAGCACCGCATTCACCCACATGCACAGGAACTCAACGAAGACGGCACGCTGAGCTGGGAAGAGGTCGAGTGTCTCGGCGCCTGTGTGAACGCGCCGCTGGTGATGATCGGCTCCGACACCTACGAAGACCTGACCGTCGAGAGCTTCAATGCCATTCTCGACAAGTTTGCCGCCGGGAAGGGCCATGAGGTGAAGCCGGGTTCACAGACCGGTCGCCTCAATGCAGCGCCCGAAGGTGGCCGCGTTGTGCTGCTCGAAACGCCCACCACCGAGCGCACCTACAAGCCCTTTCCGCCGCCGCCCCCGCCGGCAGCTCCGGCGGCCGCCCCGGCCGCGCCCGCTCCTGCCGCTGCGCCCGCGCCGGCCCCCGCTGCCGAGCAGAAGCTAAATGCCGGCCGCAAGGCGGGCAACGTAGCGGACGAAGCAGCCCCCGGCATCAAGGGCCCGCCGAATTCGCCCAAGGTTTCGGTGGGCGAGGCTGAAGCGGCGCGCACCAAAGCCAATGTCGAAGCCAAGGCCGATGGCACGCCGAATGCCGCGATGCGCGAAGGCGCAACCGGCGCCGAGTCGCCCGCGGGCAAGCTCGATGCCGGCGCCTCGACCGGGCCCAAGGCGCTGTTCACCGCGCCCGCCGGCGCGGCCGACAACCTCAAGCTCATCTCGGGCGTCGGTCCGGTGATGGAGCGCAACCTCAACGCCGTGGGTATCACCACGTGGGCGCAGCTGGCCAAGCTCACGCCCGATCAGATCGCCGCGGTAGAAGGCGAGCTCGGCTTCAAGGGCCGCGTCGCGCGCGACCGCTGGATCGAGCAGGCCGAGGCCCTCGCCGCCGGTGGTGTCGAGGAATACATCAAGCGTTTCGGGAAGGATCCCCGCTGATGCTGCAGGACAAGGACCGCATCTTCACCAATCTCTACGGCCATGGCGACTGGGGTCTCGAAGGCGCCCGTGCCCGTGGTGCGTGGCAGGATACCAAGACCTTCATCGATCGCGGTCGCGACTGGATCGTGAACGAGGTCAAGGGATCGGGCCTGCGCGGCCGTGGCGGCGCCGGTTTCCCCACCGGCCTCAAATGGACTTTCATGCCCAAGGAGGGTGTGAATGACGGTCGTCCGAGCCAGCTGCTGGTCAATGCCGACGAGTCGGAGCCCGGCACCTGCAAGGATCGCGAGATTCTCCGGCACGACCCGCACCATCTGGTCGAAGGCTGCCTCCTGGCCGGCCGCGCCATGGGTGCGCATATCGCCTATGTCTATATCCGCGGCGAGTTCATCCGCGAGCGGCAGAACTTCGAAAAGGCCGTGCAGCAGGCCTATGATGCGCGGCTGATCGGCAAGAACAACGTGCATGGGTGGGATTTCGACATCGTCGTCCACCACGGTGCCGGCGCCTATATCTGCGGCGAAGAAACCGCGCTGATGGAATCGCTCGAGGGCAAGAAGGGCCAGCCGCGTTTGAAGCCGCCGTTCCCTGCGGCCATGGGCGTTTACGGCAACCCGACCACCGTCAACAATGTCGAGTCGATCGCCGTGGTGCCGGAAATCCTGCGCCGTGGTGGCGCCTGGTTTGCGGGCATCGGCCGGCCGAACAATGTCGGCACCAAGCTGTTCATGGTCTCGGGTCACGTGAACAAGCCGTGCACCTTCGAGGAAGCGCTCGGCGAGACCTTCAAGGATATCATCGAAAAGCATTGCGGCGGTATCCGCGGCGGCTGGGACAACCTGCTCGCCGTGATCCCGGGCGGCGCGTCGTGCCCGATCGTCAAGGGCGAAGACATGATGACCGCCATTATGGATTTCGACGGCATGCGCGAGAAGAAGAGCTCGTTCGGCACCGGCGGCATGATCGTGATGGACAAGTCCACTGACGTCATCAAGGCGATCTGGCGCATCTCGGCGTTCTTCAAGCACGAGAGCTGCGGGCAGTGCACGCCGTGCCGCGAAGGCACCGGCTGGATGATGCGCGTCATGGAACGCATGGTCGAGGGCCGTGCCCAGAAGCGCGAGATCGACATGCTGTTCGAGGTCACCAAGCAGATCGAAGGGCACACCATCTGTGCGCTCGGCGATGCTGCGGCCTGGCCGATCCAGGGCCTCATCCGCAACTTCCGGCCCGAGATCGAAAAGCGCATCGACCAATATACCTGGTCGTCCACCAGCGACGGCGCCGTGCCGTCGATCGCTGCGGAGTAAGGCACATGGCCAATATCAAGGTTGACGGCAAGCTCGTCGAGGTGCCGGATTACTACACGCTGATGCAGGCGGCTGAGGCGGCAGGGGCGGAGATTCCGCGTTTCTGCTACCATGAGCGCCTGTCGGTGGCCGGCAATTGCCGCATGTGCCTCATCGAGGTGAAGGGCGGGCCGCCGAAGCCGCAGGCCAGCTGCGCCATGGGCGTCCGCGATCTGCGCCCCGGCCCGAACGGCGAGCCGCCCGAAATCTTCACCAACACGCCGATGGTCAAGAAGGCCCGCGAAGGCGTGATGGAATTCCTGCTGATCAACCATCCGCTCGATTGCCCGATCTGCGACCAGGGCGGCGAATGCGACCTGCAGGATCAGGCCATGGCCTATGGCGTGGACAAGTCCCGCTATGCCGAGAACAAGCGCGCGGTGGAAGACAAGAACCTTGGCCCCCTGGTCAAGACGTCGATGAACCGCTGCATCCATTGCACCCGCTGCGTGCGCTTCACCACCGAAGTCGCCGGCATCACCGAGATGGGCCTTGTCGGCCGCGGTGAGGATGCTGAGATCACCTCCTATCTCGAGCGCGCGCTCACCAGCGAACTGCAGGGCAATGTCATCGACCTCTGCCCGGTCGGCGCCCTGACTTCCAAGCCCTATGCCTTCCACGCGCGTCCGTGGGAGTTGCAGAAGACCGAGTCCATCGACGTCATGGACGCCGTCGGCTCCAATATCCGCGTCGACAGCCGTGGCCGCGAAGTGATGCGCATCCTGCCGCGCGTCAACGAGGCGATCAACGAGGAGTGGATCTCCGACAAGACCCGCTTCATCTGGGATGGTCTCAAGTCACAGCGGCTCGATCGCCCCTATGTGCGGGTGAACGGCAAGCTGAAGCCGGCCACCTGGAACGAGGCGTTCGATGCGGTCGCCAAGGCCATCAAGGCCTCGGGTGGCGGCAACAAGGTCGGCGCCATCGCTGGTGATCTCGCCTCGGTCGAGGACATGTATGCGCTCAAGGCGCTGATGACTTCGATCGGCTCGGGCATGACCGATTGCCGCCCGGCCATGTCGGGCATCGATCCGTCCATGCCGCGCGCGGCCTATATCTTCAACCCGACCATTGCCGGCATCGAAGAAGCCGACGCCATCCTGATCGTGGGCGCCAACCCGCGCAAGGAAGCGGCCGTGCTCAACGCCCGTATCCGCAAGGCGTGGCGCGCCAAGGGGACGCCGATCGCCGTCGTGGGCGACAATGCCGACCTCACCTATGCCTATACCTACCTGGGCAATGGCCTTTCGGCGCTGACGGACCTGATCGGCGGGCATGGCGCATTTGCCGAAGCCTGGGCCAAGGCGACAAAGCCGCTGGTCATCGTGGGCGAAGGGGCCGTGTCGCACGGCGCGTCGCAGTCGAAGCAGATCGGCCGCGATACCATCAGCCTCGCAGCCAAGCTGGTTGTCGGTCAGAACGTGGCGCAGGGCTGGAACGGCTTCGCTCTGCTCCACAATGCTGCCGCCCGTGTCGGTGGCCTCGACATCGGCTTCGTGCCGCACGATGGTGGCGTGTGCTCGGCGGACCAGATCGGGCTTGCCGGCCGTGGCGATCTCGACGTGCTGTTCCTGCTCGGCGCCGATGAATACGACACCAAGGCCATGGGACACGCCTTCGTGGTTTATGTCGGCACGCATGGCGATGCCGGTGCGCACCGCGCCGACGTGATCCTGCCGGCCGCGACCTATACCGAAAAGTCCGGCACCTATGTGAATACCGAGGGCCGCGTGCAGCTGGCCGACCGCGCGGTGTTCCCGCCCGGCGACGCCAAGGAAGACTGGGCCATCTTCCGTGCGCTTTCGGCCGTGCTCGGCACCCCGCTGCCGTTCAACTCGCTGGCGCAACTGCGGGCAAAGCTCTATTCCGAATATCCGCACCTTGCGCGACTCGACCAGATCGCGCCTGGCTCGATGGACGATATCCGCACGCTGTCGCGGGCATCGATCAAGACCAAGGCGGCCACCTATGCCTCCCCGGTCGCGGATTTCTATCTGACCAACCCTATCGCGCGGGCTTCCGCGGTGATGGGCGAATGCGCGGCCCTGCAGGCCGGGCTCAAGCAGGCAGCCGAGTAAGGGTCTGACATGGATTTCGTCGTATCCGCGCTGGATTATCTCCTGGGCATCCCCATCCTCGGCTGGGGTTCGCAGGTGGGCTTCATCTACAAGGCCCTTCTGCTGCTCGTCGCGCTGCTGATCTTCACCGCCTATGTCCTGCTCGCCGACCGCAAGATCTGGGCGGCCGTGCAGGTGCGTCGCGGCCCCAATGTCGTCGGCCCCTTCGGCCTGCTGCAGAGCTTCGCCGACCTGTTGAAGTTCGTCTTCAAGGAGCCGATCATTCCGGCCGGCTCCAACAAGATCGTTTTCCTGCTGGCGCCGCTGGTTACCGCCACGCTGGCGCTCTCGGCCTATGCGGTGATCCCTTTCGACAAGGGCTGGGCTCTCGCCGATATCAATGTCGGTGTGCTCTATATCTTCGCCATTTCGTCGCTCGGCGTCTATGGCATCATCATGGGCGGCTGGGCGTCGAACTCCAAATACGCCTTCCTCGGCGCGCTCCGCTCCGCAGCGCAGATGGTGAGTTACGAAGTCTCGATCGGCCTCGTCATCCTCACGGTGCTGCTCTGCGTGGGGTCGCTGAACCTCACCGATATCGTCGAGGCGCAGCAGGCCGGCGGCATCGCCACCATGCTCGGCGTGCCGTGGCTCTCGATCCTCAACTGGTTCTGGCTGCCGCTCTTCCCGATGTTCGTGGTGTTCTACATCTCGGCATTGGCGGAAACCAATCGCCCGCCCTTCGATCTGCCGGAAGGCGAGTCCGAACTGGTCGCGGGCTACATGGTCGAGTACGGCTCGACCCCGTACCTGCTGTTCATGCTGGGCGAGTACATCGCCATCATCCTGATGTGCTCGATGACCACCATCCTCTTCCTGGGAGGCTGGGCGCCGCCGATCGCGCTGCCGCCCTTCACCTGGGTGCCGGGCGTCGTCTGGTTCGCACTCAAGCTCTGCCTGGTGTTCTTCATGTTCGCGATGGCGAAGGCCATCGTCCCCCGCTACCGCTATGACCAGCTCATGCGGATCGGCTGGAAGGTGTTCCTGCCCATCTCGCTGCTGATGGTCGTGGTCGTCGCCTTCGTCCTGCAGCTGACCGGCTGGGGCTTCCACGGAGGGCTCTCCTGATGCGCTTCACCCAGTTCCTCAACGGGCTGCTGCTCAAGGAATTCGTCAACGCCTTCTTCCTCGCGATGCGCTACTTCTTCGCGCCCAAGAAGACGCTGAACTATCCCTTCGAGAAGGCGCCGTACTCCCCGCGCTTCCGTGGCGAGCACGCGCTGCGCCGCTATCCCAACGGTGAAGAGCGCTGCATTGCCTGCAAGCTCTGCGAGGCGATCTGCCCGGCGCAGGCCATTACCATCGAGGCCGGTCCGCGCCAGAATGACGGCACGCGCCGGACGGTGCGCTACGATATCGACATGGTGAAGTGCATCTATTGCGGCTTCTGCCAGGAAGCCTGCCCGGTCGACGCCATCGTCGAGGGGCCGAACTTCGAATTCGCCACCGAAACCCGCGAAGAGCTGTACTTCTCCAAGGAGAAGCTGCTCGCCAACGGCGACCGGTGGGAGCGCGAGATCGCCCGCAACATCGCCGCCGACGCGCCGTACCGGTGAGAGAGACGAGATGACCCTCCCGCTTTTCTTCTTCTTCGTCTTCTCGTTCATCGCCATCGCTTCGGCGCTGATGGTGATCGGGTCGCGCAATCCCGTCCACTCGGTGCTGTTCCTCATTCTCACCTTCGTGAACGCCGCGGGGCTGTTCATGCTGGCAGGGGCCGAGTTCCTCGCGCTCATCCTCATCGTGGTATATGTCGGCGCCGTGGCGGTGCTGTTCCTCTTCGTCACGATGATGCTCGACGTGGATTTCGTGCAGCTGAAGCAGGGGATGCTGCAATACGCGCCGGTTGGCGTCGTGGTCGGCGTGATCTTCCTGCTCGAGCTCCTGATGGTCGCGGCCAGCCTGGTCGTCGCGCCCGAGCTTGCGGCCAAGGCGATGGTGGCGATGCCCGAGGGCGTCGAGAACACCCGCGCCATCGGCCAGCTGCTCTACACGCGCTATGTCTTCGTGTTCCAGGGCGCGGCAGCGGTGCTGCTCGTTGCCATGATCGGGGCGATCGTGCTGACGCTCAGGCACAAGTCCAACGTCAAGCGGCAGGATGTGTTCAAGCAGACGGGCCGCAAGCGGTCCGAGGGCGTTGAACTCAAGAAAGTCAAATCGGGGCAGGGCGTCTAAATGCTGGAACAAACCGGAATCGGGCTCGGCCACTATCTCACCGTCGCGGCCATTCTCTTTACCATCGGCGTCCTGGGCATCTTCATCAACCGCAAGAACGTCATCGTGATCCTGATGTCGGTCGAGTTGATCCTGCTCTCTGTGAACATCAATTTCGTGGCGTTCTCCGCGGCGCTCAACGACCTCGCCGGGCAGATCTTCGCGCTGATGATCCTCACCGTCGCGGCGGCTGAGGCGGCCATCGGCCTCGCCATTCTCGTCATCTTCTACCGCAACCGCGGCACGATCGCCGTGGAAGACGTCAACGCGCTGAAGGGCTGATTGAAGTGATCCAGGCCATCGTATTCTTCCCGCTGGTCGGGGCGCTCGTTGCCGGTCTTCTCGGCCGCATCATCGGGCATCGCACCAGCGAGTACATCACCACCGGGCTCATGATCGCCGCGGCGGTGCTCAGCTGGATCGTGTTCGCCGGCTACTGGTTCGCGCCGGAAGCGGCGGAGGGCGCTGCCCATGGCGCCGGCCATGCCGAGGCGACCAAAGTCGTGGTGCTTAGCTGGATTCACTCCGGCGCGCTGCAGCTCGACTGGACGCTGCGCGTCGACACGCTCACTGCCGTCATGCTGGTGGTGGTCAACACGGTGTCGAGCCTCGTCCACCTCTATTCCATCGGCTACATGGCCGAGGACCCGCACCGTTCGCGCTTCTTTGCCTATCTCTCGCTCTTCACCTTCGCCATGCTGATGCTGGTGACGGCCGACAACTTCCTGCAGATGTTCTTCGGCTGGGAAGGCGTGGGTCTTGCGTCCTACCTGCTCATCGGCTTCTGGTACACGCGCCCCTCCGCCAACAAGGCGGCGATGAAGGCCTTCGTCGTCAACCGCGTGGGTGACTTCGGCTTCGCCCTCGGCATTTTCGCCGCGTTCATGGTGCTCGGCCACCTCGATTTCGACGGCGCCTTCCATGCTGTCGAGGCGCAGAAGGACGCGACCATGCACTTCCTCTCGTGGGAAATGCACGCCATGACCGTCGTCTGCCTGCTGCTCTTCATGGGCGCCATGGGCAAGTCGGCGCAGTTCCTGCTCCACACCTGGCTGCCGGACGCGATGGAAGGCCCGACGCCGGTTTCGGCGCTCATTCACGCCGCCACGATGGTGACTGCCGGCGTGTTCATGGTTGCTCGGCTCTCGCCGATGTTCGAAGCTTCGGGCATCGCCATGACGACCGTGATGATGATCGGCGCCATCACCGCCTTCTTCGCGGCGACCGTCGGCCTCGTGCAGAACGACATCAAGCGGGTCATCGCCTATTCCACCTGTTCGCAGCTCGGCTACATGTTCGTGGCCCTGGGCTCCGGCATGTATTCGGCGGGTGTGTTCCACCTGTTCACCCACGCCTTCTTCAAGGCTCTGCTGTTCCTCGGCGCCGGCTCGGTCATCCATGCGATGCACCATGAGCAGGATATGCGGAACATGGGGGGCCTGAAGGACAAGATCCCGTTCACCTATTGGGCCATGATCATCGGCACGCTGGCGCTGACAGGCGTTGGTATTCCGGGCCTGCCCGACATGGCGATCGGCTTTGCCGGCTTTGCCAGCAAGGATGCCATCATCGAGACGGCCTATGCGGCCGGGGCGTCCACCGGCTACTTCGCCTTCTGGCTGCTGGTCATCGCCGCGCTGTTCACCAGCTTCTATTCCTGGCGCCTGATCTTCCTCACCTTCCACGGCAAGCCGCGCTGGGGCCAGAATGCTCATGCCGCGCATGGGCACGACGATCACGCTCACGCCAGTCACGCGCATGATGATCATGCGCATGACGATCACGCCCATGGTGACCATGCCCATGGTCACGGGGCGCACGAGCCGCACGAGAGTCCGCTGGTCATGCGTATTCCGCTGGCTGTGCTGTCGGTTGGTGCGGTGCTGGCCGGTATCGTGTTCTACGGCCAGTTCTTCGGCCATCCCGAGCATATCGAGCACTTCTTCGCCGGTTCGCTGGTGGTGCCCTACGAGCTGGTCAAGGCTGCCCACAGCGTGCCCTTCTGGGTGAAGGTTTCGCCCTTCATCGCCATGCTGGTCGGCTTGGTCGTCGCCTGGCAGATGTACATCCGTGACCCAGGCATGCCGAAGCGCATCGCGGACTCCAATCCGGGGCTCTACAAGTTCCTGCTCAACAAGTGGTACTTCGACGAGCTCTATGACCGCATCTTCGTGCGTCCGTCGCTCTATATCGGCCGCGCGGTGTGGAAGGGCTTCGACGACTGGCTGGTCGACCGCACCATCGCCGAGGGCCTCGGCGCACGGGTGAAGGATGTTACCTCGCGCGTCGTCAAGCTGCAGTCCGGCTATCTCTACCACTATGCCTTCGCCATGCTGATCGGCATTGCCGCTCTGCTCACCTTCGCCATCGCCGCCGGGGGGCTGTTCTGATGAACCTCAGCGACCATCTTCTGACGGTCATCACCTTTCTGCCCACGCTGGGTGCGCTCATCCTGCTGTTCATCGGCGGGAAGGGGCAGGATAACCTCGCCCGCTGGATTGCGCTCTCGGTCACGCTGGTGACGGCGGCGCTGAGCCTCGTGCTCTGGGCGGGCTTCGACCCGACCGATACCGGCTTCCAGTTCGTTGAGAACTACAACTGGATCGGCGACTCGATCGGCTACCGCATGGGCGTCGACGGCATCTCGGTGCTGTTCATCCCGCTGACTGCCGTGCTGATGCCGGCCGTGATCCTCACCTCGTGGGGCTCGGTGCATACCCGGGTGCGGGAATACCTGATCGTCTTCCTCATCCTCGAAACCTTCATGATCGGCGCTTTCGCGACGCTCGATCTGGCGATGTTCTACGTGTTCTTCGAGGGCACGCTGATCCCGATGTTCCTGATCATCGGCATCTGGGGCGGCAAGCGGCGCATCCAGGCGACCTACAAGTTCTTCTTCTACAGCTTCACCGGCACCGTGCTGATGCTGCTGGCGATCATGTACATGTTCTGGCAGGCGGGTACGCTCGACATCCGTTCGCTGCTCGACTTCCGCTTCCCGCCCGAGGCGCAGTTCTGGCTGTGGATCGGCTTCTTTGCCTCCTTCGCGGTCAAGATGCCGATGTGGCCGTTCCACCGCTGGCTGCCCGAAGCGCACGTCGAGGCGCCCACCGGCGGCTCGGTGATCCTGGCGGCCATCATGCTGAAGATGGGCGGCTACGGCTTCATCCGCTTCTCGATTTCGATGTTCCCCGACGCGTCGCACCAGTTCTCTGGCTTCGTCTTCGTGCTCTCGGTTGCGGCCATCATCCTCACCTCGCTCGTCGCGCTGGTGCAGACCGACATCAAGAAGCTCATCGCCTACTCGTCCGTGGCGCATATGGGCTTCGTGACCATGGGCATCTTCGCGGGCAACATCTACGGCATCCACGGCGCCATCTTTCAGATGATCTCGCACGGCATCGTGTCCGCAGCGCTCTTCCTCTGCGTCGGCGTGGTCTATGACCGGATGCATACCCGTGACGTAGACGCCTATGGCGGGCTGGTCTCGCCCATGCCGCGCTACGCCTTTGCCTTCATGGTCTTCACCATGGCCAATGTCGGTCTTCCCGGCACGTCTGGCTTCGTGGGTGAGTTCCTCACCATGTTCGGCGCGTTCCAGGCCAATACCTGGGTGGCGTTCTTCGCGGCCTTCGGCGTCATCCTCTCGGCGGCCTATGCGCTCTGGCTTTATCGCCGGGTGATCTTCGGCGCCTTCACCAAGGAATCGCTGAAGGGCATACTCGATCTCGACGCGCGCGAAGCCGTGGTGCTCGTGCCGTTGATCATCCTCACCATCCTCTTCGGCTTCTACCCGGCCCCCATTCTCGATGCGACCGCCGCATCGGTGAACCTCGTGGCTGAAAACTTTGCCCAGGCCATCGGTTCCGCTTCGGCGGCCGTCGCCTCGGCTCACTAGGAGACGGGCATGACGTCCGACGTAACGAGCTTCGCCGCGCTGGCGCCGGCCTATCCGGAACTGCTCCTCGCCCTCGGCACCCTGGTGCTGCTCGTCGGGGCGCTGTTCATCAAGCGTGAGCGTACGCAGTTGATCGCGGGGCTCGGCCTGCTGCTGCTCTTGGCGGTGCTGGGCTTGGTGCTCTTCGGTGGCACCGAGGGCCAGGTCTTCAACGGCAGCTTCATTTCCGATGACTTCAGCCGCTACATGAAGGCGCTGGTTGTCGCAGCGTCGGGCGTCACGCTGCTGATGAGCTTCTCGACGGCGCGAGAAAACAGCCTCGACAAGTTCGAATATGCAGTGCTCGTGCTGCTCGCCACCCTCGGCATGATGATCATGGTTTCGTCCAACGATCTCATCACCGTCTATATCGGCCTCGAGTTGCAGAGCCTCGCGCTCTATGTCGTTGCCGCCATGAAGCGCGACGATGCGCGGGCCACCGAAGCGGGCATGAAGTATTTCGTGCTCGGCGCGCTCTCGTCCGGCATGCTGCTCTATGGTGCCTCACTGGTGTACGGCTTCACCGGCACCACCCAGCTCGATCTTATCGTCAAGGCCATCGCCCTCGACAGCCGCTCCATCGGCCTCGTCTTCGGCCTGGTGTTCCTGCTCGCCGGCATCGCATTCAAGATCTCGGCCGTGCCGTTCCACATGTGGACGCCCGACGTCTACGAGGGCGCTCCGACCTCGGTCACCGCCTTCTTTGCCGCGGCGCCCAAGGTCGCGGCCATGGCGCTGTTGATCCGCATCGTTACCGTCAGCTTCGGCAACATCACGCATGACTGGCAGCAGATCGTTATCTTCCTCTCCATCGCGTCCATGGGTCTCGCGGCCTTCGCCGGTATTGGGCAGCGCAACCTCAAGCGCCTGATGGCCTATTCCTCCATCGGCCATGTCGGTTTCGCGCTGGTCGGGCTTTCGGCGGGCACGCAATGGGGCGTCGAGGGCGTCGCGATCTACATGGCGATCTATGTCACCATGACGGTGGGCATCTTTGCCTGCCTGCTGGCGCTCCGTACGGCAAAAGGTCCGGTGGAATCGATCGCCGAACTCGCCGGCCTCGCCCAGAAGCGGCCGTTCATCGCAGCAATCCTGGCGCTGCTGATGTTCTCGCTCATCGGCCTGCCGCCGCTCGCCGGGTTCTTCGCCAAGTGGCAGGTGTTCCTGGCCGCCATACAGGCCAACCTCTTCGTGCTCGCCGTGCTCGGCGTGCTCCTCAGCGCGGTGAGCGCCTACTATTACCTCCGCATCATCAAGACGATGTATTTTGATGAGCCGGTCGCCGAGTATGTCGCAATCCCGCATGAGCTGACGGCCATCATCGCCGTGGTGGGTTTCCTCATCGTCACCTACTTCCTCACCGTCGGTCAGCCTCTCACCAACGCGGCGAGTCTTGCGGCGGGAAGCCTGTTCTAGTGGCAGGCTTCTGGCTCGGCCCACGGGCGACGTTGCGCGGATATCGTCTCCACGGTTTCGACAGCGTCGGTTCCACCAATGTCGAGGCGGCTGTGGCCGCCCAGCAGGGTGACGCGGGCGAGGTCTGGTTTGCATCCCTCGAGCAAACCGCCGGACGCGGCCGCAGGGGCCGTGCCTGGCACACCAATCGCGGCAATCTGGCCGCTTCGGTGCTTGTTGTCCCGGAGGCTGGGGCGGCCGAAGTCGCCACGCTGGGCTTCGTGGCGGGCGTGGCGCTTAGCAATGCCCTCCGGCGCATCGTGCCGGCGGCCACGCTGCGCACCGGCATCGATGGCGCGGATTTCGCCGGCGGGCGCATCGCCCTCAAGTGGCCGAACGATGTGCTTGCAGATGGCGCCAAGCTGTCCGGCATGTTGCTCGAAGCCGTGCGCAGGCCTGATGGCAGCACCGGCGTGGTGATCGGCATCGGCGTCAATGTCGTAATTGCACCGGAAGGGTTGCCTTATCCCGCCACCTCCCTCAGGGCGCTCGGCATCGATACCAGCGCGGAGGCGGTGTTCGCCGAGCTCTCCGAGGCCTGGGTGGACGCCTATGAGAGCTGGAACGGGGGCAGGGGCCTTCCCGATATTCTCGATCACTGGCGGCAATCGGCCGCCGGCCGCGGCAGCGAGGTCGCCGTCAAGCGCGACGCGGATGTCGTGCGCGGCATTTTTGAAGATGTGGATGACAGCGGTCGGTTGATCGTACGGACCCCGGGCGGAGAGCGCGTGCTCATCACTGCCGGCGACGTGCATTTCGGCACCACCGCGAGCCTTAGGATGGATGGCTGATGGCCAAGGCATATCGCGACGAACTGGTTTTCGTGCCGTTGGGCGGCGTCGGCGAAATCGGCATGAACATGGGCGCCTATGGCTTCGGGCCAGAACGCAGCCGCAAATGGATCGTGGTCGATTGCGGCGTCACCTTTGCCGGCCCCGCCGAGCCCGGCATCGAGCTGATCCTGCCGGACCCCGGCTTTCTCGAGGAAAATGCCGATGACGTGCTGGCACTGATCCTCACCCATTCGCACGAAGACCATTATGGCGCCGTGCTCGATCTCTGGCCCGCGTTCGACAAGCCGGTCTATGCGACGCGCTTCACCGCGGCGATGCTGACGGCGAAGCGCGCGACCGAGAATATCGTCGACGAGGTCGATGTGCGCGACATGAGTGTCGGCAAGCCCTTCAGCCTTGGGCCCTTCACCATCGAGGCGATCAATGTCGCGCACTCGATCCCCGAAAGCTGCGCGCTCCTGATCACCACGCCGGCCGGTCGCGTCGTCCATACCGGTGACTGGAAACTCGATCCCTCGCCCATCGCCGCCCCGCCGACCGATCTCGCCCGCTTCGCCCAGATCGGCGCCGATCGTTCCACGCCGCTGGCGCTCGTGTGCGATTCGACCAATGCGCTGAAGGATGGCACCAGCCCATCGGAGGACGAAGTCGGCTCGACACTCGAAGCGCTCATCGCCGAGTCGCCGCACCGGGTCGCGGTCACCACCTTTGCCTCCAATGTCGGCCGGGTGATCTCCATCGCCCGCGCTGCGCAGAAGGCCGGCCGCAAGGTGGTGATGTCGGGGCGGGCCATGCACCGCATCTCGGGCATTGCCCGCGAACTCGGCATGCTCGAGGGCATCGAGCCCTTCCTCGACCAGAACGAGTACAAGTCCTTGCCGCGCAAGCAGGTGGTGCTCATCTGCACCGGCAGCCAGGGCGAGGCCCGCGCCGCCATCGCCCGCATCGCGCGCGAGGAGCATCCGGAAATCTCGCTCAATGCCGGCGACCGGGTGATCTTCTCGTCCTGGGCCATTCCGGGCAACGAGCGCGAAGTCATTGACATCCAGAACATGCTGATCGACCGCGGCGTCGATGTCATCACGCAGACCCAGGCGCTCGTCCATACCACGGGGCACCCGCGCCGCGAGGAACTGAAGGCGCTTTACGACCTCCTGAAGCCCGATCTGCTGATTCCAGTGCATGGCGAGGCGGCGCATCTCGAAGCGCATGCCGCGCTCGGCCGGCAGCATGGCATCGACACCGTCGTCCATGCCCGCAACGGCGATCTGGTGCGGCTCTTCCCCGAGACGGAGCATTTCCCCGGCGAAGTGCCGGTGGGCGAGCTCTATCTCGATGGCAACATTCTCTGCACACCGGAGGAAAGCGGCGTGAAGGGGCGCCGCCGGCTGAGCTTTGGCGGCCATATCGTCGTCAGCCTATGCGTCTCGGCCAATGGCGAGTTGCGCTCGGGGCCGGACTATGTGCTCGAGGGGCTGCCGGAAGTGCCCGACGAAGAGGAATCTCTCTCTTTGCTCGTCCGTCGTGTGGTCAGTGGCACGCTCAAGTCGATCCCGCCCAAGCGCCGCTCGGATGCCGAGATGGTGCAGGGGGCACTGATCCGTGCGCTCCGCGGCGAAGTGTCGGCTTTCTGGGGCCGCAAACCCAATGTAACGGTTTTCGTCCATCGCGTGTGAACCCGTCAGGGTCTGAGCCTCCATGTCCATCGGTACTTATTTCGCCATCTACTTCGTCGTCTGGTGGCTCTGCCTGTTCGTCGTGCTGCCCTTTGGTGTGCGCAACCAGGTCGACGCGGGCGAGTATGTCGAGGGCACCGAGCGCGGCGCGCCGGTCATCAACCGCATGTGGCGCACCATCATCTGGACCACGCTGCTCTCGGTGCCATTCACCGCGGTGCTGCTTTGGGGGCTCTCGAGCCCCTGGCTGCGCGAGTACTGGAAGTAGCGCTCCCCCACCGGCCTCGCGGCATCCCTCGCCCTTGCGGTGCTTCGGAGCGTGCCGAAGGCCGGATCACGCCGTGGCGTGGTCCACTTGGGGAAGGCCCGCAAGCGGCGGGAGGTGAGCCGGTTGGCAGTTCCTCATCACTGCCCACTCTGGCCCGACGCGCGGCTTGACTATTGCTGCCCATGGGGCAAGCTTGCCGCCACGGGCCGTTCCCTCACGAGCGTCAGTTCCGGCGTGTAATCTTCATGCCCTCTGGTCGCCGAGCGAGCGGTGAGGTACGTAACACAAGCCGGGCAGATCAAGCCCGGGCAAGGGAGGATGACATGCGCACCATCAAAGGGCCGGCGATCTTTCTCGCCCAGTTCGCGGGCGACAAGGCGCCGTTCGACACGCTCGACCACATTTGCGGCTGGGCCGCTGGCCTTGGCTACAAGGGTGTGCAGATCCCCAGCTGGGTGTCGAGCTTCATTGATCTCGAAAAGGCGGCAACGTCAAAGACCTATGCCGACGAGCTCAAGGGTATCGTGAAGAGCCATGGGCTGGAGATCACCGAGCTCTCCACCCATCTCCAGGGCCAGCTGGTCGCGGTGCATCCCGCCTACGACACTGCCTTTGATGGCTTTGCCCCCAAGGCGGTGCATGGAAATTCCAAGGCCCGCACCGAGTGGGCAGTGCAGCAATTGCTCTGGGCCGCCAAGGCGTCGGAAAACCTTGGCCTCAAGGCGCACGCGACCTTTTCCGGCGCGCTTGCCTGGCCGTATCTCTACCCGTGGCCGCAGCGCCCGGCCGGCCTCGTCGAGGAAGCCTTCGATGAACTCGCCCGCCGCTGGACGCCGATTCTCGATGCCTTCGACAAGTCGGGCGTCGACGTCTGCTACGAAATCCACCCCGGCGAAGACCTGCATGACGGCGTCACCTACGAGATGTTCCTCGAGCGGGTGAAGAACCATCCGCGCGCCAACCTGCTCTACGATCCGTCGCACTTCGTGCTGCAGCAGCTCGACTACCTGCAATACATCGACTTCTACTACGAGCGCATTCGCGCCTTCCACGTGAAGGACGCCGAGTTCAACGCCACGGGCAAGCAGGGCGTCTATGGCGGCTTCCAGAGCTGGGTGAACCGCGCCGGCCGCTTCCGCTCGCTCGGCGACGGTCAGGTCGATTTCGCCGGCATCTTCTCCAAGCTGTCAGCCTACGGCTTCGATGGCTGGGCGGTGCTCGAATGGGAATGCGCGATCAAGTCGGCGGAGCAGGGTGCGGAAGAGGGCGCGCCATTCATCCAGAGCCACATCATCCGCGTCACCGAGAAGGCGTTCGACGATTTTGCCTCTGCGGGCACCGACAAGGCCGCAAACCGCAAGATGCTCGGTCTGAGCTGATCTGATTATCGAGACGAGGTCAGGTGTCGCAGTCAGGTCTCCCTCCCCCTTGTGGGGAGGGATAAAGGGTGAGGGCAAGCGGGTTCACGCAGAATGGCGTGGTTTCGGTCACCCCACCCCGGCCCTCAAGGAGAGGGAGCCCGACTGGGCGCCTTGCGACCTCGCCCAAAGCAAACACAGGGAAGAGGAAAAATGGCAGAAAACGGCGCCAAGCGCATTCGCCTCGGCATGGTCGGTGGCGGCAGCGGGGCATTCATCGGCTATGTGCACCGCATCGCGGCACGTATCGATGGCGATTACGATCTCGTAGCGGGCGCGCTCTCGTCCAACCCGGACACCGCACGCGAATCGGGCCGCAATCTGGGCTTCGCCGACGACCGCATCTACACCTCCTACGAGGAGATGGCGGTGAAGGAAGCGGCGCGTCCCGATGGTATCCAGGCGGTGTCGATCGTCACGCCCAACCATGTGCATTTCGGCCCGGCCAAGGCCTTCCTCGAGGCCGGTATCCACGTCATCTGCGACAAGCCGCTGACCTCGACGCTCGAGGATGCGCGGGCGCTGCGCAACGTGAAACCGAAGAACGGTGCGAAATTCCTCCTCACCCACAATTACACGGGCTATCCGCTCATCCGGCAGGCGCGTGATCTCGTCGCCTCCGGCGCCCTCGGCAAGCTGCGTGTCGTGCAGGCCGAATATGCGCAGGATTGGCTCACTGTCGCTGCCGACCCCGGCAACAAGCAGGCCAGCTGGCGCACCGATCCGAAGCGCTCGGGCGCTGGCGGCGCCATCGGCGATATCGGCACCCATGCCTACAATCTCCTGCGCTTCGTCACCGGCCTGAAGACCGAAGCGGTCAGCGCCGATCTCACCGCCTTCGTGCCGGGCCGCGAGGTCGACGACAATGTGCATATCCTGCTGCGCTTCGCAGGCGGGGCCAAGGGCATGCTCTGGGCAAGCCAGGTCGCCGTCGGCAACGAGAACGGGCTCAAGCTGCGCGTCTATGGCGACAAGGCCGGCATCGAGTGGCGGCAGGAAAACCCCAATGAGATGTGGTTCTGCGAGTTCGGCAAACCGAAGCAGTTGCTGACCCGCGGCGGCGCCATCTCCGCCCCGCCCGCCGCCTCGATGAATGTCCGCATCCCGGGCGGCCACCCGGAAGGCTATCTCGAAGCCTTCGCCACGCTCTACAGCCAGTTCGCGCAAGTGATCCGCGGCGAAGGTGCAGCGGTCGAGGGCCTGTTGCCGAGCCTCGAGGACGGCATCGAGGGCATCGAGTTCATCATGGCCTCGGTTACCTCGTCGCGCAACGAGGGCAAGTGGACGAAGTTCTCGGACGTGTGAGGGAATCTCACTCTGAGGGTGAAGTCGGTTCCCCTCTCCCGTGAACGGGAGAGGGGCGCCGACTGCGATATCCGTGAACGGGAGAGGGAAGGAGCAGGCCTATCTCGGCAGTCCCGTCCCCATGCGCGGGCCATCGAGCACGGCATCGCCGGCGTTTTCCACCCGGGTCACCGTGTAGCCTTCCTGTCCAAGCAGCGCGGGCAACCCAACGGGACCGACGAGGTGTCCGGCCCCGACGATCACGATCGCCGGAACATTGGTTTTCAACAGCCTCTCGGCCTCAGGCAGCCAGCGCTTGTTGCGGTCGCCGATCATCCGGTCGAACAGCCTTTCGCCCGGAACGCCCAGCCCCGCCGAGATGGTATCCGTGAGCGCCAGCTGGTCGCCCGATATCCACGCGCCATACAGGTCGCCGATATCGGCCGCCGCCTGGCCGCTGGTCAGCGCATCGGCGGTCTGCAGCAGGTCGCTGATCTGCTCCGCATCCGACATGCCCCCGATTAGCGCAAACTGCTCCTCGGCAGTCTCGAGCCCGCGCTGCCTGTCAGCAGGAACTTCGGCGCTGACGGTCATTTCGACTCCGGCCAGCGGTACCGCCGGCCCGTCGCCGCCCATATTCATGGCCAGCGTCGAACTGGCGAGCCATGGCCGCATCTGACCGATTGCCTCGCGGGTCAATCCGGCAGCGTCCACCGCCGCCTCGACCCGCTTCACCTCTTCGGGGGCGAGATGCGACCACAGCGTCGAGCCGTCATTGTAGTAGCCCTCGGTGATGCTGAGCCGCGTCAGGGTGGCGATCGAGGGGGTATCGAGCACCATCTCGAACCACACCTCGCGCGCGTTGCGCAGCGCTGTATCGAAGGCGGGGCTCCGCCATTCGCGCGGCTGGTCGAGAATGTGCACCGCACCGAAGATCCAGATGGCGCTGTCGCCATCGGACACACGCCACAGCGCCGGCGCGGCGGTCGCCGGCAGGCAGATGCAGCCGAGCAGCAGCGCCGCGGCCGCACGTCCTATGTGCCGCCGCCAGCCCATCACGCGTTCAATGCGTCCAGGGCGTCTTGCGGTCGGCCCGGAAATTGTCCGAATAGCTCGCCCGCTTCACCGTAGGCTTGTGGTCGGGCAGCACCTGGTAGGCGATCCCGTTGCGCTGCGCGTAGGCCTCGGCCTCTTCCAGCGAATCGAAGCTGAGCTTGATCTGCGTGCGCGTGTCGGACGACGAGGTATAGCCCATCAGGGGCTCGATCTCGCGCGGCGTCTCGGGCGCATGCACCAGGACCCATTCCTTCGACTTTCCGCGGCCCGACTGCATGGCGTTCGGGGCCGGGCGGAAGATGCGTGCGGTCATGATCGTCCTCGTCAAGTGATGGTCGGGGCAGAGTGATTCGAACACTCGACCACCGGT
>CAYPYV010000019.1:5976-29054 GCA_964414845.1 uncultured Devosia sp. | reverse complement strand
CACCCGCAGCGCCTCGCGCCGCTGCGGGTTCACCACCGTGTACAGCACGCCGTCAGGCGCCACCTGCAGCAGCAGGTAGCCGCCGGGACCGGCCATCCGCTGCAGCACCACCGGCAGGCCGCCGTCGGTGCCATCCACGCGCGCCATCGCCCCCAGCGCGCGCACCGTCACCGTGGAGGCGGGCGGCGCACCGCCCGGCTCCGCCCGCTGCTGCGTGCGCAGCGTGAGGGTGATGCCCGCGCTGTCCGGGCGCTTGATGTAATTCGGCTGCACCTGGGCGCTTGCCGGCAGCGCGGTCAGCACGATTGCGGCAGTGGCGGCAATGATGGCGAAAGAGTTGAGTTTGCGCATTTTTCAGTCCCTCAAAAGGCCGAGCGTGTCGGCCAGTCCGGTTGGTGTGGGCAGGTCCCCATGGCCTGCTCGATCATGGGGACAGGATGCACCCTCCGCCTTGAACCGGCGCTGAGAGTCGCATTCAGCCTTCGTTCACCGCGCCGGCGCGGCGTCAAAGCGCTTTTGTCGCTGCGGGCGATCGCCTACACCTATGGAAACGCAATCGAATTCGAGGAGGTATTCTGATGGCGAAAGTGCTGGTGACCGGCGGGAGCGGCAAGCTCGGACGCGCCGTGCTGAAGGATCTGGTGGCGAATGGCTACCATGTCCTCAATCTCGACCAGACGCTCCCCAAGGACGCGCCCTGCCCCACTATACGCGTCGATCTCACCGATTTCGGTCAGGTGGCCGCGGCAATTCTCGGCGGCGTGGACGAGCGGAGCGGGCCGTTCGATGCCGTCGTTCACCTCGCCGCCATCCCGGCCCCGGGCCAGTTCGCCAATGCGCGGACTTTCGCCAACAATGTGCCCGCCACCTACAATGTCTTCGAGGCCTGCCGGCTCGCCAAGGTGAAGAACATCGTTTTCGCGTCGTCCGAAACCGTGCTTGGCCTGCCCTTCGATACGCCGCCGCCCTATGTGCCGGTGGACGAGGAGTACTACCCGAGGCCCGAGACGGCCTATTCGCTCGGCAAGCTGGTCGACGAGACCATCGCGGCACAGTTCTGCCGCTGGGATCCCGAGCTCAAGATCGTTGGGCTGCGCTTTTCCAACGTCATGGACATCGAGGACTACAAGGCGTTCCCCACATTCGACGCCAACCCCCTGCTGCGCAAATGGAACCTCTGGGGCTATATCGATGCGCGCGACGGCGCGCAGGCCGTGCGGCGCGGTATCGAGGCCGAGTTCAACGGGTTTGAGCCCTTCATCATCGCCAATGCCGATACGGTAGTGAGCCGGTCCAATGTCTCGCTGATGGCAGAAGTGTTCCCCAATGTGCCGCACAAGCATCCGCTCTCGGCCAATGGCACGCTGCTCTCCATCGAGAAGGCCAAGCGCATGCTCGACTACAACCCGCAATTCAGCTGGCGGCAATATGTCTGAGGCCGTGGGCACGTCGCCCGCCGAGCCTGAGAAATTTCACGCCCGCCCCCTTCTGGCGGGTGCATAATGGGCTTTCGCGGCGGGGGACGAACCGTTCTCTCGCCGACAACGTACCTGAGGATCGGAGGCTTACGTTCAGGATTTTGTGATTTGCCACAATTGCGGCCAACCAGCGCGTGTTGATCTGGCCGTTCATGTTGACTGCCCCTGAACCCCGGAGACCCGCTTGGGTGCCTATGTACTGAGACGCATCCTGCTGATGATCCCGACTCTCATCGGCATCATGGTCGTCTCGTTCGTCATCACACAGTTCGCGCCGGGCGGCCCCGTCGAGCAGATGATCGCACAGCTGAGCGGGCAGAACGTCTCCGCCTCGGCCTCGGTCAGCGGCGACAGGGATGGTGATTTCGCAGGCCAGGGACAGGTCGTCTCCACCGACAATACGGTAAGCGCCGCTGGGGCAGGCAGTTCGGCCTATCGCGGCGCACAGGGCCTGAGGCCGGAGATCATCGAGCGTATCAAGGTGCAATTCGGCTTCGACAAGCCGCCCCTCGAGCGCTTCCTCACCATGATGGGCAACTACCTGCGCTTCGACTTCGGCCAGTCCTATTTCCGCGACATCTCGGTGATCGACCTCATCAAGGAGAAGTTGCCGGTCTCCATTTCACTTGGCATGTGGATGCTGGTGCTGGGCTACGGTGTCTCCATTCCGCTCGGTATCGCCAAAGCGGTCCGTGACGGCAGCCGCTTCGATGTCTGGACGTCGACGCTCGTGATCATCGGCTATGCCATTCCGGGCTTCCTGCTCGCGGTGCTGCTGATCGTGCTGTTCGCGGGCGGCAGTTACTGGAACATCTTCCCCCTGCGCGGCCTCACCTCGTCCGGCTGGGCCGAAATGCCTTGGTACGATCAGGTGCTCGATTATCTCTGGCACATGGTGCTGCCGATAACGGCGCTCGCGGCTGGCGGTTTCGCCACCATTACCCTGCTCACCAAGAACTCCTTCGTCGAGGAAATCCGCAAGCAATACGTGGTCACTGCCCGCGCGAAGGGTCTGAGCCAGAATCAGGTGCTCTATCGGCACGTGTTCCGCAATGCGATGCTACTGGTGATCGCCGGCTTCCCGGCCGCATTCATCTCGGCATTCTTTGGCGGCTCTCTGCTCATCGAGAATATCTTCTCCCTCGACGGGTTGGGGCGACTTGGTCTCGAGTCCATTGTCAACCGCGACTATCCGGTGGTCTTTGCCACCCTCTACATCTTCTCGCTGCTCGGGCTCGTCGTCGGGCTCATTTCCGACCTCTGCTACATGTGGGTCGATCCGCGCATCGATTTCGAGGCGCGCAGCAATTGATCCTGACCCTCGCTCCCGTCTCGGCCTGGTCGCAGGTCCGGTTCGCTCCGGCCGATGGCGCAAGTGGCGCAATGGCCACCACACCGGTCAAGACGAGTCGGCTTTCGCCGATCAACCAGCGCCGCCTCGCGGTATTCAGGGCCAATCGCCGCGGCTACTGGAGCTTCTGGATCTTCGCGGTCTTGTTCATCCTCACGCTGGGTGCGGAGTTCATCGCCAACGACCGGCCGATCTTCGCGATGTACAAGGGCGAGTTTCTGGTACCGGCGCTGGTGAACTACCCTGAGGAGAAGTTCGGCGGCTTCCTTGCAGAAACCGCGTGGCGCGATCCGGTTATCGCGGATGAAGTGAACGCCAATGGATGGATGATCTGGCCACCGATCCGGTACGGCTACAGTGCGGCGGATGAGTCCCTGGCCGTGCCGGCACCATCGCCGCCCGCACTGTTGCAGACTGAAGAGCAGCGTTGCGGTGCCTACCCGCAAGGCATAGCTGATCCAGCCTGCACCATCGGCAACTGGCATTGGCTCGGCACGGACGACCAGGGACGGGATGTCCTCGCACGCCTGATTTATGGCTTCCGCATTTCGGTGTTGTTCGGCTTCGCGCTCGCTGCGCTGTCTTCGGTCATCGGCATTGTTGCCGGGGGGCTGCAGGGCTATTTCGGTGGCTGGCTCGATCTCATCGCCCAGCGCGCCATCGAGATATGGACGTCGCTGCCAGCGCTCTACCTGCTGCTGATCATCTCGAGCATCATCGCCCCCAGCTTCTGGTCACTTCTGGGCATTCTGCTGCTGTTCTCATGGACGGCGCTGGTCGGCATTGTCCGGGCAGAGTTCCTGCGCGCCCGCAATTTCGAATATATCGCGGCAGCTCGCGCCCTCGGCGTTTCCGATCTCACCATCATGCTCCGGCATATGCTGCCCAATGCCATGGTGGCGACGCTGACTTTCCTGCCGTTCATCATGTCTGGCTCGGTCACAACGCTCACAGCGCTGGATTTCCTCGGCTACGGGCTGCCTGCCGGGTCGCCGTCCCTTGGCGAACTGCTCCAACAGGGCAAGGACAACATCTTCGCGCCATGGCTCGGCATTACCGGGTTTGTCGTCCTCTCCGTCATGCTGACCCTGCTCGTGTTCATCGGCGAGGCGGTTCGTGACGCCTTCGATCCGCGGCGGATACTCAAATGACCCATCCGCTGCTCAGCGTGCGAAATCTGCAGATCGGCTTCGACCTCGGCACCCGGAAGGTCGAGGCGGTAAAGGGCATCTCGTTCGATCTGTCGCGGGGAGAAACTCTTGCCATTGTCGGCGAAAGCGGTTCCGGAAAGTCCGCCACGGCGCTGTCACTGCTCCGGCTGTTGCCATACCCGATCGCGTTCCACGCAGGCGGCGAGGTTCTGTTCGAAGGCACCAATCTTCTCAATCTGCCTGAGCGCGCGCTGCGCGGCGTCCGCGGCAACGACATCGGTATGATCTTTCAGGAGCCGATGACTTCGCTCAACCCGCTCCATACCGTGGGCCGGCAAATTGCCGAGACACTTATTCTCCATCGCGGGCTCGGTCAGGCCGCGGCGCGCAAGGCGGCGATCGCACTGCTTGAAGAAGTCGGCATCGCCGACCCGGCATCGCGCCTGGAGGATTTCCCGCACCAGCTGTCGGGCGGTCAGCGGCAGCGTGTCATGATCGCCGTGGCGCTCGCCAACGAGCCAAAGCTGCTCATTGCCGATGAGCCGACAACGGCACTCGACGTGACCGTGCAGGCACAGATCCTTGCGCTCCTCAAGCGGCTGCAGCGCGATCGTGGCATGGCGCTGCTTTTCATCACGCACGATCTGCATGTCGTAAGGCAAGTGGCCGATCGCCTGCTGGTCATGCATGAAGGTCTCATCGTCGAGCAGGGCCCGACAGATCGAGTTCTGGGTGCACCGGAACACCCCTACACGCAGAAACTCCTTGCCGCCGAGCCCCGCGGCAATCCCCCAGCCCCCGACCCGGCCGCGCCGATTGTGCTGGAGGCCAGCAACCTAAAGGTCTGGTACCCAATCAGGCGCGGGCTCGTGCGGCGGACGATGGGCCACATCAAGGCGGTCGATGATATCTCCCTCATGCTCCGCGAGGGCGAGACACTTGGTGTCGTTGGCGAATCTGGCTCCGGAAAGACTACGCTGGGCCGTGCCCTGCTCCGCCTTGTCTCGGTCACGGGCGAAATCAGCTTTTCCGGGCAGCGCATAGACCGACTGGGCAAGGCCGCATTGCGACCGCTGCGCCGCGACATGCAGATCGTTTTCCAGGATCCGTTTGGATCGCTGAGCCCGCGAATGTCCGTCGCTGAAATCGTTGGTGAAGGCCTCGCGGTGCATCGTCGCGATCTTTCTGCCGCCGAGCGATCGAAGCGAATCGCATCGGCACTGGCAGAGGTCGGTCTAGATGCCGAAATGGGCAACCGCTATCCGCACGAATTCTCAGGCGGGCAGCGGCAGCGCATCTCCATCGCGCGAGCTCTGGTACTCGAACCGAGATTGCTTGTCCTCGACGAACCCACTTCGGCGCTCGACATGTCCATCCAGGCGCAGATCGTCGACCTTCTGCGCGCGGTGCAGCGCCGTCGTCGCCTCGGATATGTGTTCATCTCGCATGACCTGCGCGTGGTTCGCGCCTTGGCCAGCCAGGTTCTGGTCATGCGCCATGGCAAGATTGTTGAAGCCGGTCCGGCCGCCGACGTCTTCGCTGACCCGAAAGCTGCCTATACACGCGAGCTGCTTTCAGCTGCATTCGGGTCCGTGCACCATTCCGCCCCATCCATCCCATCCCACCGAGGAGGACCATGATGCGCCTGCCTGCTCTTGTTCTTGCCGTAGCACTCGCCGCGGCGCCGATGCTCGGCCCCAGCCTCGCTGACGACCGCGTCTGGCATCATGCGACCTCGCTCATCGGCGACCCGAAATATCCTCCGGGTTTCAAGCATTTTGACTACGTGAACCCTGAAGCGCCCAAGGGCGGCATTGTGCGCCTCAGCGACATGGGGAGCTTCGATACGTTCAACCCCATCCTGCCTCAGGGCGAGCCGGCATCCGGACTGGGACTGCTGTACGAGACGCTGACCACGAACTCGGAGGACGAAGTCTCCACCGAGTATGGCGCGCTCGCAGAGGCATCTACCTACCCGAAAGACTATTCATCGGTCACCTTTCGGATGAACCCCCGCGCCAAGTGGCAGGATGGCACCCCGGTAACCGCCGAGGACGTGGTGTGGTCGTTCAACAAGCAGAAAGAACTCTCACCAAGTCTTGCCAATTACTATGCCAATGTCACCAAAGCGGAGGTGACGGCACCCGGTGAAGTCACTTTCACCTTCGATCAGGCCGGAAATCGGGAGCTGCCCAAGATCATGGGTCAGCTTCTGGTGTTGCCGCAACACTGGTGGGAGGGCACCGACGCCAGTGGCAACAAGCGGGATATCTCAAAGAGCACACTTGAACCGCCGCTGGGCTCGGGTCCCTACCGCATCAAGAGCTTCGAGGCGGGCCGCTCCATCACGTACGAGCGCGTGCCCGACTACTGGGCCAAGAACGAAGGCTTTGCGGTTGGTCAGAACAATTTCGACAGTATCCGATATGAGTATTTCGCGGATACGACCGCCCAATTCGAGGCATTCAAGGGGGATACCTTCGACTGGTGGAATGAGAACCTCGCGCTGCGCTGGCAGCAGGGTTACGACTTCCCGGCGGTAAAGGACGGCCGGGTCATCAAGGAGACTTTCGACAATCCCTATCGCAACTCTGGGATCATGGTCGGCTTCGTTCCGAACCTCCGGCTGCCGGTCTTTCAGAATGCGGCTCTGCGCGAGGCGATCAACGCAGCCTTCGATTTTGAGGAACTCGACAAGCTGAGGTTCTTTGGACAGTACGAACGCATCAACTCCTATTTCTACGGCACGCCACTAGCATCATCAGGTCTGCCGGAGGGCAAGGAGCTCGAAATCCTCAACTCGGTAAAGGACTTGGTGCCGCCTTCCGTCTTCACCACCCCCTACACCAACCCGGTCAGCGGCGATCCGCAGAAGCTGAGGGCCAACCTCAAGATCTCTGTCGACCTCCTGAACTCGGCGGGGTACAGGCTCTCCGGCAACCAGTTGCTTGACCCAAATGGCCAGCCGGTCGCCTTTGAAATCCTGCTCAACGGCCCGACATTGGAACCAGTTGCAACGAGCTTTGCCAACAACCTCAAGAAGATCGGCATCACAGCGACCCTGCGCACCGTCGACTCCGCCCAGTATATTGAACGCGTACAGAAGCGTCAGTTCGACATGATCTACACTGGATGGGCGCAGTCCCTGTCGCCGGGCAACGAACAGCGCGACTTCTGGGGATCTGCGTCTGCTACTCAGGAAGACAGCCGCAACTACGCCGGTATCGCCGACAAGGGCGTCGACGCGCTGATCGACAAGATCATCTTTGCTCCGGATCGCGACACGTTGGTGGCAGCTACGCACGCGCTCGACCGCGTACTGCTCGCCAATCACTACCTCGTCCCGTCCTACACGTTGAGGAAAGCGCGTATTGCCCGCTGGGATAGGTTCAGCCATCCCGAGAGGCTGCCAGAATACTCGATCGGCTTCCCAGGCACCTGGTGGTATGACGAGGCCAAGGCCGCAAAGACCGGGGCGCCATCCAACTGACGACGTCGATCGTGCATTGGCGACTGAGGGAACCCGTCAGTCGCCAATGCCCGGCAGCGGATAGCGTTCGACCTCGCGCAGCATCTCAATGAAGCCGGCGACGGCGCTCTCAGCATAGGCCTCGCCCTTTTCGGGCGTCGCGAGATGCGCTTCGCCGGCAGTACCAAGTGGATGAATGTCGCTTGCGATCCAGGCATAGGTCGTGGGTGAGCCGATCGGCCGCAGGTGCTTGTACTCCTGCTCGTCACGCTGGGCGACTGAGGGGTAATTCTGAAGGTGCTGATGGTTGATCAGCTCGGGCCGGAAATGCATCACCAGCGAAGTCTCTGCATCGCCACCATGGATACCATACCGGTTCTCGATATCCGAAAACAGACTCTTGTCGCCGAAGGCACCCCAGCCAGTCTTGACCGCAAGCATGTCAGCTCGGACACGTAGTTCGCGCGCCACGATCTCTATGATCGCGACGTTTCCGCCATGCGAATTGACGAACACGAGCTTCTTGATCCCGGACCGTGCCACTTCGAGGCCGACCTGCAACCAGGCGTCGATCAGGTTGTTGGCAGTGTGGCTTACGGTACCCACCTGCCAGATATGCTCGTTGGACTTGCCGATCGCCTGAACGGGAAGGATGCGGATATCGAGATTGGCCGGTGCCCGCT
This sequence comes from uncultured Devosia sp., assembly GCA_964414845.1. Classification (GTDB taxonomy): domain Bacteria; phylum Pseudomonadota; class Alphaproteobacteria; order Rhizobiales; family Devosiaceae; genus Devosia_A. The sequence goes on along the minus strand of CAYPYV010000019.1, from coordinate 20,922 downwards.
TCACCAAAAGGTCCAGGTGTCCCTGGTTGATGATGGTGTCAGTCCCCACTGGCAAATGGGGCCCATGCTGCTCCACCGCCGCAACCGGGAGGATCGCGATGGTCTTCATCGGGTCTAGGTTCTTGAACTCAAAAGCGGAAAAATCGTTCCACCAGATCTTGCGGGCGCTCATCGCATTACCCTCCCCCTCTAGTCACGCTGGACCAGCCGCGATGGCTTCGATCTCCACGACAAACTCCGGGCGGGCAAAGCCTGACACAATCATCAGAGTCGACGCAGGAAGCGGATTTGCGAACAGCCGATTCCGCACATCCATGTAGGCTTTGAGATGCTCGCGCCCGGTCACAAAGGCGTTGATGCGGATGATGTTTCCGAGCCCCATCTTTGCCTCAGCCAGAATTGCGGCAATGTTCTCGAAAATGAGTTCCGTCTGCGCACCACACTCTGCGGGTATAGAGCCATCCTTGGCGATGCCGAGTTGGCCGGAGCAAAAGACGAATCTTTGACCGGCAGGAACGGTGACCCCGTGGCTGTATGGAGCAAAGGGCGGATGGACCGAACTGGGCGACAGCGCTTCGTGCATGATGTAGTGTCCGATTGCCTCCAAGAGCTAACCCGTTTGCGCGACAGGCGAAAGTCCAAACGCCGCCACCCTGCACAAATTCTTTGCATTAAGAAAAGTGATGCATTTTTGGGCTTTCCTTTTCTCTGGCGGCGCGGAATGAATGGGCTTGGTGCCTTTGGTGACAAGAGGTTCTGACCCGAACCGGGTGCGGGGTTCATCCGGAAAGGACCACAACAGGGAGACTGAAATGGTCGATTTCAACAAGCTGCTGGGCGCCGGCGCGCTGATCGCGGTCATGAGTGCCTCTGGCGCATTCGCGCTCGACAAGGTCAGCTACGGTACCAACTGGCTGGCGCAGGCCGAGCATGGCGGCTTCTACCAAGCCGTGGCCGATGGTACGTACGAGAAGTACGGGCTCGACGTCACCATTCGTCAAGGCGGTCCGCAAGGCGCGAACCGGTCGCTGCTGATCGGCGGCCAAATTGATTTCTACATGGGCGGCATGACCACTGCTATTGACGCCGTGAAGGAAGGCATCCCCACCCTTACCCTTGCCTCGATTTTCCAGAAAGACCCTCAGGTCCTACTCGCTCACCCAGATTCCGGGTTTGAGACATTTGCCGACCTCGCAAAGGCGAGCAAGTACATCCTGTCAAAGGATGGTTTCATCTCATATTTCTCGTGGATGAAATCCGCCTATCCGGAGTTCAAGGACGAAAAGTTCGAACCCTATACGTTCAACCCCGCTCCTTTCATTGCCGACAAGCAGTCGATCCAGCAGGGCTACGTGACGTCCGAACCGCTGGAGATCAAGAAGCAGACGGGTTGGGAGCCCAAGGAGTTTCTTCTCGCCGACAACGGCTACGCGCCCTACTCCACCACCATCGAGGTGATGAAGCCTTGGTACGAGGCCAACAAGGACGTTGCAAAGCGCTTTGTCGAGGCCACCATAGTTGGCTGGTACAATTACCTTTACGGCGACAACGCCAAGGCCAACGAGCTCATCAAGAAGGACAATCCGGACATGACGGATGAGCAGATTGCCTTCGGTATCGCCAAGATGAAGGAGCTTGGCATCGTGGTTTCGGGCGACGCCGCCGACAAGGGCATCGGCTGCATGACCGACGCGCGCTGGCAGAGCTTTTATGACCAGATGGTCAAGGTCGGCCTGTTCACCGCCGGTATCGACATAAAGCAGGCCTACACCACCGATCTAGTTTGCCAGGGCCTTGGCAAGGACTTGGTGAAGTAAAGCGAGCACTTCCGCTTGGCGCGGGCACGGTGCCCGCGCCTCCAGATCCTCACCGAGCTAAAGCTTTGTCAGTTCACTCCACTACTGCCTCACTAACGCCTCGAACGGCTGGTTCGCCACGTCACGTCGTTACAATGCGCAATGTCTCGAAGGTGTTTTCCAATGGCACCTTGGCGCTCAAGGACATGTCGCTCGATGTGGAACGTGGGGAGTTCCTGAGCCTTCTCGGCCCATCGGGCTGCGGTAAGTCGACGGCTCTACGTATCATCGCCGGGCTGGGTAGCGCGAGCTCTGGCACTATCGATTGGCCTTCTTCGACAATCGATTCACGTGGTCTGCCAAAGGGCGACATTGGATTTGTCTTCCAGGAACCGACGTTGATGCCGTGGCAGACAGTGTTTGGCAATGTCTATCTACCGCTTCGACTTACACAGATCTCAAAATCGGCAGCTCGCGAACGCATCATGGAGACACTTTCATCTGTTGGACTTGCCGACTTTGCAGATGCCTATCCGCGTGAGTTGTCTGGCGGCATGAAGATGCGCGTGTCGATAGCAAGAGCGCTTGTAACGAAACCCAAGCTGCTCTTGATGGACGAACCATTCGCTGCACTCGACGAGATCACGCGGCAAAAGCTCAACGATGACGTCTTGCGACTATGGAAGCAGTCAGGGATCACGGTCATATTCGTTACACACTCGGTCTTCGAGAGCGCCTATCTCTCCAATCGTATCGTCGTCATGCGCGCCCGGCCAGGTCAGGTATTCTCGGACCTCCCGCTGTCAACGAGCACTGAGCGAGACGAGGCCTACCGCACATCAGAAGAGTACCGTGCGACGACCGAGCAGGTGTCCCGTGCACTGCATAATGCCATTCACGCCGGCGGGGGAACTCACTGATGTCCGATCTCGCCCGCGCGTCCGGACCAGGCTCCGCGTCCGAGGCCGGCACAGACAGTGCCGTTGCAATCCTTGCGCCGCGTGCATCGACGTCGGAAAAGATACTGCGGATTGCCATTCCAGTCGGCATGCTTGTTCTGGCCGTTATCGCCTGGCACCTCACAGTGGTGCTGAATAATCTTCCGAAGTACATCCTTCCAGCACCTGCGGACGTGCTGAACTCGCTGCTCACCGACTATCCAACTCTCCTGCCGGCACTTGGGGTGACGCTACGCATCACATTTACCGCTCTCTGCCTCGCAGTCGTCGGCGGCGTCCTACTTGCGATCGTGCTCGTACAATCACGCTGGATCGAACTTGCGCTTTTTCCCTTTGCGGTGATCCTACAGGTCACGCCAATCATCGCGATAACGCCGCTGCTGCTGATCTACTCTCCAGATACGCAGACCGCGCTGCTGATATGCGCGTTTCTCGTCGCGTTCTTTCCCATACTGTCCAACATGGTGGCTGGGCTGAAGAGCGTCGATCACAATTTGCTAAACCTGTATGATCTCTATGGCGCGAGCCGCTGGCAGACACTTGTGTACCTGAAGATTCCTGCAGCAATGCCGTATTTCATGGCGGGCCTTCGCATAGGCGGCGGCTTGTCGTTGATCGCAGCGGTCGTAGCGGAGTTCGCAGCGGGGACCGCAGGCGAAGGTTCGGGCCTCGCATTCCGCCTACTCGAGGCGCAGTACCGTCTCAATATTCCTCGCATGTTCGCTGCGTTGGTGCTGCTGACAGGGACCGGCATTGCGATTTTTGGGCTTACCTCATTTGTCGCATGGCTGACGCTGCACCGCTGGCACGAGAGCGCCCTAAAGCGGGAGAATTGATATGGCAGCGGAACCAGCCCTTTCGACCGGCAATATCACACTTACCAACGCCCGCGTACCGAAGGCCGCCCTCGGCCATGTCGGGGACGGAACAGTCGCCGAGATCGATATCGTCATAGCCGACGGCAAGGTGTCGGCAATCCGGCCGGCTGGCTCGGTCCCCACCATCGGTGCCAGCTACGATCTGGACAAAGGCCTCGTCCTTCCCGCGTTCATCGACATACACACGCATCTTGACAAGGGTCATATCTGGCCAAGGAAGGAGAACCCTGACGGAACCTGGATCGGGGCGCTCATTGCAGTTGGCCAAGACCGCGAAAACAACTGGGCCAGCAATGATGTCGAGCGGCGAATGGATTTTGCACTGCGCTGCGCATATGCGCACGGCACCGCAGCGATCCGCACGCATCTGGACTCTGCGCCACCTCAGCACGAGATCAGTTGGGCGGTGTTCGAAAGGATGCGTGAAGCCTGGCAAGGGCGGATCGAATTGCAGGCGGCGGCTATCGTCGGGCCTGACACGCTTCTAGACTCGGCCGCACTCGATGCCGTTGCAAAGCAGGTAAAGCGGTCAGGTGGGCTCCTGGGCGGGTCGGTAGCGGCTTTTGATGGATCAAAAGCAGCCCTTGTCCGGGCAGTCGACAAGGCTGGTGAGCTCGGGCTCGATCTTGACCTGCATATCGACGAGACGGGTGATCCCACATCTCATTCGCTACTGCATCTCGCAGAGGCGGTACTGGAGACGGGTTTCAAGGGCAAAGTCCTCGCCGGACACTGCTGCGTACTTACCGTGCAGGACGCTGATACCGTCAGGCGCACCATCGACAAGTCATTGGAGGCAGGCATTGCCATAGTCTCCCTGCCGATGTGCAACATCTACCTGCAGGACCGGGTGAACGACGGCGCCAATGTTCGGACTCCCATTCGCCGTGGCGCGACTCTGCTCAACGAGTTCAAGGCGGGTGGCGCGGAGGTAATGGTAGCCTCAGACAACACCCGCGACCCGTTCTACGCCTACGGAGACCTTGACGGTGTGGAAGTGCTCAGAGAGAGCGCCCGGATCCTGCATTTCGATCATCCCCAAGCACAGGCCTGGGATTGGTTGCGCGCCGTTACATCGACGCCAGCCGCGCATGGTGGCTTTAGTTACAGGGGCATGATCAGCACTGGCGAACCCGCAGACCTGGTGCTTTTCCGAGCCAGGACCTGGACCGAGCTCAATGCCCGACCGCAGTCTGATCGCATCGTCTTGCGTAAAGGTAAGGCCATCAACTGTGCCCTACCTGACTACCGCGAACTCGACGACTTGATGGAGTAATTGATGGATATCACCGGATTCCGAGCCGCAATCGGCGAAATTCCCGTCGAGGACAATCCGCGGATCGTTCAACAGAAAAGCCGCGATCACTACTGGTACTCTCCACGTCTCAAGGCCGAACTGGAACAGGTCAAGGGCGATCTCGTCGTCTCGCCTCGTACCGTGGAGGAAGTCGTAGAAGTGCTGCGGGCAGCCTTCGCGCATAACGTCCCCGTGACGCCACGCGGTGCAGGCACCGGCAACTATGGGCAGGCCATGCCGCTGTCAGGCGGCGCCATTTTGAACCTGATGAACCTCGACAGGATTATTTCGATTACACCTGACCGCGTCCGTGCCGAAGCGGGCATCATCATGGAGAAGCTCGACGAGGCCATCACGCATAAGGTGAATGGCGAGCTTCGTTTCCATCCCTCAACCTACCGCATGGCGTCTATCGGCGGGTTCGTCGCCGGTGGCTCTGGCGGTGTGGGCTCCATCCGGTGGGGCGGACTTCGCAATTTCGGAAACATCCTTGGACTCAAGGTGGTCACCTGCGAGGCCGAGCCGCGCGTTCTGGACCTGCGCGGACCAGACATCCTCAAGGTTGCTCATGCCTATGGAACAAACGGGATCATCGTTGAAGTGGAGATGCCCGTAACCTCCCACTACGACTGGGTCGACATCATTGTCGGCTTCGATACCGCATATGAAGCCATAGCCTTCGCAGAGCAGGTTGCGCTGCAGGATGGGCTGCTGTGCAAGGAGATTTCACCAGTCGCGGCGCCTGTCCCCTATGACTATTTCAACCGCCACCGCCCCTACATCAAGAGCCGTGATCAATCCGTCGTGCTGCTCATGGTAGCTCCTGCAAATGTGGAAGCCATCGTCGACTTTACGGCGTTCCACAATGGCGACCTGATATTCCGGGCGGATACGCTGCCTGCAGAGGAAAAGGCAAAAGTTCCGCCAGTCTACGAGCTTGCCTGGAACCACACCACGTTGCGCGGGCTGAAGATGGATCCGACCATCACCTACCTGCAGACCCAGTACCCAAGCCTCGCGCACGTGAAGCGGATAATGGACATTTTTGGTGACGAACTGCCGATGCATATTGAGATGACGAAGTTCGATGGAAAGATCAACTTCGCCGGTTTGCCGATCGTGCGCTACACGACCGAGGAGCGCCTCGAGGAGATCATCCGGATTCACGAGGAAAACGACTGCTTGGTGTTCAACCCTCACCGCTACACACTAGAGGAAGGCGGCATGAAGCAGACCGACCGGGCACAACTCGCATTCAAGAAAGAGGCTGACCCCAAGGGCATGCTCAATCCCGGCAAAATGATCGCATGGGACGATCCGGATTTCGACTTTGACTCCGGGCGTGCATGGTTGTTCACCGGCCTCACCAAGCTGAGTGGCGCCGCCTGATGCGCGTTCACGTTATCCATGCCCATCCAGTCGAGACCAGCTACAATCGGGCTTTGTTCGATACCGTCTGCTCCGCCCTGAGGGCCAAGGGGGACGACGTGGATGCGCTGAATCTCTATGACGAACAATTCCAGGCGGTTATGAGCCGTGAGGAACGGCTGGACTACCACGATGTTCCGGGCAACCTGACCCCGCTTACCAAACCATATGTTGACCGGTTGCGTGCCTGTGACAAGCTGGTCTTCGTGCATCCGGTCTGGAACTATGGCTACCCGGCTATCCTCAAGGGGTATTTTGACCGGATATTCCTTCCAGGCGTGTCTTTCGTCCTTGAGGGTGGGGATGAACCCGACAAGGGAAAACTCGTCCCCGCCATGAAGAACATCAAGAAAGTAGCGTTCGTGACCACCTATGGTGGCGACCGCTTTCGAACGATGATCATGGGGGACCCGCCGCGCCGGCTGGCTCGCCGTTGGGCCTGGGTGACTTTCGGCACCAGGACGCCGCCGAAGTACCTTGCGCTCTATGACATGAACAACCAGACGCCAGCCGGTCTGTCGGCGTTCATCGAGAAGGTCCGCGCTACGTTCTCGAGCTTCTGAACACTGCATCGCATGGCGCCGCGGCGCGCTAAAGTCATCGGGCCGCGCTGCCGCCGGTCGGACAAATCACAGTTTCAGCGTAAACATGAACGGATGCTGTCGATCCGTCTGTGGCCAAGGGCATAGGTGTCAACGCTTGTTGCCATTCTTGCCTTTGCCCTGTCCACCGTGATTGCCGCCCTTCCCCTTATCCTCGTGACTATCGCCCTTGTCATTGCCGTAGTGATGACCGTTGTCGTCACGATCATCATGATGATCATGATCTCCGTGGTCATGTCCGCCGTCATGTGGTGGGGGTGGCGGCGGTGGTGGGGGTGGCGGCGGTGGCGGGGGCGGTGGCGGCGGTGGCGGTGGTGGCGGTGGGGGACAAGCGGCAGGGTCGGCGCAGGGGTCGACGACAACCGGCGCCTTCTTCTGCGGCAGGATCAACTCCGCCTCACTTTTGCTGAAGCAGTTCCGGGCCTGCGGTACGCGGAAATCCTCCCGCAGGGGGCGCTGGTTCGAGGCGTACCGGAAGCTCTCGAAAAGTTCGCTCCTGATGTCTCGCTGAAGCTTCTTGGTCAAGCCGAGGACCTCGGACTCTCTGCGCTCGTAGGTGCCGACCTCGCAGGCATCATCAAGTGTGACACAGTCTCTGCTCCTGCTGCAGAGGATCGCCGCGCCGTGGTAGAGCAGAACGTCGGTCTTCTTCTTGCTCACGGTGAAGTCGAGCGCTGTACCCCGGATGCCTATGGTGCCGGTCGGCGTTTCGATCTGGTAGCGGTTCTTCGGCGCATTGCCAGTTACGAAGCGGAACGTCCCCGAAAGAGCGTTGATGGCCAGCTTGCCCGCTGATCCATCGCCGCGCAGCAGGTAATCTTCCAGGGTAAGCTTTGAGTTTGGCCCGACAACGAGCTCCGTCTTGTCCGCGAAACGGATCTGAACCTGCCCGTTGGCGTCCGTGATCACAGTCTCGCCGATCGCCAGATCAGCACCGACTGTAAGCACACGAAGATTGCTGCCAAGCCTCGCTTCGGCGCCCTGGTTCACGCCCATGGCTTCGCCATTCGCGGCGAGGCTCGGCTGAATTCCACCCAGGACCCAGAGCACGCAGATCAAGATCAACGGAAAGCTGCGCATGAGATGCACCCCTATGCGGATGCATACATCTACGCACAAAACGCGCTGAGGCGAAAGGAAAGTTAAGCGGAGGTTAACGCGCTTAGCCGAAGTTCCAGCCGCGCTTGAACTGATAGAAGACGTGAAGCCCGATCTTGGTCACCTTCTTCATGCGGGGCGCCCAGTGCGGATAGACATAGGTGGCGTGATAGTGCGTCGCCTTGCCGACCTCAGGAAGATAATCCGTGCCCGCCACCACATCCTGAGCGATCTTCATGGCCTGTGCCCAGGCCTTCTTGTCGGTGACCCGTTCTGGAATGCCGTCGCAGGCAAAGGAGAACTGGCAGGCGTTGCGCTTGCTCTGGTTCTGGAAGACAACGGCGCAAATGGTGTCTGGATAGAGCGCGTGCTTCACCCGGTTCATCACAACCTGCGCCACCGCAACCTGACCACGATAGCTCTCGCCGCGTGCCTCGAAGTAGATAGCAGTGGCCATGCACCACATCTGCTTGTCCGAGACAGCTGTGCTCGCCGTCGCGACTGCAGTGCTGTCGAAGGTGGTCGGCGGGAGATCGGAGCGCGCGTAAGCGAGCTTGCTCGACATCGTAAGGGGAAGCGGCGCCGCCTCTCCGTCTCCGGCCAACTGATTGGCGGCGGCAAGAGCCGCCTGGGCAGCGGCGGGAACCGAGGAGGCAACCGGCACAGGGGATGGGACGGCCTCCGGGCTAACCGCAGCGGTCTCGATGACCGGAGCGATCGGCTTTGGCATGCGCATCTGTGCAATTCGGGAGCGTATGTCGGCGAAGCGAGCGGTCAGTGCGAACACGTCTTCGGTGCCGCGCGCGCGATCCTGCTTTTCAGCCCGGTTAGGACCAATGAAGCTTGCCACGGAGAACAAGCCACCGACGGACCCGGTGATGGTCAGGTCGGTGCCCTCTCCGGTAAGCGTTGCTGTTTCGGCGGACGCAACGACGACTTCCAGGCCCGTTCCGGGAGCCTCCGCCGTGGCGGATAGGCCCAGCATCGCCAGAATGGCGAAGGTGGCGGCGCCAAAGCCCCTAAGGGCGGCCAATTGCCGCTCGACCCGCGCGACCGGGCCGGTCCGATACTCAGACTTCAACACGCTGTACTATCCACGCAACGCAACTACGACGCGCGACCAATGCACCCAACTGTGATGCAAATGCCGCCTTTTGCGATAATGCGCGCTTAGGGTTAGCCCGAGGTAAACGAGCGTTTCGTTTCGGCAGCGATCAGCGAGACGCCTGCGCGAGGGTGAGACGAGCGACCGGGACGCGGAAAGGCGAACAACTGACATAGTCGACGCCGAGGGTAGCCAGGAACCGCAGGGATGCCGGGTCGCCGGCGTGCTCACCACAAATGCCGATCTTGAGGTCCGGCTTCACCTGACGTCCCCGCTCTATGGCAATGGCGATCAATTCGCCCACGCCTTTCTGGTCGAGCGTGACAAAAGGATCGAAGTCATAGAGCCCCTTGCGCTGATAGGCGGTCAGGAAGGCGGGCGCATCGTCCCGGCTGATGCCGTAGGTCGTCTGCGTCAGGTCATTCGTGCCAAACGAAAAGAAGTCGACGTGCTCGGCGATTTCACCGGCACGCAGAACGGCACGCGGCAATTCGATCATCGTGCCGAACAGCAGCTTCTCGCGCGCGCTCGGCGGAAGCCCAGCATCGTGGAGAATGGCCATAGTCTGTTGCTTGACCTCGACCACTTCGGACACTGTCGAAACGAAGGGCACCATGATCTCGAGAGCGACGGGTTCGGACTGCTGCCGTGCCGCTGCCCTGACGCCCGCTGCCAGAGCCTCGATCTGCATCTTGAGAATTTCGGGGTAGGTGATCGCCAGACGAACCCCACGATGCCCGAGCATCGGGTTGACCTCGGCGATACGGTCGAGCCGCATTTTCAGAGCACGCAGCGACAGACCAAGCGACTGGGCGGTCTCCTCGATATCTTCGTCGGTGCGCGGCAGAAATTCATGCAGGGGCGGATCGAAGAGCCGCACTGTAACGGGCGCGCCCCGCATCGCCGTGAACAGCTTGGAATAGTCATCGGTCTGGAAATCGACGAGACCGCTCAGGGCCTCGGCCCGATCTTCGGCATGCTCCGAAAGAATCAATCGTCGAAGCGCCACCATGCGATCGCGCGAGAAGAACATATGCTCGGAGCGCGCTAGCCCGATGCCCTGCGCGCCAAAGCTCTGCGCCACAGCAACGGCTTCGACGGTCTCGGCATTGGCGCGCACCTGCACCTTGCGCGATTGGTCCGACCAGGCGAGCAGGCGCGCAATGGTTCCACCGATATGCGGCTCAGCAAGCGGTAGTGCCCCAAGATACACGGCACCATCGGACCCATCGATAGTGATGCGGTCGCCCATGCGAAAGTCACGTCCGCCGATCCGGCAGGTGAGTTCTGTCGCATTTACCGACAAGGTTCGGACCCCGGCGACACAAGGACGCCCGGTGATGCGGGCGATGACAGCGGCATGGCTGGTCATGCCACCGCGCGCCGTGAGGATGCCCGCCGCTGCCTTCATGCCTTCGATGTCGGTCGGGCCGGTCTCAGTGACGACAAGAATGCAGGAACGCCCCCTCGCCTTCATCCGCATGGCGTCTTCGGGGGAAAACACGATGATACCGCTGGCGGCGCCGGGCGACACGCCAAGGCCCTGTGCGATCACGCTGGCGGCGTCGGGCGCACGAAGTCGGGCATGCAGCAGTTGCGAGAGCTGCGTGGGATCGATGGTGCGCACAGCCTCCTCGGTCGTGAGAGTCTGCCGCGACACGCGGTCCACCGCCGCCTCGAGCTCGGCCGCAGGGCTGGCCTGGACCTGACGGGCGGATAGGATGGTCAGTTGACCTTCCAGAACCTCCGCAAGGACTGCAAGCGTACGCCCGGCAAGGCGATCAAGCTCCTCGCAGAGACTGCGCGCCGAGGCGGGCAAAGGGCCGACGGCGAGTCCGTTGAGTGGCGTTGGCGCCAGGGCCCCAGTCTGCAGGTCGCGCGTGGAGAACTGCCTTAGCGCCCCTTTTGCAAGCACCTGCACGAGCACGATGTTGCGGTCGTCGTCCCCCGTCGCCATGGACAGAAAGGCGTCCTCGATGGCGCGACCGAAGGGTTTCGTCTCGTCGATGGAATCGAGCGCAGTGCCGGGTGACGGGATATTGAGCCGTGCCGGCAGGAGACCAGGCTTGTGTGTTGCGGCGCTGGTACGCACGGCAAGTACCGGGGGCTTGCCGTCCGCACCGACCAGCTTGAACAAAGCCGCAACCCAGAGGCTTCTCAGCCGCGCGCCTCCGGCAGCACGCTCGGCCTTCAAGCCATTCCAGGCTGCCTGGGTAAGGGCGATAGTGGGAATAGTCGGCAAGCCGGCCACGTGGGCCAAGTGCAGCCATCTGCCCTTGCCAACCAGCAGGCCAGCCTGGGAATCGGTCAGGTTCGCCCGGCCCGACGCAGGGGCGATTGCGAACATTTCCGGAGCCAGCGGCAAGAGGACACCCATAGGTCTACGCTTCAACATATTGCCGAGCCCGGTGCAGCGGAGCAACACTTGACTTGCGGCTACCCGACAAGCATCTGCTTTCTTATGAAAACAAGGCCGCACCTTGACATAACGCTCTGTGCGCCGCGCGGTTTTTGCGCGGGCGTCGACCGAGCCATACAGATCGTCGAGCTCGCACTCGAGCGCTACGGCGCGCCCGTTTATGTGCGCCACGCCATAGTGCACAACAAATACGTGGTCGATGGCCTCAAGGCCAAGGGCGCCATCTTTGTCGAGGAACTCGACGAGATTCCGAATACAGAGGCACCAGTGGTGTTCTCGGCCCATGGCGTGCCGAAATCCGTGCCGGCCGACGCGGCCGCGCGGCAGATGAACTTCCTCGACGCCACGTGCCCGCTCGTCTCGAAAGTGCATATCGAAGCCAACCGGCACCATGCCGAGGGACGCGAAATCGTGCTGATCGGCCATGCGGGCCATGTGGAAGTGATCGGCACGATGGGGCAGTTGCCCGAAGGCGCGATCACATTGATCCAGACCGTGGAGGATGCCGAGGCCTTCACGCCGCGCGACCCTTCGAAGCTTGCCTATGTGACGCAGACGACGCTGAGCGTCGACGACACATCGGCAATCGTCGAGGTGCTGCGCCGGCGCTTTCCGGCGATCAGCCTGCCGCACAAGGAGGACATCTGCTACGCCACCACCAACCGGCAGGAGGCGGTGAAGCATGTCGCGCCCAATGTGGAGGCAATGATCGTGGTGGGCGCGCCCGAATCATCCAATTCCGTGCGTCTTGTCGAGGTGGCGCAACGGGCCGGCTGCGCCAACGCCATGCTGGTCGAGCGCGCCGACAGGATCGACTGGTCGCGGTTCAATGGCATCCGCACGCTCGGGATCACCGCCGGTGCCTCTGCCCCCGAAAAGCTGGTCGATGAGGTGATCGAGGCCTTTGCCGAGCGCTTCGACATCTCGGTCAAGGCAAGCGGCGAACAGCGCGAGCGCATCGTCTTCAATCTCCCCCGCGAGTTGCGGAGCATAGCCACGGCATGAGCGATCTGGTCCTTCTCGAAACGGAACGCCTGGTGTTGTCCGGCTGGCGGCTTGACCAGGCGGAAGATCTTTATCGCCTGCACGGTGACCCGGTCGTGGCGCGCTACCTCGCCGAGCACGGCCGCCCCTGGACCAAGGACGAGATGGATGCGGCGCTTGCCCACTGGATCGACCTTTTCGAGCGCCAGAAGATGGGCAAGCTGCGTGTGACGCGCAAAGCCGACGGCGTGCTGGTCGGGCGGTGTGGGTTCGGCGTCTATGGTCCTGAGGATACGCCCGAGATCGGCTACTCGCTCTACCCCGAATTCTGGGGCAACGGCTATATCTACGAGGCGGCCAGCGCCCTGAGAGACTGGTACTGGCGCGAAACCAGCCGCGATCATTTCATCGGGCTCGCCGATGTGCGGAACGAGAACTCCCTCAAGGTGCTGCGCAAGCTGGGCGGCGTCTATACCCATACCGGCGACAATGACCACGGGCATTATTGCGAGTGGTATCGCTACGACAGGCCGGCCGAAGCGTGAGTTCCGTCATCATCCATACCGATGGCGCCTGCTCCGGCAATCCGGGCCCAGGTGGGTGGGGTGCAGTATTGCAGTGGGGAGACACCACCAAGGAACTGAAGGGCGGCGCCCCGCTCACCACCAACAACCAGATGGAACTGACCGCGGCGATTTCCGCGCTCAATGCGCTGAAGCGCCCGTGCGAAATAGAGCTCCATACCGACAGCAGTTACGTCAAGGATGGGCTGACGAAGTGGATTCATGGCTGGAAGCGGAACGGCTGGAAGACCGCCGACAAGAAGCCGGTGAAGAATGTCGAGCTATGGCAGGCACTCGACGAAGCCACGCAGCGCCACAAGATCAACTGGCACTGGGTGAAAGGCCATAATGGCGACGAGATGAACGAACGCGCCGACCAGCTCGCCAACGAGGGCATGGCGCCGTTCAAGCGGAAAGCCTGAGCCCGCCCATCGCCCTTCGCGAGCCTCACAAAGCTCTGCTTTCGCGACTCTTCGGGAAAGGCTAGCCTTCCCGGCGGGGCACGTTCACATTCTTGAACCTTGAGGGACTTCCATGGGCGTCGACGTCTTCCTGCATTCGGTCAGGCTGGTGCTCAACAACTGGCGCACGGCGCTCAGGATTACCGGCCTGCTCTACCTGATCTACGCGGTACCAAGCCTGCTGCTGATGCTGCTGTTTCCAACTCCCACGGAACCTGAGCAAGTGATGGCGGCGGCAGGCACGCTCAGTGGCGTTGCTTTCATCACCGCCATCCTTGCCATCGTGGCCTTCGTCTGGATCGCGGTCGCCTGGCACAGGTATGTGTTGCTCGACGAGGAACCAGCAGGCCAGCTGCCGCTGTTCGATGGCAAGCGCCTGCTTTCGTATGGTGGCTATTCGCTCCTGCTCGGCCTGATCGGCATCGTCGTCATGCTGGTGATCGGCAGCATAGTCGGCTTCGTGCTTGTCCCGCTGCTGTGGACCGTCGGCGCGATCATCACCGGTGTCATCAGCATCGCGGCGGTGCTGATTGTTGGCTATCGGCTCGCGCCTCTGCTGCCGGCTATCGCTGTCGACAAGCCGATCACCATGAGCGCCGCGTGGAACGCCACTGCCAGTGCCAACGGGGTCATCATCATCCTGGCGGTCGTCTCTGCCATCGCGGCGGTGGTGATCGATTTACCCGCAATGATCCTAATGCTGGCGGGAACGCCCGGGCAATTCCTTGCTCAAGTGTGGACGCTCGGCACGGGCTGGCTGAAGATGCTGGTCGGCGTCAGCATCCTGACGACGCTCTATGGGCACTATATCGAGGGCCGCGCGCTGCCGTCGCGGTGAGGTCGAAGTCCGGCGGGCCTACTCCAGCCCGCCGCCTTCCGTCTTGAGCCAGGCTTCGCCGCAGGCCTTGGCGAGTTCGCGGATGCGCAGGATATAGCTCTGGCGCTCCTGCACCGAAATCACGCCGCGCGCGTCGAGCAGGTTGAAGTTGTGGCTGGCCTTGACGACCTGCTCATAGGCCGGCAGCGCCATAGTGTGGCGATTGCCCTCGGCGCTCTTTTCGAGGATGGCGCGGCATTCCTTCTCGGCGTCGGTGAAATGCCGGAACAGCATCTCGGTATCGGCGGCCTCGAAATTGTACTTAGACTGTTCCTGCTCGTTCTGCAGGAAGACATCGCCATAGGTGACTTTCTCGTCGCCTGAACGGCCGTTGAAGTTGAGGTCATAGACGTTCTCGACACCCTGCACATACATGGCAAGGCGCTCTAGCCCATAGGTGATCTCGCCCGGGACCGGCTTGGTCTCGAAGCCGGCGACCTGCTGGAAATAGGTGAACTGGCTGACTTCCATGCCGTCGC
>CAYPYV010000019.1:0-5876 GCA_964414845.1 uncultured Devosia sp. | reverse complement strand
TCGAAGCCGGCGACCTGCTGGAAATAGGTGAACTGGCTGACTTCCATGCCGTCGCACCAGCATTCCCAGCCCAGCCCCCAGGCACCCAGCGTGGGGCTTTCCCAATCGTCCTCGACGAAGCGGATATCGTGCACGGAGGAGTCGAGGCCGATCTCGGCAAGGCTGTCGAGATAGAGCTGCTGGATGTTGTCGGGCGACGGCTTCAGGATGACCTGGAACTGGTAGTAGTGCTGCAGCCGGTTGGGGTTTTCGCCATAGCGGCCATCCTTCGGACGGCGGGAGGGCTGCACATAGGCGGCCTTCCACGGCTTGGGGCCCAGAGCGCGCAAGGTAGTGGCGGTGTGAAACGTACCGGCACCCATCTGCATGTCGTAGGGCTGCAGGATGACACAACCCTGTTCCGCCCAGAAGCGCTGCAGCGTCAGGATCAGCCCCTGAAAGGAATTCCGGGGGTCCATATGGGCGGGCGAGGCGGTCATCTCTAACTTCTGATCCAGGGTCGATTGCGGGCGGAACCTATTGGCCGGGGCGGTTCGGGTCAAGATGAACGGGGGGTCCGCGCTGTGCGCGTCGCCGCAATTTCGCCGCTCAGTTCGAGGCCCGAAACCGCGACCAGATGCGAAGTATAGCACAGCTGCCGGTCGGGGGGATCAGCATCACTCAGGGGGACGGAACTTGCCGTCCTTGTCGCGCTTCAGGGTGACGACATCGGGCCGCGCACGCTCCTTCAGATCGCGCTGATGGCGAGCTTCGTCGACCTTGCGGAACTCGCCCTTCCAGTCGCGATAAATGCGCCGGACCCCGAGCCAGATTGCGCCGACGACCAGGACGAAGATGACAACCTTTAACAATACACTCGTCATATCAATGCCTTGTCAGAGACCCAACCGGGCCCACCATGCCCTGTCCTCAAGATCGGCGGCAAGCTGCAAGCCGAGGCGTGGCAGCGCGAAGAGTGGCCGCTTCTGCTCGATGAGCCGGAACTCGACCTTGTCGCCATAGCGGGCGCGGAGCGTGGCTCGGACATCGCCCAGCGCATCGATGAGGCCAAGTTCCAATCCCTGCGTCCCGGTCCAGAATTCGCCGGTGAAAAGCTGATCGTCCGCCGCTCGGAACTTGCCGCCCCGCCGCATTTTCACCCAGCCGATGAACGTCTCATGTATAGATTTTTCCAGTGACTTGATGCGCTCCACATCCTCGGACTTTTCGGGGAGGAAAGGATCGAGCGTCGACTTGTTGCGACCCGCGGTATAGACGCGCCGCTCGACACCGAGCTTCTCGATGGCGCCGACAAAGCCGAAGCCTGCCATGATCACGCCGATCGACCCCACGATCGAAGACGGATCGGCGATGATCTCGTCGCCGGCGGTGGCGATGAAATAGCCGCCCGACGCTGCCGCATCCTCGACAAAGACCAGCACAGGCTTGCCGGTCTCCTCGGCATGGTCACGGATGCGCTTGGCGATGAGGCGCGACTGCACCGCCGAGCCGCCCGGTGAGTTGATGATGATGGCGACTGCCGGCGCATCCTTGAGCTTGAAGGCGCGCTCCAGCAGCGGCCCGACGGACTCGATATTCAACCGGCCCGGCCGGGCCTCGGCCGAAATGATGCCATGGAGCCGGACCACGGGCACCGTGGGCGCAGCCTTGCCTATGAGCCGCCTGAGGCGAGACCTGATCCCCATGTTTCCCCCGATCAATTGCGCCGGCACATGTAGGCGCTTGGGCGCGGCTTTACCAGACGAGCCGCCCGGTACCGCGGAAGATGGCATCGAATTCCGGACGGAAGTCACGTCCCTCGACGACATGCATAGGACGGCCGGCGAGCAGCGTGAAGGGCGCCCGCGAGCCCTTGATGCCGCGCACGAGGACGCGGCTCGCAGGTTCTCCCTCCCGGGGGAGAAGGGGCAAGACGGTTACGGCCCCGAAGCGCGGCGTGAATGCGGCAAGCAGCGCAGGCAGGCTGGCGGCGACATGGATCACGATCACCTCGCCATCCGGCGCCGCGTGTCCGGCGGCCGTCTTTACCCAGCGCTCGATTTCATCGGTCGGCATGTGCCGGGCGCCCTGCCGGGCTTCCGACGGCGGGCTGCCGCGTTGCGGATCAAAAAAGGGCGGGTTGGCGATAACGCTATCGAAATGGTCCTGCGGCAGGCCGGCAGCGGCGCGCTGCTTGCCGGGCGCGGTGACATCAAGCGGGAGAACCCTTGCACGCGCGGAAAAGCCATTGGCCTCGAGATTGAGTGCTGCAAGCGCGACCATGTCATTGTCGCGCTCAACCAGCGTCGCGCCGAGTGCGGCATTGTCGGCGAGGGCCACGAGAGCAGCGGTACCGACCCCTGCCCCGAGATCGAGCAGGCGCATCGCCTTGGGCGAAACGGCAGCGCCCAGCAGCACCGAATCCAGACCGGCGCGAAAGCCGCGTTCAGGCTGCGCGATGGTGACACGCCCCCCCAAAAATGCATCGCGGGTCAGCTTTTGTTGTTTTACAAGCACGGTATGCTGATCTAGCGACATCGCACCCTTCCGGCAGAACGCCTTTGCCCTTATAGGCTTCGGGCGCGAACTACCAAACCGGGGAATTCATGGCCTCATCGGCGGCAGCTACGGCGAAAGCAACGGACAGGATCGGCGCGCTCGACCGGCTCGTTGCCGTTACCCAGCCTGGAATGGACCGGGTGAACCGGATGATTCTGGACCGGGCGAGTTCGCATGTCGAGCTCGTGCCGGAGATTGCGCGCTACCTGATCGAGGCTGGCGGCAAACGGCTGAGGCCCATGCTGACGATTGCCTCGGCGCTGCTCTGCGGTGCGCCGAATGGCGAAGAGGTGGTTTACGCCGCGTCGGTGGAGTTCATGCACAATGCCACGCTGCTGCATGACGACGTGGTGGATGAAAGCAGCATGCGCCGCGGCCGCCTTGCGGCGCGCATGGTGTGGGGCAACCAGGCCAGCGTGCTGGTGGGCGACTTCCTGCTGGGCCAGGCCTTCATGATGATGGTCGAGGCGCGCAATCTCGATGCGCTTGCGGTCATATCCAAGGCCGCGACGATCATCGCGGAAGGCGAGGTGTTCCAGCTCGCCCGCGCGCGGGATCTTTCGACCACCGAGGCGGATTACGACGCGGTGATCCGCGCGAAGACCGCGACCCTGTTCGAAGCTGCAACCGAAGTGGGCGCGATTGCCGGTGG
This sequence comes from uncultured Devosia sp., assembly GCA_964414845.1. Classification (GTDB taxonomy): domain Bacteria; phylum Pseudomonadota; class Alphaproteobacteria; order Rhizobiales; family Devosiaceae; genus Devosia_A. The sequence goes on along the minus strand of CAYPYV010000019.1, from coordinate 2,686 downwards.
GGCTGACGAAACCGGCCGCGCAGCACTGCGCGATTATGGTCGGGAACTGGGCTATGCGTTCCAGCTGGTCGACGATGTGCTCGACTATCGCGGGGAAGCGGGACGGCTGGGCAAGAATGTCGGCGACGACCTGCGTGAAGGCAAGATGACGCTGCCGGTCATCCTGGCGCTGGAGACAGCGACGGATGCGGAGCGGGACATGCTCGCCGCCGCGCTCGGCAACACCGAGGCCGGCCCCGAGCAGCTTGCTTCCGTGCTGGCGCTGTTCAACCGGACCGACACGCTGGGCCGCACGGTGGAACGGGCGCAGGAGCATGTGCGCAGGGCGATTGCCGCGCTTCAGGCACTGCCCGCATCCGAGATGCGCGAACTTCTCGCCGAGATTGCCGAGTTCACGGTCAGCCGCGCCTATTGAGGCAGACGACCGCTGCCGATCCGCTTGACGGAGCGGCCACGCTTAATTCTACTGACTGTATTGCAGCGCATTTGCGCCAGAACAGTGTGACGCGTGCCGCGACCAGTACCAGGAACCCTGATCGACACAACCGAGCTCTTCGCGCGCTGGGCCTATGCGGAGCTGGTTTCATCGCGGTATGGCGAGACATACAGGATGTCAGTTGCCCCGGCACTTTACGATTCCGCGCGTGCGGGCGCAGATTTCGGCTCGCTTGACGAAAGTGCCCGGGCCGAGCTCGCCAGCGCACTTGCAAAGGTGCGAAGCGAAGGCCTGACGCGGCCGGCATTGAGCCATAGCCAGTTTCGCTACGAGCTCTGGAGCAAGGGCCGCTTGCTGCAGGCCAGTGTTCTTGCGGCGTTCTTTCCAAGGGACGCGCGGAACCGTCCCTATCTCGATTATTTCGAGGCGGTCGCCGGGCAGTCGGCGGTTGAGGTGGCTGGCAGCGACGACCTGCGCGAGACCATCTCGACCATTTCGCGGGGGCCCTATTCTCCCGCCCCTGAGGGGATCATCGTTGCGCTGGGATTTCCGGGCATCGTACTCGACGGGTACCTGCGCAGTGTCCTCTTCATGCGCGATGCCGGGCCGCTCGATGTGCTGCCGGCATGGGTGGGCCAGTAGCATGGCGGCGGAGCCCCGCAGCATCTCGCGCGACGAGTTGAAGGCGCGTTGGGCCTATGGAGAACTGCTATCGCCCCACAAGGCGGAGGCCTATGTGGCGGCCGGGCTTGTCGGCCTCGCCGCGATGGCGCGGATGAAGATGCGGTTTGAATTGCTGGAGGCCGAGGACAGGTACCGGCTGAGCGATGCGCTTGCGACGGTGCGCGGCCCCGGCCTCGCCGCCGCAGTAGATACGCATGCGCGGTTCCGGCTCGAAAGCTGGAGCAAGGCGCGGCTGGCGCAGTGCTTCGTGGTCAGCCAGTTCGACCTGCCGCGGCGCGCGCGGCAATTGCCCTATTACGACTTTCTGCTGGCGACCGAAGTGCCGCAGATTCGCGCGCTGATGGGGCCGGACGACCCACGAATACTAGCGGAGGGCGCGCCGTCGGCTACGGGCATGGCGACCGAGCATCCTGTCGCGGTCTATCCGTTTCCAACGGTACTGGTCGACGGCTACCAGCGCAGCATAAGGTTCTTCCGGACGGCGGGGCCTCATGACCTGCTCCAGGTCTGGGTAGGAGCCTGAAGCTGCCGGAGGCGCGCTCCCAGTGTGTCACGGAAGCGGGACAATCGCGCGGTAGGCGACACCAAACGACAGGAGCGAGCATGATCGACCACGACAAGATTCTCGAACTCGCCGTCTCGACCGCACGCGAGGCCGGGGCGCTGACGCTCGAGTGGTTCGCCCGTTTCCGCGAGCTCGAAATCAGCCACAAGGGCCCGGCGGATTTCGTCTCCGAGGCGGATTTTGCTTCAGAGCGGCTGATCCGCGAGCGGTTGCTCGGGGCGTTCCCCGACTGGAGCCTCGAGGGCGAGGAATATGCCCCCACGGAGGGCAGCGACCGCACCTATCGCTGGCTGGTGGACCCGATCGACGGCACGACGAACTTCATCAACGGCATGGACTACACCATCTCGATTGCGCTGAGGCGCGGCAACGAGACGGTGCTGGGTGCGCTCTACAACCCGGTGCGCGACGAGATGTTCACCGCCGTCGTGGGCGGCGGCAGCTATTGCAATGGCGAGCGCATGCGCGTGAGCAGCCAGGTGGACACGCGGCTCTTCGCCATCGGTACGGGGCTGCCGACGCCAAACCTGTCGCTCTATCCGGGCGCATACGCGCGGCTCGACGCGATCCGCGCGCCGATCGGCGCCATCCGCATCGTGGGCAGTGCCGCGAACTCATGCGCCTATGTCGCGCTCGGCCGGCTCACCGGCTATTTCGAGGAAACCGGGTTTTCCGATACGGCCACCGGAATACTGTGCGTCGAGGAAGCCGGCGGCGTGGTCACCGACTGGTGGGGCCGAGGCCCGGAATTCTACGAGCGCACCGGGACGATGATCGTCGCCAATCCGGCCGCACATGCGTACCTGATGGAGCACCTCAAGGACGTGCCGAAGAAGGGGTGAGGGGAAGAGTCACCGGCCCCGACTTCCTCCCCTGCTTGCGGGGGAGGATACCGCCGTCAGGCGGAGGTGGGGGGGGGGAGGGGGTGCCGCTTGCGCTAACACTCTCACAATATCTAGAAATTCAGCGCAAGGTGCCCCCCTCACCCGCCCTTCGGGCAC
>CAYPYV010000018.1:0-29808 GCA_964414845.1 uncultured Devosia sp. | reverse complement strand
GCGTTGGGAATGATATAGCGGCCAATGATGATCGGGGTGCTGAGCCCCAAAGCCCGCGCCGCCGTGACATAGGGCCGGCTTCTTATGGACAGCACCTGCGCTCGGATCAGCCTGGCATAAGGCGGCCAAAGGATGAGCGCCATCGACCCGAAGACCAGCACGAAATCGACTATCATCGAATTGCGGAAGAAGCCGTTCTTCGTCGCCTCGTACTGCGCCTCCATGAAGTTGACGAGCGGCGGCTTCAGTGAGGCGTTGATTACCACCACAAGCAGCAGCTGCGGCACGGACATTGTGGTGTCGGTGAACCACATGACGAAGCGGTCGAACGGCCCGCCCAGATATCCGGCCATGGCACCGAGTATGATCCCAAGCGTCGCAGCAATTCCGGTGACGACGATTGCGACGACGAAGGCCGTGCGCGTTCCGTAAACGACGCGCGAGAACACGTCGCGGCCCAACTCATCGGTGCCGAAGAGATGCACCCAGTTGGGCGGAAGGTTGCGGGCGTTGAGGTCCTGGCTCAGGAAGTCGAATGGGGTGAGCCACGGCCCGAAGACCGCGACGAATGCGAGGAGGCCGATGACCGCAAGACTAAGTACGGCGAGCTTGTTGCGGCTGAGCCGCGCCCAGGCATCGCGCCACAGGTTGACGGGAGGCTCGTCGCCCGGCGCCGCGGAGTGGATCGTGGCAGGATCGGTGGACATCAGCGGCCAGTCCTTGTGTCGGCGGCGCGTGGGTCGAGCATGGGATACAGCACGTCCACCAGGAGGTTCGATGCCATGACCAGGAATGACCCGATGACGGTGATGGCGAGGATGATCGGGTAATCCGAACCGGTCAGGGCGCTCACTGTCAGGCGACCAAGGCCCGGCAGGCCGAAGACCAGCTCGACGAAAATCGCGCCATTGACAATCGAAATCATGATGAGCCCGAGCTGAGTGACGATCGGCGTCAACACCGGGCGGAGGATGTGCCGGAGCGCGACGATGGATTCCGGCAAGCCCTTGGATCGGGCGGTGCGGACGAAGTCCTCGCTCAGCACTTCAATCACCGCCGCACGGGTCTGGCGGATGATGAGCGCGATGGGCTGGAAGCTCAACACGATGAGCGGCAGGATGATCTTGGCGTCGAATACTCCACCCCAGCCATAGGGCACAGAGGAGCCGGGCAGGATAGTGATGAGGAACACCATGAGAAGTGGCCCCGCGACATAGGCCGGAATGGCCCAGACCAGGAGAGCTGCTCCGAGAATGGTGTAGTCGAGCCGGCTGTTCTGATTCATTCCGGCGATCATGCCGAGCGGGATAGCGACGATGGCGGTGAGCGCGATGGCCAGAAGGCCCAGCTGGAACGATACCGGCGCAGCGGCAGCGACCATGCTCCAGACCGAACGCCCGCTGACCAGCGAATTGCCGAAATTGCCGCGCAACGCGTTGAAGATGTAGTTTGCGAACTGCTGGAGGAAGGGCTGGTTGAGGCCGGCCTGCTCGCGGATAGCCTCAATGCGCACTGGATCATAGGCGACGTCGCCAGGAGCGCGCATGAAGATCAGCTTGATTGGGTCGCCTGCCCCGTAAAAGGCAAGCGCATAAACCCCGAGCACCACGAGGATGACAGTCGGCACCCAGATAGCCAGGCGCTTCAATATATAGAGCAGCATCGCGGCCACCTCCCTGTCGCGCGCGAAACGACCACAGCCCCGGCGACCGGGATGGGAGGCGTCCCAAGGGGGCGCCTCCCAACGCAATTCCTGCTTAGGCGAGTTCGATGGTCCAGGGCTCGGCAACCTGCCAGTCGAGGTTCTTGTCCATACCCTTCACACTCGCCAACGCCCAGCGCGACATAGCTTCGTGATACCACGGAATGAAGGCGTAGTCGGCATGGAACAGCTTCTGCGCTGCCTGTGCCTTGGCAATCCGGTCTGGGTTATCCACGGCCAGCAACGCTGCATCGGCCAGCAGCTGGTCGATCTCGGCATTCTTGTAGCCGCCCAGCTTGTTGGTGGCATTCGAAGAAGCCGAGGCGATGGAGCCCGCGAGGTAGGAAACGGCATCTGGCACGCGCGTGCCGACGTCATCACGGACAATCTGGACATTGTTGCCTTCGGCACCGAACTCTTCCTGGCTCGGCTTCATGTCAACGGCCTGGATGCCCAAATTTTGGCGCCACTGCTCGGCAATATACTGCGCAGCAACTGAGCGCGCCGGCGACGAAATGCCGGCAAACAGTATCTTGGGCAGATTGTCCGGGCCACCATAGCTCGACTCGGCGAGCAGCGCCTTGGCCTTTTCCGGGTCATAGGCGTAAGGCTCGAAGCCGGAATTCTCGGCGCCGGGCACGGGATAGATGATCTGGTCGGCCTTCATATGCGGCCCGTCGGGGAAGCTCGCCTTGATCAGCCCGTCGCGATCGACCGCGAGGATCAGCGCCTGCCGAACCTTCGGGTCGTCGAAAGGCTTCTTCGACAGGTTGAACCAGAAATGCTGGCCGGTGGGAATGATCGGTCCGGCGGAGAATTCAGCCCCGAGATCCTGGATCACGGTGGGGGTAACCAGTTCCGTATGGGCATTGAACTCGCCCGACTGCAGCAGCGCGGTAGCCGCGACATTGTCTTCTACCGTCTGCAACTCGATACCCTTGAGCTTCGGGGCCGGCCCGAAGAAGTTCTCGTTGGGCGCGAAGCTCGCCTTGCCGCCATCGAAGTCGACGGCCGTCATCTTGAACGGACCGGAGAACACGCCGCCGTTCTGCGGCGCATAGAATTCAGGCACGAGATTGCCATCGGCGCCGCGTGCCTGCGCCGCCTTGACGATGGGCACGATGTGATTGGCGATCCGCATATAGAAGATCGGGTCGGTAGCGGTAAGGTTCACCACTACGGTCATGTCATCCGGCGTCGAGACGCCGGCAAGGCTGTTGGCGCCGCCGTTCAGCACCGCGTCGTAGCCATCGACCCCAGAGAGAACCTGCGGAACGCGCTGGTTCTTGGTCCCGGGCATAGCGGCTACTTCCCAAGAGCCCTTGACGTCGGCGGCCGTGATCGGGCTGCCATCGGAGAACTTTGCGCCCTCCTTGATCTTGAAGGTCCAAGTCTTGGCGTCGTTGCTCGGCTCCCAGGACGTGAACACATAGGGCTGAATCTCGCCCTTGGAGTTGAAGTACATGGGCGAGGCCCAGCACAGCGAGTTCCAGCGGAATGCGTGACCGCCTCCCAGCATGGGCGACCAATCCATGGTGAAGACCGGATGCGCGATCTTCAACACCTGATCGGCCGCATAGGCGCGGCTGGCGAACAATCCGAACGCACTCGCGCCCACGACAAGCCCGGCACTGCCCTTGAGCAGCGACCGGCGTGTCATCCCCTTGATGCCATTGAAGTTTGACAAGTTACCCTCCCTCGGCTTTCAGCCTTATCGGAGCGGCACTATTCGCCGGTCATTACAACATGTCAACAACATTCTGCATGCGATGCGCTTCAGATGCACTCTGCTCGACCTGGATACCAGCCATTGGGCGAAAACCACTGAAATTGCTCCAAAAGTCGCCGAGGTTCAGCGCCAGATCAACGTAGCGTGGCATGACAAGGTGTTTACAACTTTGGCTTCATCCGCTAGGTATCGGGGCAATGAAGAGGAAACGACATGACAAATCCAGCATCGGCGGCCGGTTCCACGGCGGGATCGTCAGCGCCACGCGGTGAGGTGCAATCCGTGGGTGCCGATCGCCGCGAGACCTTCCTGCCCAGTTCCTCGGTTTCGACCCATGCCTCATTTCTGTTGCGGCTCGCGAATGGCGACTTAGGCTGCGTTTGGTTCGGTGGCAGCCAGGAAGGGAAGCCCGACGTCTCGATCTATTTCTCGCGGCTGCCAGCCGGAAGCTCGACCTGGGAGCCAGAACAGAAAGTCTCCGACGACCCGAGCCGATCCGAGCAGAACCCGGTGTTGTTCGAGACGCCAGCAGGCGAACTCTGGCTGCTCTACACGGCTCAGATCTTCGGTGACCAGGACACCTCGATCGTGCGCCGCCGCATCTCCCGCGACAATGGCCGCACCTGGTCACCCATCGAAACCTTCATCGATGTGCCAGGGACCTTCATCCGCAACCCGATCGTTGTTGCAGCCAATGGCGATTGGCTGCTGCCGATCTTCCGTTGCCGGTCGGTCGGCGGCGCAAAGTGGAACGGCTCGGATGACTTCTCCGCAGTGCGCATCTCCACGGATGAGGGCCGCACATGGACGGAGCGTGTGGTGCCCGAGAGCATTGGCGCGGTACACATGAACATCGTCAGGCTCGACGACGGGCTGGTCGCCTTTTACCGCGACCGGCGCGCCGCGTGGGTCCTGAGGTCGGAGTCGTCCGACAATGGCAGCACCTGGTCGGCGCCCGCGCCCATCGGCGTGCCCAACAACAATGCCTCAATCCAGGCCCGACGCCTCAGGGATGGGCGGATCGTGCTGATCTGCAACCCGGTAAACGCCCGGATGGCCGGGGAGAAGAACATGCCTGACCTGCTCGACCGACTGGGCAGCAAGGTCGTTTGGGGCACGCCCCGCGCGCCCGTATCGCTACTGTTCTCGTCGGACGGCGGCAAGAGTTTTGGCGAACGCATCGATGTGGAGACGGGCCCTGGCTGGTGTCATGCCGACCTCCCCACCCTGCCACAACAGGGCAATAGCGAGCTGAGCTACCCATCGGTGGAAGAGAAAACCGACGGCACACTGGCCATGAGCTTCACCTATCACCGCGAGGCGATCAAATATGTCGAGCTCGCGCCGTGAACCCGCCTTCGAAGGCGGTGAACGCATGATCCCTCTAGCCGTGGAGAGCCCCTCGTGAGCAGCGACATCAAGGGCAAGGCCTGCCTTATCGTCGGAGCCAGTTCAGGCATCGGCGCGGCCGTCGCGCTCCGCTTCGGCGAACTGGGCGCCCGGCTCGTCATCCATTGCAACGGCAATCGCGAGGGTGCCGACGCAGTTGCGGACACAATCCGCGACAAGGGAGGCGAGGTCACTGTTCTGCAGGGCGATGTCGCAGATCCCAGCGTGGCCGCCAGTCTGGTGGACGAAGCGGCTGCGATGCTTGGCAGGCTCGATATCCTCGTCAACAACGCCGGCTCGATGTTCGGTCGCACCTCGATCGCGGAGGCCACCGACGAGCAGTATCATCGAGTCCTCGACGTCAATATCGGCGGGGTGTTCTTTGCCTCCCGGCGGGCAGCGATACTCTTGCGTCAGCAGAAGTCCGGCACGATCATCAATACCACCTCGATCGCAGCTCGCACCGGCGGCGGCGACGGCGCCGGACTCTATGGATCGGCCAAGGCCTTCGTGTCCAACATTACCCGCGTACTCGCCAAGGAACTCGCGCCCTATGGCGTGAGGGTGAATGCGGTCGCCCCGGGCGTGATCGCAACACCGTTCCACGAGCGTTACTCTACCAAGGCGCAACTCGAAGCCTCGGTACGCGGAATTCCCATGGGGCGGCTGGGCACTGCAGAGGAATGCGTCGGCGCGTACGAGTTCCTCGCCAGTGAACGCATGAGCGGCTACATCACCGGACAGGTGATCGAGGTAAATGGCGGACAATTGATGCCATGACGCAGACGGATAGCAGCAAGGCTGGCGTGATCGGCATCACCATGGGCGACCCCGCCGGCGTCGGACCAGAGGTTATCTGCAAGGCGCTGGCGGCAATGCCGGAAGGCGACCGCGACAGGGTCCGCATATTCGGCAATCGAGAGGTACTGGCTCGGGCAGCGGCCATTGTCGGCGCCGATCTGGATTTCTCTGCAGGCTCGAATAGCGTCCGCGTCGACCACATTCCGTTCGATGGGGAGATTCCGCCCTTTGGCAAGCTCGATCCGCGCGCCGGGGACGCCTCCTTCAGGTATATCGAGCGGGCCGTGCGGGCCGCGGAGGCTGGCGAGATCGGCTGTATCGTCACGGCGCCGATCAACAAGGAGGCGCTGAATGCCGCTGGCCACCATTATGACGGCCATACCGGCATGCTGGCGGCGCTGACCGGCGCAAAATCGAGCTTCATGCTGCTCGCGTCCGAGCGCATGTCGGTGATCCACGTCTCGACGCATGTGGCACTTCGCGGCGCTATCGATCGGGCAAAGACAAAGCGCATCCTCGAGACGATCCGCGCGGGCTACGCGCATTTCCGCCGCATCGGCGTCGAAGCGCCGCGCATCGCGGTAGCGGGCCTCAACCCGCATTGCGGCGAGAACGGGCTCTTCGGCACCGAAGACGACGACGAGATCGCGCCCGCCGTCGCCGCGGCGCGTGCGGAGGGCATCAACGCCATCGGCCCCATTTCCGCCGACACCGTGTTCCAGAAGGCCTATAACGGCGCCTATGACCTCGTGGTGGCGCAATATCACGATCAGGGCCACATTCCGATGAAGCTGGTGGCTTTCGATACCACTGTGAATGTATCTCTGGGCCTCGCGATCGACCGTACCTCTGTCGATCACGGAACGGCCTTCGACATCGCCGGCACAGGCCGCGCCAACCATGTCAACATGCAGGCCGCCATTGCCTATGCGAACAAGCTGGCGGACAAGCCGAAGGTCGAAAAGGTCGCCGCCACATGAGCTTTGCCATCTCCGGGGTCAATTGCGCCGCGGCAACACCTCTCAATGCCGATCTCACGCCTGATCTCGGGCTTTTCGCGGTTCATTGCCAGCGCCTGCTGGCGAAGGGCTGTCACGGCATCGCGTTGCTCGGGACCACTGGCGAGGCCAATTCCTTTTCGCTCAACGAGCGCCGTCAGATTCTCGAGGCGGCGCTCGCGGCGGGCGTCTCACCCGACCGGCTCATCCCGGGCACCGGCGTCAATGCCGCGCCGGAGACTGTGGAACTCACCAGGCACGCGTTGGAAAATGGCGTGACACGCGTCGTGATGCTGCCGCCAAGCTACTACAAGTCGGTCACCGATGATGGGCTCTTCGCTTCCTACGCACATATCATCGAGGCGATCGGGGACGATCGGCTCCGGGTTATCCTCTACCACATCCCGCAAATGTCGGCGGTGCCGCTGACCCACGCACTGATCAGGCGACTTGTGGACTCGTTTCCCGGCATCGTGGTCGGCATCAAGGATTCGTCCGGCGATCTTGCCAACATGCAGGCGATTGCTGCGGCGTTCCCTGGCTTCGCTGTTCTGGCTGGCGCCGATCCGCTGCTCCTTCCGCTGCTGCAAACCGGGGGCGCTGGCTGCATTACTGCAACCTCGAACCTCATCGCGGATTCGCTGCGCACCATCTATGACCACACTGCCGAAGCCGCCCGCACAGATCCGGCGCAGGCGCGCATCAATGCCTGGCGAACTCTTTCCAATTCCTACGTGCAGATCCCGACTATCAAGGCAATGATTGGCTTGCAGACCGGGGAGCCTGGTTGGTCCCGCGTCCGCCCTCCGCTGGTCCCGCTTTCGCAGGCGCAGCAACTGGACTTGGCGGGCAAGGTCGCGGTTCTTCCCTGATTTTCCTGGGGTTAGGTCCCGATGCAGCGCTAGCCTTGGGCCTTGCGCGCCAGTCCTGTCGGCAAAGGGCACTCGGCGGCAGCCGGCCTTGACCGGTTGGTGCGAAAGCCGTGGGTTGTTGCTCCGGACGGCTGTGCCGGTTTCAATGCCAAAGCCTTCCGCGAATGGAGTTGGCAGAGGCCGGTGACGTGACATTGTATCGCTCCGAAAGCCCTGCGAACCAGGGCGCGGGACGTCCGCGACGGCCAGCGAATTCATCAAAGGATTACGAACGGAACGGCCTCCCGCGATCGTCCGATACGATACCCCCTTTGGAGTGTGCGGCCCATTGCTTATTCGGCGCAACCGCGCAAGGTTCGGGAAGGGCCTTCGTCTCAGCCAGGTGAGCAGGGGGCTGCTGCAGGCGTGCTTTGTCGGCGGGTGCCGTGCGCCTCCGGCTTTACCACTTGCGAAAAATCGTCCTTCCTGCCTAAGCAGGGCGGTTTGGCTGAGGGGGAAAGTCATGGCGACACTCAAAGACATTGCCAAAGCGGTGGGGCTCTCACCTGCGACGGTGTCGCGCGTTCTCAACCTCGACCAGACCCTGTCAGTCAGCGCCCGAACCCGTCAGGTTATCCTCGATGCAGCAGAAGCACTGCAATACGAGCCGCCGCGCTCGCGCAACCGCGCGAATGTCCAGGGCCTGAGCAAAATCGCCCTTGTCCACTTTCTCCGCCCGGAGCAGGAGTTGATCGACCCCTACTATGTCGCGCTACGGCTCGGCATCGAGAGCCGCTGTCAGGCGCTGAAGATTGAGACGGTGAAGGTCTATCACGCCGAGCGCTTGCCCGAGGCGGCGCTGCTGCAGGGCGCATCCGGTATCATTGCCATCGGCCGACATGACGAAGAGGAGATCGCCTGGCTCAAGCGTCACAACCGCAACCTTGTCTTTGCGGACTTCAGTCCTCCGAGCGACGAGTTCGACTCTGTCGAATCTGACTTGATGTTGGCAATGCGCAAGCTGCTGAAGGCGCTGACCGAGGTCGGTTACAACCGCATCGGCTTTGCCGGCTGGGTGGACGTCTATGACGGGGTCCCCTCACAAACGCCAGAGAAGCGTTGCCGCGCCTACATGCAATGGGCCAAGGAGGCAGGCGCCTACGATCCGCGCTTCTGCCTGACGGGTTCCAAGACCGAGGAGAGCGGCTACCACCTCGCACGCCAGATGCTTTCCGAACCTGACCGGCCCGAGGTGCTCATCACCGCCAACGACAATATGGCGATCGGCGCATACCGCGCCATCCATGAACTCGGCCTTCGCATTCCTGAGGATATCGCGGTGGCCAGCTTCAACGACATATCCGGCGCCCAGTTCATGAACCCACCGCTTACAACTGTGCACCTTGCCGCGCAGGAGATCGGTGAGACGGCCGTCGAACTCCTACTCGAGCAGGTGGGCGGCCGTCAGTTGCGCAAGCGGCTGGTGCTCGCGACCAGCCTCCGCTGGCGTGGTAGCACCCGTCCGCGACCCGAGTGATTTTTCGCACACTAAACATTTACTGAAGAGTTGCGCTCCTCTCCGGCTGCCGCTAACAATAGCGGCAGGGCGACAACGATCGCCCTCGTCTGGGAGGATTGCATGACATTGTTGTTGGCCGGCTCTTGCCGGATCGCGCACGCATGCGCAGGCCTCCGCCAGACCATGTTCACGCTGGCGTCGCGCTAGCCTTGTTGCGGTTTGCCGTCGGTTGCCCGGCGGATATTGGAGACGTGCGGATGACCAGCAACGGCCCGCCTCCGAAGCAGAAGAGCCTGTGGCGACAAGCGGTCGATAGCCGCGTGCTGCTGCTGATGTGCGTGCCGGCCATCCTGTTCTTCCTCGTGTTCAACTATGCGCCTATGCCCGGCGCATGGATCGCCTTCACGAACTTCAACTACCGGGACGGCATCTTCGGCAGCCCCTTTGTGGGCTTCAAGAACTTTGAGTTCCTGATCAAGTCGGGGCAGCTCTGGACCCTGACCCGCAACACCATTCTCTACAATCTCGCCTTCATCGTGCTCGGCAACATCCTGCAGATCGCCATTGCGATCATGCTCAACGAGATCCGCTCGGCCTTCTTCAAGAAGATCAGCCAGGCAGCGATGTTTCTGCCCTTTTTCATATCGGCTGTCCTTGTCGGCGTCATCGCCTTCAACCTGCTCAACTACGATACCGGCGCCATCAATGCGCTGATCAAGCAGACCGGCGGCGATCCCATCAAGATCTACTCGATGGCAGGCATCTGGCCACTGATCATCATCACAGTGCACCTGTGGCAGTCGACCGGCTACGGCTCCATCGTCTATTTCGCCGCCATCATGGGTATCGATCGCAGTCTTTACGAGGCTGCCGCCATCGACGGCGCCTCGGCGTGGCAGCGCATCCGCCACGTCACCCTGCCGAGCCTCAAGCCCACCTTCATCATCCTTGTGCTGTTCTCGCTGGGCGGCATCATGCACGGCAATTTCGGCTTGTTCTGGAACCTCGTGGGCAACAATGCCAGCCTGTTCCAGACCACCGACATCATCGAGACCTCGGTCTACCGAATGGTCTTGAGTCAGAACAACTTCACCACATCCACGGCTGTCGGCCTCTACCAGTCGCTGTTCGGCTTTGCCCTTGTCATGACGGCGAACTGGATCGTCAGAAGGATCAATCGCGACTATGCGCTCTTCTGAACCCGCGGCGGCGACAGCCGCCATGTCGTCCCGATCAAGTGCCATCCGGCTCGACCGCAGCGAACTGGTGCTGCGCTCAATATCATATACGGTGGTGACGCTCTTCGCGCTGTTCTGCCTCCTGCCCTTCGTGATGATGCTCTCGGCGTCACTGTCGAGCGAGGATGAAATCCGCCGAACAGGCTTTGGCCTGTTCCCCAAGGATTTCACCCTCACCGCCTACCAGTTCATCTTCAACGCCCCGCGGCAGATCATCGGCAGCTATATCGTGACGATCACCATGACGGTGACGGGCACGGCAATCGGCCTCTTCACCATCGCGATGACGGGCTATGCCCTGCATCGGAAGGACTTTCCCTTCCGGAACCACATCTCGTTCTTCATCTACTTCACTACGCTGTTCTCGGCTGGGCTTGCGCCCACCTTTCTCTGGATCGCGCGCGATCTGGGGCTCCGCGGATCATATCTGGCGGTGTTCCTTCAGCTTCTGATGACGCCATGGCTCATCATCCTGATGAAGAACTTCATGCGGACGGTGCCCTACGAGGTCATCGAAAGCGGGAAGGTCGATGGGGCTGGCGATTTTCGGATCTTCTGGCAGCTCTGCCTGCCCATCATGAAGCCGGCGCTGGCTACGGTCGGGCTCTTCCTGGCACTCGGCTACTGGAACGAGTGGTACCTGTCGTCGATCTACCTGGGCAGCACGGTCGAGTTCAAGCCGCTGCAATACCTGCTCTACAACGTCATCAACACGGCCAATGCCCTCCGCAATTCGATGGCCGGGGCGAATGTCAGCATTACCGACCTGCCCAGCAACACCCTGAAGATGGCGAGCGCCATCGTGGCTACCGGCCCGATCCTGCTGCTCTACCCCTTCGTCCAGAAATACTTCGTCAGCGGCATCACCATCGGTGCGGTGAAAGGATGACCCGCAAGTCCCCGATTTCACGGGGCAAAACCACCGCACAGGCTTTTCGTCCCTAGGAGGAGACTAACAATGAAACGCAGGACTATCGTGAAGCTTGGCGCAGCGCTTCTGGCGCTGGGTGTCAGCAGTTCAGCCCTCGTGGCGGGTGCACAGGCCCAGGATGCACCGACCGAAATCACCATGCTGACCCTCGGCAACAAGCCCACCAATGGCCGCCTTGAGGCCATGCTGGAAAAGCTCAACGAGCGGTTGCTGAAGCAGGCCAACGCCAAGCTCGACCTGTTCTATATCGAGTGGGCGGACTGGCAGACCCAGTACAATGTGCAGCTGCTTTCGGGCGACGACAATGTCGACCTGATCGCCACCGCCACGGACTGGCTCTTCGGCTGGGAGAATGCAGAAAAGGGCGCCTTCCTGCCCCTTTCCGAGGAAATGCTGAAGACCCATGCACCGAAGACGTGGGCGCAGGTTGACGCGAAAGGTCACTGGGATCTGACCAAGTTCGACGGGAAAATCTACTTCATCCCTGAAGACAACTATACCCAGTATACCAACCATGGTTTCTTCTACCGCGGCGACTGGGCGAGGGAAGCCGGCTTCGCCAACGGCGAGATTTCGAAGCTCGAGGATTTCACCACCTATTTCGACTGGATCAAGAAGAACAAGCCTGAGGTCTATCCGTGGGACGCCTCGGCATCTGCCGGCAAGGACGCCATCCTCGCCGCCTATGTGCAGAGCCATACGGACCTGCAGACCCTGCAGCAGGTGACCGCAGGGAACTTCTTCCCATTCCAGACTTCCGCCAAGGAGCCCTACAAGGTCACCTCCTACCTGATGGAAGGCGACGAACTGCTGGCTGCAGCCCAGCTCACCAAGAAGTGGAACGAGATCGGCGTCTGGCGCGAGGATGCACTGAACTACGATGGCGATACGCGTGAGGAATTCTACGCAGGGCGCTCGGGTGCCGACCAGCACCACACGCAGACCTACGTGACGCAGATCGTCAACAACATGAACACCAAGCAGCCGGGCTCCGACCCCAAGTTCTTCTGGTGGGGCAAGGAAAACGGAAACTTCTTCAAGGACATATTCACGCATGGCGCCATGGCCGTCAGCGCGAGTTCCAAGAACCCGGAGAAGGCGCTCGAGGTCTATGACCTCATCCGAAACGACAAAGAAAACTACATGCTGTTCAACTTCGGCATCGAGGGCACCGACTATGTTCTCACCGCCGACGGCAAGCTCGGGTACCCGGAGGGGTACGATTCTTCGACCGATGGCCTCGGCACCAATTTCTGGTGGGGCCGCATGGACGAGTTCGAGCCGCCCAAGACCTCGGATGCGCCCAACAAGGCCGAAGTCATCGCAGCCCTGGATGCGCAGGCGAAGGACTACCCCTACTCGACCCTGATCGTCTCCAAGTCGGCCATCGATCCGACCTTGGCGGCCATTGGCGGCGTGCTCTCGGAGTACCTGCCGCAGCTCGAGTACGGCAAGTTCGAAGACCCCGCAGCAGCCATCGCCGAAATGCGCGAGAAGCTGAAGGCAGTGGGTTGGGATGAAGCCGTCGCTTCGGTGCAGGCGGACATCGACAAGTGGGCCGCCGCCCGCGGCCTGAAGTAATCACCTGAAATCACTGGGCGGCCCCGCTCCGGCGCGGGCCGCCCTTTGCCTTGGAGGACTCGTCGCGTGGTCACCCTGTTCTCGCCCGAATCCCCTCTGATGCGCGGGCTCACTCGGCTCGCCGACATCATGATACTCAACCTATTGTTCGTCGTCGCTTCATTGCCTGTCGTCACTTTCGGCGCGGCCCTCACTGCGCTCAACTTCACCGCCCTCCGCATCGCCAGTGGAGAATGCAACTCTGTGATGGGTGACTTCAGCCGCTCATTCCGGCGCAACTTCTACCAGGCAACCTGGATCGCAATGCTCCTTGCGGGCTTCGGCGCCGTACTCGGGGCGTGGTACGCGGTCCTGCCCAACCTGCCGTTTGGCACGGGATTGAATTTTGCGTTGCTGATTGTGTGGTATCTGCTGGCCTTCAGCTTCGCGACCACAGCGATCTTCGTGTTTCCCTATCTCGCACAGTTTGAAGGCTCGACGCGTCAGGTGTTGCGCAACGCGCGCCTCCTTTCCTGGAAGCACCCGCTGACCGCCCTTGGCGCGCTCGCGCTCTCGGGATTGAGTCTCATCGTCACAATCCTCTTCCCTGCCGCCACCGGCTACGGCCTCTTCTGGTTCATGTTCGGCTTTGCCGGCATCGCTGTCGCCAACGGCTTTCTCTTCAATCGGATCTTCCGCGAACTGATCGCCGCCACGGCGAAGCCATAGGAGCCACGCATGATTTCCCACACTATCGGCTCTTGGCGCTTCCTACTGGGAGACGAACCCGACGCCTGGGCCAAGGGCTTTGACGACATCGCCTGGCGTATTGTTGCCGTGCCGCATGACTGGAGCATCGAGCAGCCCTTCGCCGAACACTTGTCGAGCGGCACCGGGTACCTTCCGGGCGGCATAGGCTGGTATCGGGCCCGAGTCGCGCTTGCCGAAATCGGAGGAGTCGCCGGCAAACACGTGCGGCTCAAATTCGCTGGCGTTTACAAGAACGCGCAGGTCTGGGTGAACGGCTACCATGTCGGTGGCCGTCCCTCTGGCTATGCCGAGTTCTCGTTCGACATTACCGAACTGCTCTCCTACACCGAGAGCAACGAACTCATTGTCTCGGTGCGGGTGGAGCACACCGACATCTCGGATTCCCGCTGGTACAATGGGACCGGCATCACGCGGACCGTGACGCTGGAGCTGCATGAGCATGTGCGCCTTGCAGAATACGGACTTGCCTTCACCACACTTTCGGCCGACCGGGCCGAGGCAAGCGTGCGCATAGTCGGAACGCTCGCGAATGATCTCGCAGCGCCCGTAACTGTTCGCCTGCGCCACGAGCTCAAGTCGCTGAAGACCAGCCACATCCATGTCATCTCCGACAGCCTCGACATTGCCCCGGGCGGCCGCGCGACCTCTACAGTCACCCTCGACCTCGCCGAGCCACAGCTCTGGAGCGATACCGACCCGTCGCTTTATCGGCTCACCTCGCACCTGGAGTGGACCGAAGCCGGAACCCAGCGTCGTGCCGATTACTCCGACATCGTCGGCATCCGGACTTTCCGCTTCGACCCCGACCTGGGCTTCTTCATCAATGGCGAGCCGCGCACTCTGAAGGGCGTGTGCCTGCATGAGGATGCCGGTCCGTTCGGTACGGCAGTCCCGGCGGAAGTCTGGCTGCGACGCCTTCTTAAGCTCAAGGCAATGGGTTGTAATGGCATCCGCATGGCCCACAACCCGCACGATCCGACGCTCTATCGGCTGTGTGATGCGCTCGGATTCTTCGTCATCGACGAGGCATTCGACGAGTGGGAGAACCCCAAGAACAAGTGGTGGCAGGGCCACAATGTCTACCCACCGCGCCATCAGGGCTACGCGAAGGATTTCCACGCCTGGCACAAAGCCGATCTCGAAAACATGGTCGACGCGCACCGCAACCATGCCTCGATCATCGCATGGAGTATCGGCAACGAGATCGACTATCCGAACGATCCCTATGCGAGCCCGCTCTTTGCCGAAATGACCGGCAACAATGATGCGCGCAAGACTGCCCGCCAGCGCTCCTACGATCCCAACCGCCCGGACGCGCGCCGCCTGCCCACCATCGCGAAGCAGTTGATCGATATCGTCAAGTCACGCGATACGACGCGGCCGGTCACCCTCGGCGCCGCCTATCCCGAGCTCTCGACACGCACGGGTCTTGTCGGGCTCTTCGACATGATCGGCTACAACTACAAGGAACACCTCTATCCCGAGGATCATGTCCGATTCCCGCATCTGCCGATCATCGGCAGCGAAAACGGCCACCGCTATCTGGATTGGCGCGCCGTCACCGACAATGCGTTCATCGGCGGCCAGTATCTCTGGACAGGCATCGACTATTTGGGCGAGGCGCATGGCTGGCCGATCCACGGCTCAGGCGCAGGCCTACTCGACCTTGCCGGCTTCGAGAAGCACACCTACCACCTCCGGCGCTCCTGGTGGTCTTCCGAACCCACCGCTTATATCGCCACACGCCCCTTCGCCGAGGCAGCAGAGAAGAATTTCTGGTCGCACCCCATCGGCCGCAATTGGGGCGGTTCGGGCAGCGAGCCGGTCGAGATCCTCTGCTTTGCCAATGACACTCCGACGCTGACCTGCGACGGTGTCGAAATCCCGCTCAGCTGGGATGGCGAGAATGGCTATTGGACGGCCGTCACCATGCCGCGCAGCGCGCCGCTCGTCCTCGAAACCCGCCGCGATGGCGCAATAGTCGCGCGTGACGTGCTCGCCGAGCATGGGGCGGCTGTGCGGATCGAAACTGCCATCTGGCAGGCGCCCACTGAGGCCGCCCACCGCGCCACGGCCGCCGGCTTGCCCGTGGGGCAGGTCGTGCAGGTCGAAATCACCCTTCGCGACGCGGCAGGGGAGATCGCCGCGCCCGACCTCGTCATCACCGCGGAAGTCGAAGGCGGCCGCCTGCTCGGGCTCGAAAACGGCGACCTCGCCGATAACACGCCCTACGCTTCCAACGCCCGGAGCACGCTCGACGGCCGCCTCATTGTCTTCGTCACGCCCGGCACACAGCTCCGCCTCAGCGTGCCCGGCCTGCCGCCAGTCGACGTCGCAGCGTGACCACCAACCCCGCCATGGTCGTCCCGGCCCTCGCCGATCTCCCGGATCACCTCCAGGATTTTGTCGCGGCGCCGGGCACATGGTCCGACCTGCCGGATTGGGTGCGGATGCCGCTCATCGCCGAGGGCGAAGCCGCCCTCGCGACGCCTTTCCAGATGTTGCATCTTGAGGACTGGCTCGCCTTCTCCCGCACAGGCGACAGGATCGGCTACGAAACGCCCTATTTCGCCCGCCGTCGTCAGCTCAACGCCCTGGTTCTCGCTGAATGCGTCGAGGGCAGCGGCCGCTTCCTGCCGCGCATCGCCGAGGGCATCTGGCTCATCTGCGAAGAATCCGGCTGGCAGCTGCCCGCCCATAATTCTCTTGTTCGCGGCGGGCCGCGCCTGCCACTGCCCGATCCGGACCAGCCGGTGATCGATCTCTTCGCCGCCGAAACCGCAGCGCAGCTCGCCGTCGCGGCGCAAATGCTCGGCCCCGCCCTTGAAGCGACCGTGCCCGGACTCGTCGCACGCCTGGATCGCGAACTCGAGGCTCGGCTGTTCAGTCCCTATCTCACCCGCCACTTCTGGTGGATGGGTAACGGCGACGAAAAGATGAACAACTGGACGGCCTGGTGTACCCAGAACGTGCTTATCGCCACCTTCACCCGACCCACCCCGCAGGATGTCCGCGCCGCCGTCGTGGCGAAAGCCGCCGGGAGCCTCGACGCCTTCCTCAAGGATTACGGCGACGACGGCGCCTGCGAGGAAGGGGTGCTCTACTACCGCCACGCCGGCCTCTGCCTGTTCAACGCCTTGCTGGTGCTCGATCGCGCCTGCGCCGGCAGGCTCTCGCCGCTCTGGGGCCACGATAAGCTCCGCAACATGGCCGAATACATCGTCCACATGCATGTCGATGGCCCGCGCTACTTCAACTTCGCGGATTCGTCCGCCGTGGTCGAACGCTGCGGCGCCCGCGAATATCTGTTCGGGAAGGCCGTCGGCTCCGCCTTGCTCGCCGATTTCGCTGCCGCCGACCGGGCCGAGGATCGCCACGCCACGCTGCCGGATGAGATCAATCTGTTCTATCGCGTGCAGGCCGCGTTCGCCGCGCCCGATCTCGCCGCACACCCGTCGCGGCCCATCACCAAGCCCGATACCTTCCTGCCCAGCGTCGGCCTCTTCACCGCCCGCGACGAGAGCTTCGCGCTTGCGGTCAAGGCTGGCGACAATGGCGATGGCCACAACCACAACGATGTCGGCAGCGTCATCCTTTACCGACATGGCCACCCGGTACTGATCGATGTCGGCGTCGAGACCTATACCAGAAAGACCTTTTCTGCCGACCGCTACGACATCTGGACCATGCAGTCCGCCTTCCACAACCTGCCAACCTTCGGCAAGGTGATGCAGTCGCCGGGCAAGACTTTCGCCGCTCGTGAAGTAGTTACCCATTTTGGTGCCGACACCGCGGAGATCTCGATGGATATCGCCGGCGCCTATCCGCCCGAAGCGCTGCTGCGGGCCTATCGTCGCACGGTCAGGTTGGAGAAGAACCATTCCGTGACCATTGCCGATCACCACGACGGAGACCTGCCGGCGACCCTTTCTCTGATGTTCGCCACCCGCCCTGATCTGGACCCCGGCCGCATCAGTCTCCCCGACCTTGCGACGCTCACCCTCACCGGCGCGGGGCCGTGCACTCTCGAAACCCTGCCCATCACCGATCCGCGCCTGCGCCGCGCTTGGCCCGACACGCTCTACCGTGTGCTGGTGCCGCTCGCGGGGCCGAATCTCGAAATCACCATCACCTGAACCCACCCGCGCCGGAGCCGACTGATGTCCCGCCCGATCTACGCCGACCCTATCCTCGACGGTGCCGCCGACCCCACCGTCATCCATCGTCGCGGCACCAGCGAGCTCTGGATGTTCTACACCGTGCGCCGCGCCGCCCATCAGGGCCCGGGCGTCGAATGGGTGCATGGCAGCCCGATCGGCATCGCCGTCTCCACCGATGGCGGCGCAACCTGGGCTTATCGCGGCACGGTCGCTGGCCTCGACGACCCTGCTGATGCCGGCCTCAATACCCATTGGGCGCCCGAGGTGATCTGGGCTGAAGGCCAGTACCACATGTACCTGAGCTATATCAGCGGCACGCCCGACCGTTGGCCGGGCTTTCCGCGCCACATCGTCCACTTCACGAGCCCGGATCTGGAAACATGGACTCGCGTTGGGCCGATCGCCCTTGCATCCGATTTCGTCATCGATGCCGCGGTCGCCCACTGTCCCGATGGGCTCTACCGCCTGTGGTACAAAGACGAAGGCAATGGTTCCTGTACCGGCGTCGCAACCAGCCCCGACCTTTACCACTGGACCAATGCGGGCATCGCGATTCCGGGGAATCGTCAGGGCGGCAATGGTCACGAGGGCCCGAATGTTTTCCAGCTCGGCGGCTTCTGGTGGATGGTCGTCGACGAATGGCGCGGCCAGGCAGTGTTCCGCTCCGATGACGCCGTGACCTGGACCCGACAGGGCCTCATCCTCGACCAGCCAGGCGCGGACCCCGGCGACCGCGACTTCGGGCGGCACGCGGATGTCGTTGTGCAGGACGGCTGGGCGGCGCTCATTTACTTCACACACCCTGCGTCAACTGTGCACCACACCGCCGAACTCAACGACGCAGCAACCCGTCGCAGCACCATCCATTGGGCCCGATTGACAGTCAGGGACGGCACTCTCCTCTGCGAGCGGGACGCGGAGGGACTCAAGCTGGACGTCACCAATCCCTGATCCTGCCCGAAGGGTCACCACTGTCTGCCGGCCCAGTCGGTGGATTCAGGTCTGCCAGGAGGAGCCACGTCACCAGCTGTGACGCGGCCAGATTTCCGTCACTGAGCCCAGTTGCCGTACCAGGTGCGGAAACGCTCGAGCGCCGTCTCGGCACGACGCTTCTGCGAAGGACTCAGCGAGTCGCTTTCATTGAAGTGCAGCTTGTACTCGTCCTCGCCATTGAGCTCGAGCAGGTACTTGAAAAACAGTACGAGGTCCGGACCGGCATCCCAGCTCGAAAGCACCATCAGCGCTTCTTCCAACTGCTTTGCCCTGATCCGCGCGACCGCATCGCCGGCCTTGGCCTGCTCGCAGAGGCTGACCAGGTGCAGCACTTCGCGCGGCAGGCAATTGCCGATGCCGGTGATCGCCCCCGTCGCGCCGCACTGCACGAAACCGTGGTACACGGCCGTATCGACGCCCACCATCAGCGACAGCTCGGGGTCTGCGTTGGTAATGTGCTCGGCGGCATAGGTCAGGTCGTCCTCGCCGCCGAACTCCTTGAACCCGACGAGGTTCTTGTGTTCGGCGCGCAGTTCGAAGAACAGATCGGCCCGTGTCGCGAAGCCATAATAGGGGCTGTTGTAGATCACCGCAGGCAGCTGGGGTGCCGCCGAAAGCAGTGCCTTGAAGTGCGCCTTCTGCGCCGCGACCGAACTCCCGCGCGACAGAACGCGGGGGATCAGCATCAGCCCCACCGCACCCACCTTCTGTGCGTGCGCCGCATGCGCTGCCGCAACCTTGGTGTTTACTGCGCCGGTGCCGACAATCACTGGAATACCAGCCTTGACCAGGCGCTCTACGCCTTCCATGCGCTCGGCATCGGTCAGTAGCGGCCAGTCGCCCATCGAGCCGCAATACACGACGCCCGACATCCCGAGGTCGATAAGTTCGCGCCCCTTTTTCACAAGGGCATCGAAATCCGGCGTCCTGTCGGGACGGCAAGGGGTCATCAGGGCGGGGATACACCCCCTGAACGGGCTGGAAGCCATGAATGCACTCCGGCAAACGTAAGGTCTGGGCGGGAGCGAAAGCACATTGCACATCGCTCGAAGGTCTCTATAACTTTCAGCCGACAATCTGTCGACAAGAACTTTCTGAGTAGGCGCGGAAGGTCGTTGCCGCTGTAGGGGGCGAAATGGAGCTCGATCCGAAGGCCATCGACGAGGCGGTGACGCGCGGCTTCGGCCTGCAGGTCGAATGGCTCACGACCCTTGCCGCCTTCAACTCGACCCGCGGGAACGAGGGCCCCTGTCAGGATTGGCTCGCCTCCGAATTCTCGGCCCGCGGCTGGCATGTCGACAGATACACCATCGATCTAGACGCCATCCGCGACCTTCCGGGGTTTTCGCCGGTCGTCGATGCCGACTATTCGCGGGCAGTACAGGTGGTGGCTACCCACGACGTCGCCGAGCCCGAAGGCCGGTCTCTGATCCTGCAGGGGCATATCGATGTCGTCCCGACGGGCGCTCCGGAACTCTGGGCGCGCGCGCCCTTCACACCCTCGCTCATCGATGGCTTCATGCACGGCCGTGGCACTGCGGATATGAAGGCCGGCGTTTCTGCAATGGTCTTCGCGCTTGATGCCCTCCGGGGCCTTGGTGCCGTTCCTTCTGCACGCGTCCATATCGAAACAGTCTCCGAAGAGGAGTGCACCGGCAACGGCGCGCTATCCACCCTTGCCCGCGGCTATCGTGCGGATGCCGCCCTTATCCCGGAAAGTACCGGCCACAAGCTGATCCGCGCCGAACTCGGCTCAGTCTGGTTCCGCCTTCGAATCCTGGGAAAACCCGGTCATATCCTGGCCGGCGCCAGCGATGGCGGACACGCCATTCTTGCCGCCACGCGCTATATCGCGGCACTCGCCGCCCTTACCGCCACCATCAATGACGAGGCGAAGGCGCATCCTTGGTTTGGCTCTGTCCCTAACCCGGTAAAGTTCAACCCCGGTAAGATTCGCGGCGGCGACTGGCTGGGCTCTGTCCCTTCATGGTGCGAACTGGAGTGCCGGCTTTCGGTCCTTCCCGGCCATCGGCTCGAAGACGTCCGCACCCGGATAATCGAAGCAGTCCGCGCCTGCGCTGACGCCTTGGATGCACGAATGCCTGACCTCAGCTGGATCGGCTTTCAGGCGGACGGCCATGTTTTCCACCCGGGCACCGAGGCCGAGGCCGTTCTTTCGGATATCCATCGGCAGGTCATCGGCACCGCGCTCGAGCCGCTCATCATGACTGCCACCAGCGATACCCGCTTTTACGATCTCTACTACGGCATTCCGGCCCTCTGTTACGGGGGCCACGGAGTCGGACTGCACGCACCGACCGAAGCCGTCGATCTCGCGAGCCTGGAAAGGACCACGGCCGTCATTGCCCGCTTCATCGCCCGGTGGTGTCGGCTGCGTCCTGCCTGACCAAGGACACGAGTGACCTGTCGACAGTCCGAATTCGTCTTGTCGACAAAGTGAATATCTGTTTCATTTCCCCTAATGCGAAACGGAGACGCCTGTGCCTCGCCTCGATAGCTGCCGCCTGATTGCTGGTTGGATGCTGTGAGCGCCCCGGATCTCGCCCACGCCTTCTCGCTGGCACGAGGTCACAGCGCCGCAGCTGCGGTATTCGGCTATTGCCGAGCGGGCCTTCACGAAGCCGCGGGTTCCCTGCTGACGACCGCTTCGGTCTACGATCTCGCGAACATGCGGTCCCGCCGGGTCTTCACCGACGACGCCGAGGCCTATCCCACCGGCAACTTCAAGCGTCTCGATCGCAATACATATTTCGACACAGTCATCGCCGGGAAAAGGCCGTTCCGTTCGACCAGCATCGAGGAGATCGCGACGGTTTTCTTCGATTGGCAGAAGATCCAGTCGCTCGGCTTTGAATCCAACATGAACCTGCCCGCCATCGCCGATGGCGAGGTGATCGGCACCATCAACCTGCTGCATCGCAAGGGGCACTTTACCGAGGCCCGTGTCGCCGCCGCCATGGCCTGGCAGCCGGTTGCGACGCTGGCCTTCCTCCTGCTCCATCGCGAGGGCGCAGAGACGGCGAATTTCCATGGCGACGGCGCCGTTTCGGCTGCAGCCATGGAGGGATGACTTCCGGAACGGGCCCGAGGGGGGCCGGTCCGACAAGGGGCGCGGTAACAGCGCCTTTCAACGACGGGGAAGCTCAGAGCGTCCCGAAACAGGAGAAACAGGATGACCCGCAAGTTCATAGCCGCCCTGATGCTCGCCGCCGCGTTCGTTCCCGCGGTGGCCATGGCTCAGGATAAGCCTATTCGTCTCGCCTTCCTGGCTGCATCCAGCCAGAACGGGTATAACGATGCCACCTGGCAGGGCGTGCAGGCCGCCGCCAAGGCCGCCGGCAATGTGGAAGTCGAAATCTTCGACGGCGAGTTCAACGCCGCCACCCAGTATAAGCAGGTCGAGGATATTGTCGCGGGCGGCCGCTTCGACGGCATCATCGTGGCCCCCAACGACACCGTGGGCATCGCGACTGCGCTCGAAGAAGCCACAGGCGCAGGACTGCTCGTCGCCTCCGTGCTCTTTCCAGTCGGTCCCGATCTCACCGTCATGACGCCGCAGGTCAATGGCCTCACCACCACGGCCGCGTCGAACCCGGTCGATGGCGCCACGGCGCAGGCCAACGAAGTCGTGAAGTTCTGCGAGGGCAAGGACCCCTGCAATACCGTCATCATGATCGGTCAGTTGCAGTTCCCGTTCGACAACCTGCGCTACAACACCTTCACCAAGGTGCTGGGTGAGCATGCCAACATCAAGATTGTTGCGACCGGCGAAGGCAGCTACAGCCCCGATGCGTCGCTGACCGCCTTCCAGGATATTCTCCAGGCCAACCCGAAGATCGATGTCGTGCTGTCGAACGCCGATCAGCACCTGCTCGGCGTCGAGATCGCGCTTAAGGATGCCGGTATCCCGATCGAACCCATCTACCTTATCGGTGGCGGCCTCAACGCCATCACCGTCGACAAGATCAAGGCTGGCATCTTCGATGCGACTCTGTCGGGCTACCCCTATTCCGAGGGCTTCTACGCCGCCGAAGCTCTGATCAAGGCCAAGAAGGGCGAGACCGTCCCGAACTGGATTGATCCGGCCTCCAAGGCCACCAACCCGACCATCGTCGGCAAGGAATGGCTCGACGCCCACCCGGACTTCAAGGCCGAGTGGCAGGGCTGATCCATAATACTCACTCGCGGATCGGAGGGATTCCCCCGGTCCGCACCCCCCGGCAAGGCAGGCTGAATTGAGCAAGAGCGACTCCGCAATTTACGTGCACGGCGTCTCGAAGAGCTTTTCGGGGACGCAGATTCTGCGCGACATCGCGGTCGAAATCCGCGCCGGATCGGTGCACGCCCTTGTCGGCGAAAATGGCGCGGGCAAATCGAGCCTTGGCAAGATCATCGGCGGCTACTACACGCCCGACTCCGGTACCGTCGAGGTCTTCGGCCACCGGGTTACGCGCTTCTCGCCGCGCGAGGCGCTGAAGCTCGGTGTCGCCATGATCCACCAGGAACTACAGCTCGTCCCGCGCCTGAGCGTGGTCGAGAACGTCTTTCTCGGCCTCGAATCCAACCGGGCCGGCGTGCTGGTCAAGGGCGATCTCGAGCGCTTCGCCGCCCTCGAAAAGACCTGTGATTTCGGCCTCGACCCGCTCGCTGAAGTCGCGACGCTCCGTATTGCCGAGCGCCAGAAGGTCGAGATCATGCGCGCTATCGCCAGAGACGCGCGCGTCATCATCATGGACGAGCCCACATCCTCGCTGACCGAGGATGAAGCCGATCGCCTGCACGAGGTGATCCGGCGGCTTACCGCCCAGGGCAAGACAGTCATCTATGTCAGTCACTTCCTCGACCACATCATTGCCAATTGCGACAATGTCACAGTCATGCGCGACGGCGAAGTGGTGCGCACATCGCCCATCGCTGGCGAGACCAAGCAGACACTGGTCGATTCCATGCTCGGCGGGGAAAGCGAGATCCTCTGGCCTGAGCTGCCGCCACCGCCACCCGAGACGGCAGCGCCTTATGTCGAACTGCGCAATGTCTCGACCCGCACCGGACTTTCCGGAATTTCGCTTTCGATCCGCCCCGGCGAGATCGTCGGCCTTGTCGGGCTGGTCGGTTCCGGCCGAACCGAAATTGCCCGCGCTATCTTCGGCGCCGATCCAATTCTTTCGGGCGAGTACCTCATCGCCGGGGTCGAGCAGCGCCGAATGGGCATCCGTGATGCGCTAGCCAGCGGCATCGCCCTCGTCCCCGAGGATCGGAGAAAGCAGGGCCTCGTCCTCACCCAGACGACCCGACCGAACATCAGCCTCGGCACCCTGTCGGCCATCAGTCGCATGGGCGTCATCAACCGCCGCCGCGAGACCCGCCGCGTCGAGGACATGATCGCACATTTCGGCATCGTCCCGGCCCATGTCGATGGCCGCGTGCTGCGCTATTCGGGCGGCAACCAACAGAAGGTTCTGCTCAGCAAGTGGGCGGTGGCAAGGCCCAAGCTGCTGATCCTCGACGAGCCCTCGCGCGGTGTGGATATCGGTGCACGCCAGCGCATCCATTCCTTCATCGCCGATCTCGCCCGCCAGGGCACCGCCGTTCTGCTGATCTCGTCCGAGCTAGAGGAAGTCATCAACCTCTCGCACCGCGCCTATCTCATGAGCGAGGGCCGCATCTTCGCCGAGCGCCGCTCTGCTGACCTCACCGTCGAGACCGCGCTCAACGCCGTCTTTCTCGAACAGTCCCGTCGTTCTCCGCTCAAGGAGGCTGCCCGCCAATGACCGATCTCGCCCAAAAGTCCCCTGCCCGTCCGAGGCAGAAACTCAGTTTCGGCGACATCGTGCGCGACTATGGCGTGCTGATCATCATCGCCCTGATGCTCATCCTCCTCAGCCTGGCATCGGGCTCCTTCTTTACGCCGCGCAACCTGCTCAACATCCTCAACCAGTCGACGCCCCTCTTCATCGTCTCCTTTGCCCTGACATTGGTGATCATCGGTGGCGGCTTCGATCTTTCCACCGGCGCCATCTTCGGCGTTGCGGCGGTAAGCGCCGGCTGGCTCGCCATCAATGTCGACCCTGTGGTCGGCATCATCGCTGGCCCCATCATCGGAATGGTGCTGGGGTCGATCAACGGCATCATCATCACCGCCTTCAACGTGCATTCCTTCCTCGTCACGCTGGCAACCAGCCTTGTCTACCGCGGCATGGCCATCATCGTGACCAACGGCAAGATCCTGCCGGTCCGCATCGAATCCTTCGCCTGGCTGGGCCGCGAGAAGATCTGGCTCGTGAACTATGCCGTGCTGATCATGCTCGGCTTCATGGTGCTCATGATGTTCGTGCTCAACCGCACGACGCTCGGCCGCGCCATCTTCGCCGTTGGCGGCAACGAGGAAGCCGCGCTGCTCTCGGGTATCCGCACCAACCTGGTAAAGGTCACTACCTTCGCCATTTCGGGCGCGGCAGCGGGGCTCGCGGGCGTCATCACCGTCTCCCGCCTCTCGATGGCCGAGCCTCAGGCCGGCATCGGGCTCGAGTTCGACGCCATAGCGGCGGTCATCCTTGGCGGAACCTCGATCATGGGCGGAGCCGGCGCCATCTGGCGCTCCTTTGCCGGCGTCCTGCTGATGGCGCTCATCGGCAATGGCTTCAACATCCTCAACGTCAACCCGTTCTTCAAGGATCTGACGACGGGCGTGATCATCGTACTCGCCGTGGCACTCGCCGCCTCCGGCAGTCGCCGCTGACGCCCCACCAGACCGGGCGCCGCACGGTGCCCAGCAAGACTTCATCGAGAGGCCCCGAATGCCCGATATCATTACCCGCGTCGCCACCGATGTTGGTGGCACCTTCACCGACCTCGTGCATTTCGAAACCGATACCCGCACCGGCGCGCAAACCGTCCGAACGGAAAAGGCTGACACCACACCGCCGAATTTCGAGCAGGGCGTGCTGGCGGTACTGGAAAAGGGCAAAGTCGATATCGGTGCCGTGGATTTCTTCGCGCATGGCACCACGGTGGTCATCAACGCACTGACAGAGCGGAAGGGCGCCAAGGTTGGACTAATCACCACCACCGGTTTCCGGGATATTCTGGAGATCGGGCGAGGTAACCGGCCGGATTTCTTCAATCTCAAGTACCAGAAGCCCAAACCCTTCGTGGAACGCTTTCTCCGCCGCGAAGTACCCGGCCGCGTCGATTTCCGTGGCGGCATACAGGTGCCGCTCGATCTCGGCGGCCTGCCTGCAATCATTTCCGACTTCAAGGCGGAAGGCGTCACCGCCGTCGCCATCTGCCTTATCCACGCCTATGCCAACCCGTCGCATGAGGAGGCGGTGCTTGCCGAACTGCGCCGCCTCTGGCCGGAGGTTACCGCCGTCGCCTCGCACCAGATCACCCGCGAGTGGCGCGAGTACGAACGCAGCTCCACCACCGTGCTTTCCGCCTATGTGCAGCCCACCGCCGAGCGCTACCTTGAGCGGCTGGAACAGGGCCTGGCCTCCCGCGACTACAAGGGCAGCCTCTACATCATGCAGTCGAACTGCGGCGTCGACGCTGTGGGCTCGATCAAGCAGACCCCGATCACCATGGTCGAATCCGGCCCCGCCTCGGGCTTCTGGGGCGCCGCGGAACTCGGCCGCATCATCGGCGAGCCCGACGTCCTCGCACTCGATATCGGCGGTACCACTGCAAAGTGCTCGCTCATCAAGGGCGGCCACGTCGCGATCAAGACCGACTATTGGATCGAGCGAAACGGCAAGTCCGCCGGTTACCCGATAATGGTGCCGGTGGTCGACCTTGTCGAAATCGGCAATGGCGGCGGCTCCATCGCCTGGGTCGATGATTTCGAGAAGCTGCATGTCGGCCCCAAATCGGCGGGCGCCATACCTGGCCCCGCCGCCTATGGCCGCGGCGGCACCAACGCGACCACCACCGACGCCAATCTTGCGCTCGGACGCATCAACCGCGACTATTTCTGTGGTGGCGAGGTCGTAGCCGATATCCCCGCACTTGAAACGGCTCTGTCTGCGCTCGGAAAGAAGCTCGGCATGACCAATACCGAAGTGGCGCGCGGCATCGTCCGGATCGCCAATTCCAACATGGTCAACGCGCTGAAGCTTGTTTCGGTAAATCGCGGCTACGATCCCCGCGACTTCACCCTCGTCGTCTTCGGCGGCGGGGGCCCCATGCATGGCGTCGCGCTCGGCCAGGAACTTGGGGTGAAGAAGGTCGTCGTACCCCGGGGCGCCCCGGTCTTCTCGGCCTGGGGCATGCTGATGAGCGACCTGAGGCGTGACTATTTCGTCACCGAGTTGATGGACGCCGACAATGCTGCGGCGCTTGACGGGTTGCTCGAGCGTACCAAAGCCCGTGCACGCGCGGACTTTGCGAGGGAGAAGATCGCCCCCGAGAAGGTGACCATGGTTCCCTTCATCCGCGCCCGCTACCAGAACCAGGAATTCGCGGTGGAGGTGCGTCTCGCCGATGGCAAACCCGATGCCGCCATCATGGAAAAACTGGTTGCCGATTTCCACGACGCCTATGAGCGTGAGTATACCTATCGGCTCGATGCGGGCGTGGAAATCATCGGGCTGCATCTCATTGCTTCGTCCGAAGTCGGCAAGCTCGAAATTGTCGCCCTGCCCAGCACGGGTGCACCCATCGCTACGGCCATCAAGGGCAGCCGCGACGTAGACTACGCCGAGGAAGGCGTCCATTCGGCCACCATCTACGATGGCACGAGGCTCGAGCCAGGCATGGCCTTCTCCGGCCCCGCCGTCATCGAGGATCCGGGCACGACCGTCGTGGTGCACCCGGCGAACAAGGTGCATGTCGACGACTATGGCAATATCCACATCACCATCCGGGGCTGACAAGATGCTCGACCACGACCCCGTCACCTACGACATCATCCAGAACGCACTCGAGGCCACTGCCGACGAAATGTTCGTCGCACAGCGCAAGGCCTCGATGTCGGCCATCATCTACGAGGTGCTGGATCTTTCCTCCTCCATACTGGACCCCAATGGCGACATCGCCGCCTCTGGCGCCGGCATCCCAGCCTTCATCGGCGTGCTCGACAAGGCGGTGAAAGGCATACTGAAGAAATTCCCGCTCGACAGCGTCAGGCCTGGCGACGTCTTTGCCTCGAATGATCCCTATTATGGTGGCGTCACGCATCTGAACGACATGGTGCTCGCTGCGCCGGTCTTCGCTGATGGCCGGCTGGTCGCCTGGGTGGCAGATATCGCGCACTGGAACGATGTGGGCGGCAATGTGCCGGGCTCGATGTCGTCCGAAGCCACGGAGATCTTCCAGGAAGGCGTCCGCATCCCCGCAGTCAAGCTTTTCGCCGAAGGCGTGCCGAACCAGGCCGTGTTCGACATCCTCTATGTCAACACGCGACTCCCGGATTTCCTCAAGGGTGACCTCTGGGCCGGGATCGCCGGGCTCCGCATCGGCGAGCGCCGCGTGCTCGAGCTCGTGGCGAAATACGGCGTCGATACCTATCTCGCCGCCGTCGCCGACTACATGGACCTTGGCGAGCGTCGCGTCCGCGCCGCACTGCGGCAATTGCCGCCCGGCACGTACGAATATGCCGAGGAGCAGGATTCCGGCGTCACCCATCACCTCAAGCTCACCATCACACCGGACAAGTTCAGCGTCGACCTGCGAGGGAACCCGAAGCAGGCAGGCTCGAACAACTCCTCCCGGGAAGGCACCGAGATCGCGCTGCAACTCGCGTTCAAGAGCTTCACCGACCCGGAGGGACCCGGCAATGGCGGCTGCTTCCGTCCGCTCGAGGTGATCACCGAGCCCGGCACCATCTTCCATGTCGTCGAGCCGGGCGCACTCGGCTACTATTCCGAAGTCGAGATCCGCCTCTTCGACATGACCCTGCGCGCCCTGGCACATCATTTCCCGGGCGTCGTGCCGGCGGGCAATTTCGCGTCGATCTGCGGCACTGTCATGGGTGGCAAGCATCCCGATACCGGCCGTCACTACACCATCGTCGAGCCGCAGGTCGGCGGCTGGGGTGCCTGGGAAAGTGCCGACGGTCCCTCCGGGCAGTTCTCCGGCTTCCATGGCGAAACCTTCAACTGCCCTGCCGAGATCGCCGAGGCCCGTTACGGCATGTTCGTCGATCAGGTTGCACTCAACGCGGAGCCCGGCGGCGAGGGCGAGTTCCGGGGCGGCAAGGGTATCGAGGTTCACTACCGTGTTCGGGGCGACAACAACTTCCTTTCGCTCGGCTATACCCGCTCGCGCATGCCGCCATGGGGCGTTGCCGGCGGCAATGATGGTTCGCTCAACTATGTCGAGCTCCGCCGCACCGACGGCCGTGTCGAGCGCTATGCCTTCGCCACCAATGTCGTGGTCAATACCAACGACGTGATCCGCATCGTCACCGCCAATGGCGGCGGCTTTGGCGATCCGAAGAAGCGCTCCGCCCAGATGATCGCCTCGGACATAAAGAATGGCTACCTGACGCCCGAACGCGCCAGGGAGGTCTATGGATATATCGCGTAATGGGCTGCAAGCCCGCTCGGATTCCGTCGTGACGCCGAAACTGGGGCCTGGCGCAGTCATCGCGCCACCCCATGCGCCACTTGATAATTTCCGCTTATCAAAGCCTCCACAACAATCAATTGGCCCGATGGAAAGCGCCACTCTATAAAGGCGTCAGCAGCAATTTGGAGTGTCAACGATGAGCGATCCCCACGCCCCCAGTTCCTCTGGTCCAGCCACGGCCGGCCAGTGTCCGGTCGACCATGGCCGCTCGGCCCGGGCCAACCGCGACTGGTGGCCGAAGCAGCTCGATCTGTCGATGCTGCATCGCAATTCGACCCTGTCGGACCCCCTTGGCGAGCATTTTGACTATGCCGCCGAGTTCGCAAAACTCGACCTCAAGGCGCTGAAGGCCGACCTCACCGCGCTGATGACCGATTCGCAGGATTGGTGGCCCGCCGATTTCGGCCATTATGGTGGCCTGTTCATCCGCATGGCCTGGCACTCGGCCGGCACCTACCGCATCACCGATGGCCGCGGCGGCGGCGGACAGGGCCAGCAGCGCTTCGCCCCGCTCAACAGCTGGCCCGACAACGCCAATCTCGACAAGGCCCGCCGCCTGCTCTGGCCGCTGAAGCAGAA
>CAYPYV010000017.1:0-30992 GCA_964414845.1 uncultured Devosia sp. | reverse complement strand
GGATCATCTTGGTGCCGCTATCGACCTGCTGGTAGCCGTTCGAAATGGCGATCGAATAGAACTCGCCGCGGCTGTTGTCGCCACGCAGGATGCAGCTGGGGTACTTCCAGGTGATCGCTGAACCGGTCTCGACCTGCGTCCAGCTGATCTTGGAATTCTCGCCACGGCAGTCGCCGCGCTTGGTTACGAAGTTGTAGACGCCGCCCTTGCCTTCCTTGTCGCCCGGGTACCAGTTCTGCACCGTCGAGTACTTGATCTCGGCATCCTTGAGCGCCACCAGCTCGACCACTGCGGCGTGGAGCTGATGCTCGGCGCGAGCGGGCGCGGTGCAGCCTTCGAGATAGCTGACATAGGCGCCTTCGTCACAGATCAGCAGCGTGCGCTCGAACTGGCCGGTCTTCGCCTCGTTGATGCGGAAATAGGTGGAGAGTTCCATCGGGCAGCGTACGCCCTTGGGGACGTAGCAGAACGATCCGTCGGTGAAGACAGCCGAATTCAGCGTCGCGTAGTAGTTGTCCGTCACCGGCACGACAGTGCCGAGATATTGCTTCACGAGGTCCGGGTACTCGCGGATGGCCTCGGAGATGGAGCAGAAGATGATGCCCATCTTGTTGAGCTCGGCGCGGAATGTGGTGGCCACCGACACCGAGTCGATCACCGCGTCGACAGCAACCTTGGGCTGCTCGACACCGGCCAGCAGCTCGCGCTCCTTGAGCGGCACGCCGAGCTTCTCGTACATTTCGAGCAGCGCCGGATCGACCTCGTCGAGCGACTTCGGCTTGTTGGTGCCCTTCGGCGCCGCATAGTAATACATGTCCTGAAAATCGATCTGGGGGTAATGCACCTTCGCCCAGGTCGGCTCGTCCATGGTCAGCCAGCGCCGATACGCCTCGAGCCGCCACTCCAACATCCACTCCGGCTCTTCCTTCTTGGCCGAAATGAAGCGAATGGTATCCTCGCTCAAGCCTTTAGGCGCACGGTCAACCTCCAGCTTGGTCTCGAACCCGTACTTGTACTTGTCGACATCGAGCGCGAGCACCTGCTCGACGGTCTCCTTCTCGATCTCTTCCTTCAAGGTCGGGATGTCGTACTCAGCCATTGTCTTCTTCCTATGCTGCGACGCCGTGACGGGCACGATGGCGCGTCACGATTTCGCTGAAACCCTTGAGAAACGCCTCGGCATCGGCCCGCGTGGAGGACCATCCGAAACTCACCCGCAACGCCGCTTCGCCCAGCGCACTATCAACACCCATGGCCCCGAGCACGTGACTTGCTCCGACCTTGCCGGACGAACACGCCGATCCGGACGAGACCGACAGTCCGGCCAGATCGAGGCCCATCATCGCGACGGCGTTGCTGAGCCCAGGCACGGCGAAATTGCTTGTATTTCCGATACGCTCGACACCGGCACCGAAGATCACGACATCCGGTGCGACCGATCGCATGCCGCTCTCGATAGCTTCGACCAGTTCGGTCGTTGCGGCATTGTAATAGGCTGTCGGAAACGCCGCTGCCGCGGCGCCGAATGCAGCAATCAACGCCGCAGGCTCGGTGCCACCGCGCCGGCCGGTCTCCTGTCCGCCGCCAGGGATCAGCCTGACATTGGAGATATGGTTCTTCATGAGCAGCGCGCCAACCCCGATCGGTCCGCCGATCTTGTGGGCACTAACCGCCACCATGTCGGGCGCGCGGCCGGCGAAATCCAACGCGAGCTTGCCGAAGCCCTGCACGGCATCGACGAAAAGATAATGCGGCGTGGGCCCGACCAGCACTTCGATCTGGTCGACGGGCTGGATCACACCAGTCTCGTTGTTGACGAGGTGCACCGCAACCAACAGCTTGAGGCCTGCGGCGCTCGCATCCGATACCGCCGCAGCGATCTCGTCGATGCGGATCAATCCATCGGCATCAAGGCCAACCTTGCGAACGGGCAGGCCAGTCGCCTCGGCCGCCTTCGTCACCGCGGCGTGCTCGCCGGCTGAAACCACAATGGCATCGATGCCAAGGCCCCCGGCGCCGGCGGTGATCGCCTGGGTGATCGCCTCGGTGGCTGATGAGGTGAACACCACCTGCTCCCGCTCCGCGCCCGCAAGTTCGGCGACCTGCGCGCGCGCCTTGTCGACCATGGCGCGCAGGGCACGACCATGGCCATGCACGGAAGACGGATTGCCGGTCATCTCCAAGGCAGCAAGAAGCGCTTCCCGCGCCGCCGGCAGCAGCGGGGCGGAGGCATTATGATCGAGATAGACCGCCTTGCGCGCCATCGAACCTGATCTTGCCTTAGCTGCGTTTGCCCCCTTGCCCGGCTGGACACAACATGGGGTCAAACAATTCTTGAAATCGGGCTGGCTCTTTCACTAAAAGGAGCGCTCACCAGCAACCGGAAGCGGTTGGCAGAACCAACAGCCGCCTAGACCGAAAACCTAGTTTAGAATAATTCGAAACTTGAGTTTTCGGGCCATCTTTTAGGCGGCGGCACATCATTCGTCAAGCCGAGAGACCGGCGTCCGCGTGGCATCAGCCATGCGGGATTGCCCGGTGGGCGGACAGGGAAACGACACCATGCCAGAAGTCATCTTCAACGGTCCCGAGGGCAGGCTCGAGGGCCGCTATCAGCCGGGCAAGGAGCCCAACTCCCCGATTGCAATAGTCTTGCATCCGCATCCGCAGTTTGGCGGGACGATGAACAACCAGATCGTCTACAACCTGTTCTACATGTTCGCACAACGTGGCTTCTCGGTACTGCGCTTCAATTCGCGCGGCGTTGGTCGCAGCCAGGGCATGTTCGATCACGGCATAGGTGAATTGTCCGATGCCGCCGCTGCGCTCGACTGGCTGCAGGCGCTCAACCGCGAGTCGCGTGGCTGCTGGATCGCCGGCTTCTCGTTCGGCGCCTGGATCGGGATGCAATTGCTGATGCGTCGCCCCGAGGTGGAGGGGTTCATTTCTGTAAGCCCGCCCGAGAACCTGTATGACTTCTCGTTTCTGGCGCCTTGTCCCTCGTCAGGCCTCATCATCCATGGCGACAAGGATCGGGTTGCGCCGCCGCAATCCGTGCAGAAGCTCGTGGATAAACTCAAGACGCAGAAGGGTATCACCATCGAGCAGCAAATCGTGCCCGATGCCAACCACTTCTACGAAAGCAAGATCGACGACCTGACCGAACGCTGCGCCGACTATCTCGACCGGCGCCGCGCGGAAATCGCGGCGGGCAAGGGGCGCTAGCCTTAGGCGCAGGACCTCCCCTTCGACAGGCTCAGGATGAGGTCTTCGAAACCCGTCGGGCACTAGCCCTCATGGTGAGCTTGTCGAACCACGAGGGCACGTGCCCCAAACAGCAGTACCGATCATGGCCAAGTTCAAGTCCGACTTCCTCAATGTGCTCGACCAGCGCGGCTTCATCCACCAGGGCTCCGACCTTGAGAGTCTGGATGCGCTCGCCGCAAAACAGATCATCACTGGCTATGTCGGTTACGATGCGACCGCGACATCGATTCATATCGGCAACCTGATCACGGTCACCCTGCTCTACTGGTTGCAGGAGACCGGGCACCGGCCGATCAGCCTTATGGGCGGCGGCACGTCGATGGTGGGAGATCCCAGCTTCCGCGATGACCAGCGCCAGCTGCTGAGCGTCGAGAAGATCAACACCAATATCGAAAGCATCAAGAAGGTCTACAGCCGCATCCTTCGCTACGGCGACGGCCCGACCGATGCGATTATGGTCAATAATGCCGATTGGCTGCTGAAGCTGAACTATGTCGAATTCCTGCGTGACGTCGGCCGCTATTTCTCGGTCAACCGCATGCTGAGCTTCGACAGCGTCAAGCTGCGGCTCGATCGCGAGCAGTCGCTCAGCTTCCTCGAGTTCAACTACATGATCATGCAGGGCTACGACTTCGTCGAGCTCAACCGCCGCTACGGCACGGTGCTACAGATGGGCGGTTCCGACCAGTGGGGCAACATCATCAACGGCGTGGAACTGAGCCATCGCATGGGCGGGGCACAGCTATATGCGCTGACAACGCCGCTGCTCACCACCGCCTCCGGCCAGAAGATGGGCAAGACGGCAAACGGCGCCGTATGGCTCAATGGCGACCTCTTCAGCCCCTACGACTTCTGGCAGTACTTCCGGAACACTGAAGACGCAGACGTCGAGAAGTGGCTCAAGATCTTTACCCGTCTGCCCCTCGACGAAATCGCGAGGATCGCGGCGCTCGGTGGCTCGGAGATCAACGAAGCCAAGAAGATCCTGGCGACTGAGATCACGACGATCGTTCACGGACGTGAGGCCGCGGAACAAGCGGCGGAAACGGCACGCGCCACGTTCGAGTCCGGCGCCCTCGACCTGTCTCTGCCGAGCGTCGACATGCCACGCGCGCAACTCGAAGGCGGTGTCGGTATCTTGAGTGCGTTGGTGGCATCCGGGCTTGCCGGCTCGAATGGCGAAGCGCGCCGGCACGTCCAGGGTGGCGCCGTTCGGTTGAATGACGTCGCCGTGTCGGATGAGAAGCTGACGCTGACGCCAGACAACCTATTGTCCGAAGGCGTGATCAAGCTCTCGGTCGGCAAGAAGAAGCACGTTCTCGTGCGGCCCGTCTGACCTGTCTGCCATCCACGCGAAAGCAAAGGGCCCGCCATTTGGCGGGCCCTTTGCTTTCTGCTCGCCACAGTCAGCGAATGACTAGAACCGGCACTTTCGAATGCGCAAGAACCTCGTTGGTCTGGCTGCCCAGAAGCAATCGACCGAATCCCCTGCGACCATGTGAGCCCATGACGATCAGGTCGGCCGCTACCTTGTCGGCAACGGCAATGATGCCTTCGGCTGGAAACGCGTTGTCGACGACTTGTGTGTCGGCCTCTATGCCGAGCGCCAGGGCCGCGTCGGCCGCTGCCTTGAGTACCGTTTTTGCGCCCTCATGTTGCGCCTCGACCATTTCCGGCAGGGGGTCGAACACGGCCCCGGCCATGTCTGCGTAACCCAGCATCGCGGAGGGCTCGATGACAGTACAGATGGTTACCCGCGCACCGACAATGCCAGCAAGCCTCGCGGCATGCTCCAGCGCCCGCTTGGCCAGATCCGAACCATCCGTAGCGACGACAATTTGCTTGTACATGCCTACCTCCTTGATCAGAGCGGGCCGACCTTAGCACCGCATCAGCCCGATGGATTGATGCAGGTCAACGCTTACTCGACCCGCGGAATCTCCTTCGCGCGGTACTCGAACATGCGGCGGAACGCGCCGGGTGCCAGTGCGGACATAGGATTGATCTTGAACTGCGGGTCCTCGAGCTCCCCCTTGATGGCAAAGGTCACGCCAAAAAGCCCCTCACCCTCACGGCCCGCCAGCGGCCCCAACAGCTTGACGAAAGCGTTATTGAGCCCGAACAGCGGCACATAGGTGCCGGTAATGTCGTATCTGCGCTGGTCAATATAGATGAAGCCACGCGCGGTACCTCCGACAGTGGAACCGGCGAGTACCGCGTCCTGTATCTCGACACGGTCCTTGCGGCGAACAAAGTCGACCTCGCCGCTCTTGAACTCCAGCTTGTTCGACCTGGCAATCATCGCCTTCGATTCGGAGTGATTGCCGAGCACCTGGGCGACGTTCTTTTCGTTCACGAATGCGAACCGCTTCAGCGTGAACCGTCCATCGTCCTTCTGCTCGGCCGTGTTGGTCGTCAGCACCAGCGATCCCTCGCCACCCTCGACGTTTGGATACACCCCCAGCAGTCGCAACAAGGTGCCGAGATCGTTGAAGGCAACGCTCATCACCCGTCCATCGGGGGTCGGGTTGGTGGTCACCGATACGCTGCGATCGCCCCCAAGATTGGCCTGCACCTGCGCGTTCTTCAGGTCAGTCCCCTTCACCGTGATGTCCATGTTCACGTTGAATGCCGTAGTCTTGAAGAAGCCCAGGGCACGTTTCAGGTTCGCCACGACTCGTACGGACTGTTTCAGCGCTGTAGCCTGTGGCCCACCTGTGGAGCCTTCGCCCAGGCTGAAGAAGCGCTTGAACATCGGCTTCAGGTCGAATTGCTCCCCCGTCAGACGAACGGACAATCCGCCGCCATCAAGAGGCGCAATCGAGAGTTGCGCGGAGTCGCCAGCGCTTAATGCGACCTGCGAGAAATCAGCCGACTTCAAGCCGGCTTTGGCATCTACCGACATGGCGCCGCTGATCTTCACATCGCCCCATGCAATCTCGACCTGCGACATCTCGATATCGTCGCCTTGCTGCCGGATGGCCCCTTGCGCCTTGCCAGGCACGCCGACTGCCTTGGATATTCCGAGATCGGGCATCGTCACCTTGGCCTTCTCAAGGTCAAGCGCCAACTGCACCGAACTATCAGGCATGATGCGCGCTACAAAAGTGACATCACCGGCAAGAAATGGCGATGGATCAATGCCGAACTTCTTCAGATCTTCTGCGGCCATCGTGGTGGACAGTAGAATGTTTGGCTGTGCACCGTCCTTGATCTCACCGTCCACCATGACATTAGCGCCAATCCCGTCGACCTGCGCCTTGCCGCTAACCTTGTAACCGGCCTGCGACACCAGGAATGAGAGCTGGCCGTCGCCAATCGTGTGGCCCTGCACCGGCGCTCTGGAGCCAAAGTCCTGCACCACGCCGTTGATGGCGTAATCCATCGACTTGGTCTTGCCGGTGCTCCTGTCGACCGTAATCGTCGAAACCACGGACAAGGTGAGGTCGCCATCCAACGCATCGAGGCTGATTGGAAGTTGCGCCTTCTGCATTGCTTCCGGCTGCTGCTCCTTTGCAAATGCCACAAGCGCCGGGATCTTGCCGGATAGGTCACCCGAAATCTCGTAGAGCGCCTCGCCCGGTACCTCCGAACCGATCATGAAGCCGACATTCGCGAGTGCCAGGGCACCTTTGTCGGTTGGTATGGTCGCACCATCGGCGGAGATGGTCACTTCTGTGTCACGCACCGCGAGTTTCAGCGCACCGTCGATCTTCACCGGATTCATTGTTTCGGTCGGGCGGAACGTGACGCCATCTCCAACGATGTCGATGGCAATTGCACCGGGCGGCAGGGGCTGATCTGTCTTGGTCGGATCGATCGACCCTGCCGGGAAGTTGTACTTCATTGACGACGCCTTGAGCTTGCCGCCCGTGATGTTCCTCACGAACCATGAGCGTATGTCGGCCGAAACGAAGGCGGGCCATATGCGCTTCACGTCGTCCGCCGTGACGCCGTCGCCCGCGACGGTCATCTCGAAACCGGAGCCGCGCTTCAGCATGTCTACCCGACCCGTCGCCGCAACCTGAGCACCATCGGGTTTGCTGATGGCAAACTCGTCGATGCCAACCGCGCCATAAAGCGGGGCCGACCACCCATTGAAGGT
Source organism: uncultured Devosia sp. (assembly GCA_964414845.1). GTDB lineage: Bacteria > Pseudomonadota > Alphaproteobacteria > Rhizobiales > Devosiaceae > Devosia_A. The sequence continues at coordinate 23,620 of CAYPYV010000017.1, read as the reverse complement.
CATTTGGCTGAAGGGCGTCTCAGGTGGCCCGAGGTCTGACGCTATCGAGACCTCTCGTCCTGTCATCGCCATTGAGACCGTCGGACCATATTTGTCATCGAGGCCCATCCTGAAGACACCCTTCAGGAAGGCACTATTGTTGCCGATGCTGACCTGGGTCTCGTCCATGGTGAATTGGCCAAGCGCCGGGTCCCAGTGAACAACCGCGATCGAAGTGGCGACCGGAAAAGTCTGGTCGGATATCCTGAGGTCGGTTCCAGTAAGGTCGACGCGGAAGACTCCGTCGGTCAACTTGTTGGTGCTCGAATTGAACCCGATGTCGATCGAAACGGCACCTGCCCCCACCAATCCGCCCATGGCGTCGGGATCATTGATATTGGGTACGAAGGCACCAAGATCGAGATTGTTGATGGAGGCCTGCAATCTTGCGGTGTCGTTAGGCCCCTCCACGCGCTCGATAATGCCGCTCATGACGGTGCCGCCATAGTCGGCGGAAAACTTGCCCTTGGCCGAAGACGTTGTGGCATCGGCCGAAACATCGACCTTTATGTCTTTGAAAACACGGAAAATTCCGTAAAGGGCGTCATTCATCTCGAGCGTGCCGCCGCGCACGACGACGCGCGCGAAGTTCCCGAGGCGAGCCTGCTCCATCACTCCGGCTATACTCTTGCCCATCGCCTCGAGATTGTAGACCAGCCAGTCGTTGTCCGAACGCATTCCCACAGCCGCAGCGGGCAAGGTTCCCACGACATCGACCCCTGTCGGCGACAGATTGAGCTGTGGGAAGGCATCCTCGCCCTCCATCACCTTAATGGTCAATGCGCCGCTTGGGTCCTCAGCGTACTCGAACTTTGCGAGGCGTGGACCGAAAAGATCCTGGTTGACCTGAATATGCGGGCCGACAATGGTCACGGTCGCGCCGGCCTGCCCCATCATCGCGCGCGTCGGAGAGAATCCGATCTCCAGCGCATCCATGCTGACCTGCCCACCGGTCTTTGCATCGATATAGGTCACAGGGCGGAACTGGATGACGGGCTGAACGAAGCCTTCGAGCGCCAGCGCCATGTCCCCCAGTTCGAGCTTGCTGCCAGGAGGCAGCGAGCTGACGACCAGGTTCCGAACCTGGCTACTGACCCATGGCAGGGGGATCGGCGTAACAAGCAGGATGAGATAGAGCAGCCCCAGCAGGCCCAGCGGCACCCCGAACGCAAAGCCGAACGCGCGCGCCGCAAATGCCAGAGGACTGCGTCGCTTGCGTTTTCTCGTGGATGCGGCGTTCTGTTTCACTGGTTATGAACTTGAGCCGGACGGACGCCTGAACTGACAACTAGGGAGAAACCCAACAACGCCGTTTCTCAACGCTCGGTGATGGACGATACCGGCCGCAATATGGCACGAGCGAACCTACGTTGTGCCGAGTGCCCCCGAGTACCTTGGAAATCTCTCATGTCTCTTCCTCCCGTCGGCGCCGCAGCCCCGGACTTTAGCCTTCCGACGGATCGGGGCAACCCGTTCCAACTCTCCGCCCACAGGGGTCGATTCGTCGTACTCTTCTTCTACGCGGAAGATGGAACCGAAGGGTGCACGATCGAGAATATCGAATTCAGCATGCTATACCATGAGTTTCGCGAGCAGGGGGCCGAAGTGCTGGGCATATCGCCCGACAGCATAGAAAAGCACTGCAAGTTCCGCGACAAGCATGGACTGGCTGTCCCGCTCGGCAGTGACACGGATCACTATGTCATCGAAGCGTTCGGCTTGTGGCAACTGAAGAAGATGTTCGGCGTCGAGTACATGGGCGTACGCCGGGCATCCGTCATCGTAGACCCGGATGGCAAGATTGCCGCCGTGCTGCTGGCTCCAAGAATCAAGGGGCACGCGCAGAAGGTCTTGGATACCCTTGCGTCCCCTCCCCGCCCATGAGGCCCCTATGCGGGAACGTGGACGGCTTTCTGTGATTGTTAACCTTAACATTCGATGATTGGAGAAATAGTCGCGTCCCGGAGTTGCGGCCATGCGAACAAGGCCAGCGCCAAAGAACCATGTTCCTCTCTATCGGCGGCCCGCCGAGAGGCCCACCTACAAGGGTAAAGGCATCTCTCCGCGACTTTTCTACTCCGTCTTCGCGGCGCTGGTTGCCACAAACGTCGTCACTGCCCTCGCCCTTCTGATGGTTCCGGATGTCACCGCCCTGATCGAGGGCAGAGACCGCCGGGTTATTGGTGCTTACGAGGATCGTATCGCCCAGTTGCGTGTCGAGGTGGACCGGCTGCACTCACGCCAGTTTGCACAGACCGGCGATATCAATATCCAGCTGCAGGAACTGACCCAGCAGCAGGAGGTGCTGCTGGAGCAGCAGCAACTCGTGACCCAACTCGCCCAGAAAGCCCAGTCAATGGGCATCGCAGTGGAGCCATCGGCGGACGTGACGCCTGCAACCGTAAGTGCCGTTCCAGCCGAACCCGTCGGCAAGCTCGGCAGCCTCGATAACGTCAGCGCGACAATGACACGTATGGCCGACGAGAACCGCCTGGCTCTGGCGGCGCTTGGCGAAACAGCCAGCGCTTCAACTGACCGGATCGTCGCCACGCTTGGGCAACTGGGAATCAGCGCGACGCTTCCGGATGTCAACAAGGACGCCTTGGGCGGTCCCTACATGCCCCCGGAGGATGCTGCGGACAGCGCATCGCTTGTCGACGACGCAAATGCCGTCTTCGTAGCGCTGGCCCGCTTCAGCGCAGCACAATCAGCGCTCGATGACGCGCCCGTCCACAAGCCTTTGGCCGGAGCATTCAGAATCAGCTCGCGGTTCGGCAACCGCACAGATCCATTCACCGGTGGCAGGGCCTTCCACTCCGGAATCGACTTCTCTGCGCCCAAGGGCAGGACAGTACTCAGCGCAGGCGCTGGGAAAGTGACATTCGTGGGGGAGCGCTCCGGCTACGGCAACACGGTGGAGGTCACCCATGCTGGTGGAATCGTCACCCGCTATGGGCACCTGAGTGCGTTTCTCGTCAGTGTCGGGCAGTCCGTTGACACAGGATCCCCTATCGCCCGGGTGGGCTCTACCGGACGCTCCACCGGTCCCCACCTGCATTTTGAAGTGCGGCGCAACGATCGCGCCCAGGACCCAAGCCCATATCTCAGCGCCGGTCGTGCGCTCGCCCAGTTTCTGCCCGAACCCAGCTGACTCAGCAATTTCAGTACATTAGGGGCTGTGCAGAGCAGCCTTGCATCTCGCTCGATCCTATGGGTTCCGCTGGCATTTCTAGCCGTGGGCCGCTAGTCTCCGTCTTGCCATGTTGATGACCTCGGACATTCCGACCATGTTGCGGCTGCATCGCGCGATGTTCATCGCGCGCGAGGTGGATCGCGTCGAGCAGGATCTCGTGAAACAGGGACTGGCACATTTCCATGTGTCAGGCGCCGGGCATGAGTCGTCCGCGCTGCTCGCCGATTTTCTCGGGCCGCAGGATTGGCTGCACCTGCACTATCGCGACAAGGCACTATTGGCTGCGCGGGGCTTTCCAGTCGTGGAGTTCTTCCGGGGGCTGCTCGCTACAGGTCCATCGCACTCGGCCGGACGTCAGATGAGCGCGCATTTTTCAGCGCGTGGCTTGAACGTTGCGTCGATGGTCGGTCCGGTCGGCAACAACGCGCTTCACGCGGTTGGCAATGCTCAGGCGGTGAAGTCGCTTCCACAGGCGCCGGTCGTGATTTGCTGCGTCGGTGACGGCACCACTCAGCAAGGCGAGTTCCTGGAGGCGGTCGCCGAGGCCGTGCGGTCGAACGCGCCCGTGATCTTTGTCATCGAGGACAATAGGCTCGCCATTTCCACTCGCACCTCTGGGCAAACCGTGTTCGATCTGCCTGGCGGTCCGGCCAAGGAGCTTTTCGGCCTGCCTATAGAGCGGGTTGACGGCGTCGACCTCGCCGCCGTGCGGAGCACGTTCGAGACGGTGGTAGCTGCAACGCGCAAGTCGCGCGGCCCAGCCATCGTGGTGATGGAGTTGGAGCGCCTCTCCGATCACACCAATGCCGACGATCAGGCCATCTATAGAACCAGCGCTGAAATCGCTGATTCTCGCCAACGCGACCCACTCGAAGCGATCCGACAAAACCTGCGCGAGTCGCAGATGGGCGAAACGGCGCTTGCGCAACTTGAAACGACGTTGATTGCCGAGGTCGCTGCCGCTGCGACTGAAGCGCGGGCTGACGTCGCCCCGGCAACTGCGGGCGAGAGCAAGGCGCCCTACCCGGCCGATTTTGCTGCGAAAAAGGAGTATCGCGGAGCGCCGGATGCGCCGACCTTGACCATGCGCGAGGCGCTGAACGCGGTGCTGCGTCACCACCTCGAAACAAATCCCCACGTGACGCTGGAGGGGCAGGATATCGAGGACCCCAAAGGTGATGTCTTCGGGGTAACGCGCGGCCTTTCGACTGCTTTCCCCGGCCGGGTACGCAACGCACCGCTCACGGAATCGACCATTGTGGGTACCGCCGTAGGCCGCGCACTGGCAGGCCAGCGACCTGTGGCGTTTCTGCAATTCGCCGATTTCGTGCCCTTGGCGCTCAATCAGATCCTGAGCGAAATGGGCTCGATGTACTGGCGCACGGACGGGGCCTGGCAGTCACCCGTCATCCTGATGGTCAGCTGCGGCGGTTACAAGCCCGGCCTTGGGCCGTTCCATGCACAGACTATGGAAGCGATACTCGCCCACACCCCGGGCATCGATGTGGTGATGCCGTCCAGTGCCGGTGACGCTGCCGGCTTGCTGAACGCCGCCTTTGCTTCGTCGCGCCCAACGGTTTTTCTTTATCCGAAGTCAAACTTGAACCTGTCCGATCGCCGCACGTCGGACGACGTGACCGAGCACTTCGTCATGCCGGGCAAGGCGCGGACAGTCCTCAAGGGCAATGACCTGACGATTGTGACCTGGGGCCATCCGCTCACGCAGTGCCTGATGACGGCAGACACCCTTGGCAAGGCAGGCGCGGCGGCCGAGATCATCGACCTGCGGTCGATCTCCCCTTGGGACGAGGAAGCCGTCCTTCGCTCGGTGCGGCGCACGGGCAGGCTGCTGGTCGTCCACGAAGACAATCATACCGCCGGATTCGGCGCCGAAGTACTGGCGACGGTTCTGGAAAAGGTTGAGCGGCCAGTGAAAGCCAAGCGGGTGACCCGCCCAGACGTGCATGTGCCGTTCCAGTTCGAGCGGCAGATCGAGACTCTGCCTTCCTACCGTCGGGTGATGGAAGCGTCGGCTGAACTGCTCGGCTTTGACATCGGCTGGGAGATCGAGGACACCGCTGCCGGCCCTGCTCCCATTGCAGCAATTGGTTCCGGCCCTGCCGACGACGAGGTGGAGGTCGTCGAACTGCATGCCAAGCCCGGCGATTGGGTCAACGAGGGAGATCTCGTCGCTGTCGTCGAAGCGACGAAGGCAGCGGTTGATGTACAGGCCACGGTCACTGGGCGTGTGCTTTCTGTGCCGGTGGCCTTGCACGACAAGGTGGCGGTAGGCACCCCACTGTTCTTTGTCGAAGCGGACCCGGCGTCAATTCGTCGCAAGGCGACGCTCACCGCCGAGCGCATCGACAAGGCCATACTGACCCGTCGGCCGGCCGCGGCGCCGTCGATTGTCGGACGGGCAATGGTTCCTGTCGGTGTCACCGGCATCGCTGGAGTCAGCGGCGGCCGGAAGATTCATAATTCCGACCTCAAGGGCAACTGGCAGACGCGGGAGTCTGCCGACATCGTCAAATTGACCGGCATCGAATCGCGCCGTTGGGTGCTGCCGGGCGAGACGGTTCTGTCGCTCGCTACAGCCGCAACCCGCAAGCTCCTGGCCGAGCGCGAGATTGTCATGGCGGACATTGATCTTGTGATTGCCGCCACTGGAACACCTGATCAGATCACGCCATCCTTGGCCTGTCGGGTAGCGGCATCGGTGGCGGGTGACGACCGGCTCACCATGCCCGCCTATGATATCAATGCCGCGTGTTCGGGATATATCTACGGCCTTGCCCAGGCCCGGGACTACATAGGCAACAACCCCAAGGCGCGGGTGTTGCTCATTACGTCAGAAGTCCTTTCGCCCCTGCTCGATCAGCATGACTTCAACACGGCAGTCCTGTTCGGTGATGCAGCCACGGCTACCCTGGTCGAGGCCGCCGATGGCGAAATGGCGCCGTGGTTCAGCTATGCACAGCCCACGTTGAGCGGCGCACCCGAACCGGGTGACCTGTTAAGCGTCCCGCGCCAGGGGGATGGCTATGTGAAAATGAACGGTCGGGAAGTTTTTGCCGACGCGGTCCGAGCGATGAGTGCGACGTTGAATTCGGCTTGCGCCGCCGAAGGCATAACGATGGACGACATCGACCTGATGGTTCCGCACCAGGCCAACCAGCGCATAATCGACGCCATTGCGAAGCGCTCGGGGCGCCCGGCGCATTCGATCATCCGGAGCATGGGCAATACCAGTTCTTCCACCATACCAATGGCGCTGATGGACGCGCTGCCTTCTCGAAAAGCAGGTGAGCGCCTCGGGCTCGTGGCCTTTGGTGGCGGCATCACCTACGCAGCGGCAATAGCCACCGTAGGTTCCGCCAAACTGGCTTGAGCCCTACCGTGCTTTGCCCGCGTCACCAGCGCGGCGGGCCAGAATCTCATCGAGCACCGGGCTCGCCGCGAGCAGGGACCGCGTATAGTCCGCTTCTGGAGACGCAAAGACGTCATCAGTGCTCCCTGACTCCACAACCTTGCCTGTCCGCATCACGAAAACGCGGTCCGTGATTGAACGCACAACGCCCAGGTCGTGCGAAATGAACAGGTAGCTGAGGCGCAGGCGCTGCTGCAGATCGGCGAGAAGATCCAGAATTTGCGCGCGCACGGAGACGTCGAGAGCCGAAACCGGCTCGTCGAGAACAATCAGCTTTGGCCGGATCAACAACGCGCGGGCAATTGCGATCCGTTGCCGCTGTCCACCGGAAAACTCGTGTATGTAGCGCTCCGCAGCCTCGCCATCGAGACCGACATCGGCAAGCGCGCGTTCGACCAGATCCCGCCGCTCGTTGCCGGCGGGAGCGGCCTTGCCAAGCAGATGCAGCGGCTCAGCCACCAGCGCCGAGACGCGCTGACGCGGATCGAAAGATCCGAATGGGTCCTGGAAGACCATCTGCACTTGGCGCCGCTGTTCGAGGGTCGGTCCTTTTCCGGCGGCAACAGTGCTACCGCCGAGGCGAATAGCGCCCCCGTGGATCGGTTCGAGCCCGAGCACTGCGCGCGCCAGTGTAGATTTTCCACAACCGGATTCCCCAACCAGACCGACACTTTCGCCCTGAGCAATGGCGAACGTGACGCCATCTACTGCCCGGAAGTCGGACGGGCGGCGAAACAGTCCGACCGGTCGTCGATGGTAAGTGCACACAAGATCTGAGACTTCCACCGCCATCGGTGCGGCGACCGACTCGAATCTGACCCGCTGCGGGTCATGGCGGGCAGCAGCCAGCAGAGCTTGCGAGTAGGGATGCTTCAGGTTGCCGAAAAGTGGCAGGGTCGGGCCCTGCTCCACGATCTCCCCATTGCGCATGATCGCCATCCGATCAGCCCTTTGTGCCACTACTCCGAGATCGTGGCTGATCAGGAGCAGCGCCATCCCGTCCTGGTCGACAAGCCGGTCGAGCAGCGTAAGGATTTGCGCCTGTGTCGTGACATCGAGGGCCGTGGTTGGCTCGTCAGCGATCAGAACGTCGGGGCGATTGGCGATAGCCATCGCGATGACGACGCGCTGCCGCTGACCACCGGAAAGCTCGTGCGGGAACCGGTCCGGCGTCACACCGGAATCGGCTAGTTCCACCCTGTCGAGGAGTTCGAGCGCCGCAGCTTCGGCGGCGACCTTGTCCATGCCCTGGTGTATCCGCACGGCTTCGGCAATCTGCGCCCCGATGCTGAGAACCGGATTGAGGGCGGTCATCGGCTCCTGGAACACCATGCCGATCCGCGCTCCACGGAGACGATTGAGCACCGGTTCAGCCTGCCCAAGCAGTTCCAGCCCGTCGAGTCGGACACTTCCCGAAAGCTGCGCCCGAGGCGGCAGCAGTTGCATGATGGAAAGCGCGGTCAGCGACTTGCCGGACCCGGACTCACCGATCAGGCCGACGACCTCCCCCTTGTCGACGCTGAGGTCGATACCCCTGAGGATGGACGTCTCGCCGATCGAGAGCCTGAGTCCGCTGATTTCGAGAGTGGCCAACGGGTTCAGCTCCCGGTTCGCGGATCGAGAGCATCCCTCAGGCCATCGCCCAGGAGATTTACACCCAGCACCATGAGGAAGATGGTCAGTCCCGGCGCGAGCGCGGCATGAGGCGCAACCGAAACCAGTGTCTGGCTGTCAGCAAGCATCTTTCCCCAGCTGGGGGTCGGCGGCTGCACCCCAAGGCCGACATAGGCGAGCGCTGCTTCGGCAAGAATGCCAAGGGCGAACTGGATGGTGGCCTGGACGACCAAGGTGTTGAGGATATTCGGAAGGATGTGCTCGAGCGAGATTCGCACCGGCCCCTTCCCAGCAATTCGCGCAGCGAGGATGAACTCGCGCGGCCAAAGTGAAATGGCCCCTGCCCGCGCAAGGCGCGCGAACACCGGCACGGTGTATATCCCAACGGCAACTATGGCGTTTACCGCGCCTGGTCCGAACACCGCCGTTATGAGGATGGCAATAAGCAGGGCCGGAAACGCAAAAATCACGTCGTTTGTGCGCATCAGTGCTTCGTCGAGAAGCGTACCGCGGCGCGCTGCCGCCCATAGACCGATCGGTACGCCGATGAGCATGGATATCGAAACGGCGATGAACGCTACCGCAATTGAGGTGCGCGCACCCACCATCAGCATGGAGAGAATGTCGCGGCCGAGGCCGTCGGTGCCGAGCCAATGCGCCGCATCCGGCGGCCGGAGCTTTGCGGGAATGTTCTGGGCTTCGGCGACGTAGGGCGTCCACACCAGCGACAGCATCGCCATCGCGAGGAATGCCACGGTAATCGCGCCGCCCACCACGATATTGGGGGAGCGCGGCCAGTTTGTCCGGTTTCGTCTCTCGATCGCGCCACTCATGTCGGCGCCCGCCTCAGTCGGGGGTCTACAAGTGCATAGGCGATATCCACGAGGAACGTCACCACCACCACGGCGCAGACCAACAGCATCACCACCGACTTGACGACCATCAGGTCGCGACCGGTAATGCCCTGGAACACAAGCCGTCCGAGGCCCGGCAAGTAGAACACGTTCTCGATGATGATCGCGCCAGCGAGCAGGAAGGAGAATTGCAGACCGACAATGGTAAGCACCGGGATCAGGGCGTTTTGCAGCGCATGTCGCCAAAGCGTCTGCCGGCGGCTCAATCCCTTCGCACGCGCTGTGCGCACATAATCTTCGCCGAGCGTGTCAAGCAGGGCCGACCGCATGACGCGAGCAAGGATGGAGGCCTGCGGCAGTGCCAGGGCGACCGCCGGCAGCACGAGGGAACGCAGCGCAAGCAGCGGATCCTGCCAACCCGGAAAGCCGCCTGCGGAGAACCAGCGAAGGCCGACTGCAAACACCAGCACCAGCAGCATTGCGAACCAGAAATTTGGCAGAGCAACACCAACCTGCGTTGCTGTCATGATGCCGATGTCAGCGGGACCGTTGCGCCGTGTCGCTGCGATGATGCCGACCGGAAGCGCGATAACCACCGACAGCAGCAGCGCCATGAGCGCGAGCGGCAAGGAAACACCGATTCTGTCGATGACCAGCCCGCTGATTGGCACCTTGTAGGTATAGCTGATGCCGAGGTCGCCATGAAGCAACCCGAGCATCCAGTCGAAATAGCGGGTGACGAGCGGTGCATCGAGGCCCAATGCGGAACGAAGCTTTGCCACCGCTTCCGGCGTGGCGTTGAGCCCCAGCATGAACTGGGCCGGATCTCCGGGCAGGACTTCGAGCAGCAGGAAGATGACGAGGCTTGCGAGCAGCAGGCTGAGGGCCAACGAGACGAGCCGGCCTACCGCATACCGGATCATGAGCACAGACCTCGCTTCGGCGCGGCCTGCGCGCCGAAGCTAAGCTTACGATATCGAAGCCAGTCGATCACGGTTCCCAATACACAGCCGTGACATCGGTCGCGGGGGTGGGCTGGTTCTGCCAGAGGCCCTTGAGTTTGGCGTTCTCGACGCCGACCTTTGCGAGCTCGAACAGGAAGCCCGCCGCATAATTGTCGGCTAGGTTCTTCTGTGCCGCCTGCAGCAGCTCGGTGCGCTTGGCCGGATCGGCGGTCACGTCCAGGTCGGCGATGATCTTCTTGAAATCAGCATTATCGTAGTGGAGGTAGTAGCCGTCTCGGGCGAAAATGCCGATATCGTTCGGTTCCACATGCGAGATGATGGTGAGGTCGTAGTCGCCACCCGTGAAGACTTCTGAGATCCACTGTGCCCACTCGAGATTGGTGATCTCGGTCTTGATACCGACAGCGGCGAGCTGCTGTGCGATGATCTCGCCGCCCTTGCGGGCGTAGCTCTCAACCGGAGGTAACTTGAGCGACAGCGTCAGGTCCGTCACACCGGCCTCGGCCAGAAGTGCCTTGGACTTCTCCGGATCAAAGGCGGACTGGGCGGTGAGGTCGATATAGGCCGGATTGGCCGGCGACAGGAACGTCCCGATCGGGACGCCGAAGCCATTCATTGCGCCATCGATGATGTCCTGACGGTTGATGGCGTGCGCAATCGCCTCGCGGACCTTTACGTTGTCGAGGGGCGGCCTGGAATTGTTGATGGCAAGGATTGTTTCGCCTTCTGTGGAGCCGACGACCACGCGGAAACGAGGGTCACTCTCGAACTGCTTGATCGTATCGGTCGCCGGGAAATATGGGAATGCGTCGATGTCGCCGGCCTGAATGGCAGCAAAAGCGGCATTCGCATCACCAATGAACTTAAAGACTACGCTCTCGAGCTTGGCCGGAGTGCCCCAGTAGGACTGGTTCTTTTCGAGGCTGATCGAAGCCCCTTCGACCCGGTCGCGGAAAAAGAACGGGCCCGTGCCGATAGGGTTGACTTTGTTGTTGGCGGCGCTTTCTGGCGCCACGATCACCGCATCGCCCCAAGCGAGGTTATAGAGCAGGTTACCGTCGGGCCGGCTGAGTTCAATCTTCACCGTGGCTGGATCGACGACGGTCACCGACTTGATGCTGGCATACAGCGCCTTTTGCGGGTTGAGGCTGTCGGCCGCCCCAATGCGATCGAGTGAGAACTTCACGTCATCGGCATCAAACGACGATCCATCGTGGAAGGTGACGCCGGTCTGCAGATTGAAGGTATAGGTCAGCCCGTCGGCTGAGATATCCCAGGATTTCGCGAGGCTCGGGACAATGGACCCGTCGGCGGCAAACCGGGTCAGCCCCTCGAAGACATTGGCGTAAAGAACGTCATCGACGGCTGCAGCGGCCTCGGCAGTGGGGTCAAGGCTTGGGGGCTCCAGCGGCAGGCCGATATTCACATCGGTGCGCGTCTGAGCCAGCACGGGTGCTGTTGTGAGAGGAGCCACAAAGGCACCGACGAGGAGCGCAGCCGCAAGAAACTTCTTCATGATCTTCCTTCCTTAGGCACCGGCTTCCCGTTCGGCGCCGGGCTCATACTAGAGGTCAAGCCGCAGCATGAGAACCAATCGAGTTGGAGCCCTTTACCCTGTATGCCCGGTGGAGGGAAACTTTGTTGTGCAGATGAGCCTCCATGCGCCGTACGCAGACGTTTGTGCGCCGGGGCGTCAGACACTGCGTGTGATCACCGCCTTGCCTACGTTGGGCAGATATGGCCTCCTCCGCCTTTTTCGGGGCTTGAAATGGTCTTCTCGATTTTGCCCAAGGGGGCGCCGGACATACTCTACGTAATGGCCGCCGAGCCGGAATATGGCCCTGCCCTGCAGGCGCGCATATCCCCACTTATGATCGGTGTAGGCCCGGTCGAGGCTACGCTGAATCTCACTCGGGCGCTCGCGAAGCTGGAGGCGACGGACCGGCTGCCAGCCCTTGTGGTGAGCCTCGGATCTGCCGGGTCGCACCACCTGCCCCAGACCGGCGTCTTTCAGGTCAGCGCTGTTTCGTATCGAGACATGGATGCGTCGCCTTTCGGCTTTGCGAAGGGCACAACTCCATATCTCGATCTGCCGGCCGTGGTGCCCCTGCATCCACTAGTGCCTGGGCTACCCCAGGCAACACTCTCCACCGGGGCTAACGTCATTTCAGGCTCGGATGCCTACGCCAAGATCGGCGCGGACATGGCCGACATGGAAACGTTTGCAGTCATGCGGGTCTGCCAGACCTACGGGGTTCCGCTGATCGGGCTGCGTGGCATCTCCGACGGCGACAAGAAAGCCGAAGGCCTCGATGATTGGACCCAGTATCTCCACGTCATCGATGAAAAACTGGCCGACGCGATCGACATTGTCGAACGCGCCTTCGCTTTGGGGCAGTTGGTCTAGGTTTTGGATTTGGCGCGACGCGAACGACGCCAGTTCGTCCATTTGCGCTGGCCCCAGAGTGTCACCCGATTCATCGGCCCCTGCAGGAACGGCAGGTCGAGCGCGATCAGGAGCAAGCCGAGCGGAAGCATCCAGATGCCGAGTACCGGCAGGAAACTGAAGACCCCGCCGAGAATCAGCAGGAAGCCGAGCGGGATACGAACCCACCGAGAGGATGGGCGGCGGATCCACGACAGAAAGCCGGATGCGGCGGGTACGCTCTTGCCGATGCGATCAAACTGACGGTTGAGGCGCGCGGTATGCTTGCTCAATGAATCCTCCCTGTGCACCCAAGGGAAGTGGTGAGCATTTCAGAAAACGCAAGCCCCGCAGGATGCTGGCAGCGGACTGCTGACACAGCGCAACCAGGTGGAGGCGCTGGCCGTTCCTTGTCCACCACAAGGAGTACGAACCATGAGCTCAGGACTTCTCTCCGTTTTCGGATCCCTCCGCCACAAACACAACGACATCCCGCACCGGGTGAGCGATGGGCTGAAATCTGCAACCGACCTGGCCAGGCACGAAGCGAACAAGGCTGTTGGCTTCATCCGACACGAAGCAAGGGCGCCTCTCCGGCAACTGAAGCGCGACCCAGTACCGGCCATAGTTGCGCTGTTAGGCGCGCTTTGTGCAGTTCGGCTGCTCACACGCGGGCGCCGGTGAGTTTACCGGTTTGTTTACCTAGGCGGAGGCAAGGTGACAAAGGCGGGTCAGTGACCCGGCTCCTGTTTGTACCTGCGTATTGGGGTAGCCTTGTCCCGCTCCTTCCGACTCGTTCTCGGCATGGCCGCCCTTTCCTTGCTTCTGGGTGGCTGCTCGCTGGATATGTTCAGCAGTCTGTCCTCGCGCGACTGCATGGCCCGCGCGATGTATTTCGAATCCAACCGCTCCAGCGAAGACGGCATGCTGGCCGTCGGGACGGTGGTGATGAACCGGATGGCCGACAAGGCCTATCCGAAGACCGTATGCGGCGTTGTGGGACAAAAGAACCAGTTTGCGCCCGGTGTGCTTTCGAAACCGATGACCGAAAAGACGTCGCGCGCCAGAGCCTACTTCGTGGCCGACAAGGTACTCGGCGGAGCACGGCACCCTACACTTAGCCCTAACGTGAAGCACTTCCACACAGCCGGCTACAGCTTTCCCTACAACAACATGTTCTATGTGCTCGAAGCGGGCGGCAACAACTTCTACGAGAAGCGTAAGCCGGGGACCTTCGAGAACAACCCATTCCTCGAGCTGGCCTATTTCTAGCCCGCAAAGCCTGCATTGCTTGAGGAAGGCTGGATGAACGCCGACGCGCGTGAAGTGACCGAGCCTGCCCATTTCGCAGCAGCTTTGCGCCATCGCGGCAAACGCCGATTCAAGCGCCAGCGGCTGTAGCTCCGTCCTACCCGTGGGCGCCGACCACCGGCGCGAATGAGTGTGCCTAGAAGCTTAAGCCGAAAAAGGTCGTCAGCAGGTACAGGGTCGCAAAGACCAGCCCCCATACCACGCCCCAGACGATCACCATGGAAGCAAGGCCAACCACTACACCAATTGTAATCCACAGCCCGTCCCGCTGCAGCAGGCCCAGCGACATGATGCTGAGAGCGATCGATGGCAGCATATTGCCCAGCGGAATGGGCAGGAAGAGGATGATGGCGAGAATCACGCAGACCAGCCCGACAAGGTTGATGCTGGGTGGTCCGGCAATCAATGTGAGTCGCGGCCGCATAATTCCTTCGGCGCGTGAGAGCCAGGGGACAATGGTCGTGACCACCCGCTGAAACTCCGATCGGCTCAGCGACCGATTGGTGATGATCTTCGGTAGCCACGGCCGCATGCCAAGCATGAGCTGTACGGTCAGGAACAGCAGAGGCGCCCCGAGAATTGCCGAGACACCGGGCGGCATGGGAAGCGCATTGGGCACGGCAAAAATGAAGATCAGCGCGCCCAGCGCTCTTCGCCGCAGTGCATCCAGCAGGTCTCCGACCGAAATCCGGTCCTTGCCATCATCGGCCGCTATGGCCGTAAGTACCTCCGAAAGGCGAAGATGCCCATCGTCAGTGGCGGGGCCGACAGCGTCGGCGGCAATGGCTGGGCGCGGATCAAGCTCGGTCATTGCGGAGAGTTTCCCCGAGATTCCCTCGAAAGGCAACCTCAGCTGCGCCGTCCCGGAGAACTTCGGGCGCTAGAAGTCGCCGCCCATGTCGAAATCACCACTGTCCCCGCCACCCCAGTCGGACCCGGCATCGGCCTCGCTCCCGGACTGGTCGCCCGAGGCGTCCGAGGACGACGTGTCGGCCGCCTGAGCGGCCCCTGCACCGAACATCGCGCCGATAGCGTTGCCGAGTAGCACACCGCCGGCGACACCCAGCGCCGTCTGCGCGGCACCCTCCAGAAAGCCGCCACCTCGGCGGCCGTAGCGCGGATCCTCGTTGCGGTCCCAAGGACTGCTGCGTCTCTGGACCGAGGTGCCGACCTCCTGCTGCCGCGCATTGTCCCGGTCGAACAACCCACCGAAAACGCCGCCACCCTGGCGGTCCCGTACTTGTGCCTCAAGCTGCTCAATGCGAGCTTGGGCCTGATCCAGCGCCTGCTGCTGCACGATTACCGTCTGCGCGAGATAGTAGGGCGCGGCCGGCAGCCGGCGGATCTCGGCGGCAATGAGCGATTCCGCATCGCGATCCCGGTCGGGCGCACGCCGCTCAGCCTCGGCCAACCGGTCGAAAAGGCCCTCAATGGCGCGGCGATCGTCGTCGTTGAGCATGATGGTCTCCTCTGGCAACTCCATTGAAATGGTCCCTCTCTCGCGAGGAACAATGGTTCGGCCCGAGAAAATTGGACGGGCCTCAAGCCTTGCCAACTTGTGCATTGACCTCAGGCCGGACGGTGCGACACTCACCTGGTGTTCAAGGAGGCGAAGATGGCCGACTCCGATCTGCCGGAAGACAGCAAGCTTACGCGTACAAAGTCAAAATGGGCGGAACTGGGGAAGTTCCTGACCGGCCGCCAGAGCAGGCCCGAGGACGATCGGCTGCCGCCAGGCCAGCATCTCGTGAAGAACTGGCCAGTCCTGGACCTCGGCCAGACACCCAACGTACCCAAGGAGGTATGGCGGCTCGATATCGCTGGACTGGTAGAAAAGCCGCAGACTTGGGATTTCAAAGGGTTGATGGCTATGCCGCAGTCCCGGCGCGTGTCGGACATCCACTGCGTCACGAGTTGGTCACGCTATGACAACCGGTGGGATGGCGTCTCCACCCACGACCTCATGGAGGCGGTCGGCGTGAAGGACAGCGCAAAGTACGTGCTGTTCGCGTCCAACGATGGCTACACAACCAACATGGCGATCGAGGACTTCGCGAGTCCGGACGCCATGGTCGTGCATAGTTGGGAAGGCGAGCCTCTGACGCTTGAGCATGGGGGCCCGGTGCGGCTGGTCGTGCCACACCTCTATTTCTGGAAGAGTCCCAAATGGCTCCGTCGCATCGAGTTCGTCGATGCCGACAAGCGCGGCTTCTGGGAAGTGCGCGGCTACCACAACCACGCCGACCCTTGGACCGAGGAGCGCTACAGCTGACCTCGGACGCTCAGGTGATCCATACCCGCGCATAGGGCGGAAGCGCCACCACATCGCCAGGGGTATCGACCCGGGCAGCACTGAGTTGGTCCCAGAACTGGTGGGCGCCAGCCTCTGCCACCCAACTGCGCGGCACGGGCAGCCAGTTCTCCGTGAAGTTGAACAAGGCCACCAATGCCCCGGTGGGGCTCGATCGCCTAAAGGCGAACACGCCATCAATGCCCGTGTCGAGGATCTCGGTGGGGTTATTGCCGTGGAGATGCGGCGTAGCCTTCCTGCGCGCCATGATGCGCGTGATCCCGGTGAATATCTGACCCTCGAGGGTGGTCTGATCGTTCCGGTGCTTTGCGCGCTCCCAATCCATCCTCGGGCGGTGCAGCCAGCGGCTGTCATGGCTCAGGTGCGGGTCATCTTTGTAGCTGGGGTCGTTCAGCATTCCGAGCTCGTCACCCATATAGAGCAGCGGCACGCCGCCGAAGCTGGCAATGAGTGCATGGCCGAGAAGAATACGCTGTACGGCAAGCGACATCGCGGACATGTCGCCGTTGGCGATGGCGGTCTCGAGGCCACACAGCGATGCCAGCGAGCCATTGGTCCGCCGGTCCCCCGTTGCGGGATTGGCTTGGAATACGCTTCCTCTCGCAAAACTGCCCGGGAAGATGCCCTCGTAGAAATCGGCCAGGTAGTGCCGGTGCGCCGCGCCCGATACACCCACGGCTCCGGCGTCCTCGTCCGTCACCGCCCAGCCGATATCGTCGTGGCACCGCAAATATGTGCCCCAGGTGGCGTTCTCGAAGCGGGTCGGAAAATGGCTGCGCAGCACATGCGTCATGAGCTTGGTGCTACGGGTGGCGAGCGCGGACCAGAATTGCACCATCAGCGAGTTGTGGTACGCAAGATTGCCCTCACGGCCGCTATGCTCGCCGACGCCCAGGTACGGAATCAACTGCTTTGGGGCGACGATGGCCTCTTCCTTGTGTATCAGCGAGGGTGCGGCGATGCGGCTCGCGGCGCGTAGCGCATGCAGAATCTGGTGCACCTCGGGTTCGTTCTGGCATTGAGTGCCAGGGCGTTTCCACATGAAGGCGACGGCGTCCAGCCGCACTACCTCGACGCCCTTGTTGGCGAGGAAGAGCATGATGTCGACGATTTCGACAAACACGTCCGGGTTGGACCAGTTGAGGTCCCACTGGTGCTCGTTGAATGTGGTCCACACCCACTTCTTTGCGTCATCGTACCACGTGAAATTGCCTGGCGCGTGCTCGGGAAAGATCTCAAGCAGCGTCTTTTCGTACATGTCCGGCTGGGTTCGGTCGTCGAACATCCAGTAGTAGGCTTGGTACTTTGGGTCCCCTGCCCGCGCCTTTTGCGCCCACTCGTGCTCCTTGGCGGTATGGTTGAGCACGAGGTCGACACAGGTGCTTATCCCCTTGTCTCGCAGCGCCGTCGTGACACGTTCCAGATCGGCCATCGTGCCAAAGCGCGGATCGATCTGCCGATAATCCATGACGGAATACCCGCCGTCACTGTCCCCGGGCCGCGGCATCAGGCACGGCATGAAATGCACGTAACTCGCGCCGATTTCCTCGAGATAGTCGAGTTTCTTCAAGACGCCCTTGAGGTTGCCGTTGAAGCGGTCAAGGTAGAATACATAACCGAGCATGTCCGGTCGCTGGAACCAGTCGGGCTCCAGGTCCCGCTTCAGGTCAAGTAGCCTAAGCGCGGGATTCCGCTTTGCCCAAGCCTCGGCAAGGTGGGTCGAAAGCGACAGCACCACGCTCTCGAACTCGGGCAAATGGCCATAAAGCGCGTGCAATGGGGTGCAAAGGTCAGCAAAACTGCGCTTGAAGCGGAGGGCGAACACCTCCTGGTCGTGCTGGTCCAGCTTCTTGAGGCTGGCCATCGCCGCAGCCAAAGCTGCGCCCATCAATCGCTGCACGTCGTCCTCCCGTGGCGGCAAGGAAGTCGGCACACGCCGCCTCCCTGCCTTTCGTTGGCGCTGGCGCAGGCGTTATTGCGCCCGACGCTCGCGTTCAGACGAAAGTCTAGCACGCGAACTTCACCGTACCAGTCACGAATGCATCCATCAGGCGGTGAAGTCACGCTTCCCGATCGGTACACCGTTATGGCGAAGCAAAGCGTAGGCCATGGTGATGTGGAAGAATATCTGCGGCAGCGCGTTGTGCAGCGCGTGCTCCAGCGCATTCACGCTGGTTTCCTCATTGCGGAACTTGAGGACGAGCGTCTTGTCTTCGGTGCCTGCCAGATCGGCTTCGGTGAACTCGGCGACGTAGTCGAGCGCCTTGCGCACCCGTGCCCGAAGTTCCGGAATGGTCACTTCAGTATCTTCCCATGATGGCGGGGTCCGGCCGGTAAGCCGCGCGAGCAGGAACTTCACACGGTCGGTTGATGACTGAACCTGGAAGGTGAGCGGCAGCATGTCTGGCGCAAGGCGCGTCTGGCCAAGAACCTCGGGCTTGATCTTGCGCTCATCCACAAAGGTTTCAGCCTTGGCGAGCAGGCTGTCGAGGTTCGTAAGGTAGCGCTTCACAACAGGAACTGTCAGCGCGTACATGGAAATAGTCATTGGGCTTCCCCTGAGAACGCCGATCGCTTTATCGGCCTTGACCGATATATCCGCCGGGACGGCTGCACTCCAGTGCCGGAGTGATTGCCTGGACAAGCAGTCAGGTTCAAGCTCGTGCCGCCCAACAACGACAATCGTCTCCCGGGGTGCCTATGGACAGCGAAGTCGCGCAGTTTGTTGAACTCAAGTCCGGACCCGATCGCCTTGCCGATGCACGGGCCTTGCTGGCGATGATCGAGACCGTCGCGGGTGAGCCCGCCCGCATGTGGGGATCGTCTATAATCGGCGCGGGGACCTATCACTATCGCTACGATAGCGGCCGGGAAGGCGACGGCTGCATTGCCGCCTTTTCCCCGCGGTCGAGTGAATTCGCGATCTACCTGAGCGGGTTGGAGTTGCCCGAAGCAAGCGAGCAAGCCCAGCCGCTTCTGGCTCGGCTCGGAACGCACAGGATGGGCAAGGCATGCCTCTACATAAAGCGGCTGGACCGGGTCGATACAACGGCGCTGCTTGAACTCATGCGACTGTCGGCAGACGCGTTGCGTCGCAAATATGCCGCCGCCCACTAGGCACAAGAAACGCAAAGGCCGCAGCGCCGAAACGACGCTGCGGCCGAGAGAAGCGCCCGCCGCACTGTTGAGGGCTTGGGGGCAGCGGCAGGCAACTCCTCGTCGTTCACCGGTGCATGGGTCGTTTGCAGTGTTCCAGTGAACTGCCTCTTCAGATGGGAAGACAATGCGGCAGAAAAAGGCTGGATCACTGCCAAGTGATCTTCATGAAATCCTCGTAAGGCTGCGAGTTGCCTTGCCTCGCCGGAACGCCTAAGGATCGGCGGCAACCGGTACAGCCGATTGCGAGTCCCCATGGAAATCCTGAGCCCGACGCCCTTGCCGACCAAGGCCTTCACCGACCCGGAGGCGGCCTGGACCTATGTGACGGAAATCTACCGGCGCAACACAGGGTTCATCCATGACCAGTTGGTGAAGCTGACAGAGGGCAGTGTTCCCAAGGGCCGGGTGCGGGCCTTCTATCCCGAAGTTCAGGTTACCTCCAAGAGCTATGGCAAGCCAACCAGTACCCTGCCCTTTGGCTTCCTCCACACGCCCGGCATCTACCGCACGACCATCACGGCGCCGGACCTGTTCCGGAACTATCTCATCGAGCAGTTTCGGGTTATCCTCGCCAACCACGGCGGTACGATCGATGTCGGGGAGTCCACCACGCGCATCCCCCTGCATTTCGCGCTGCCGCAGGGCGCGCGGATCGATGGTGAGGCCATTGCTGCACTACCGATCCCGCTCAGGGACCTGTTCGATGTGCCAGACCTCCATGACACCGACGATGAGATCGCGAACGGAACCTTCATTCCACCGTTGGGTGGGCCGTACCCCCTCGCGCACTTTACCGCACCACGCGTCGACTACTCGCTGCAGCGCCTTGCGCACTATACCGGCACCGATGCGGACCACTTCCAGAACTTCGTGATCTTCACGAACTATGCGTTCTACATGGACGAGTTTGCCCGGCTGGCGCAGCGCTACATGGCAGAAGGCCATCCCGACTATGAGAGCTTCGTTGAACCAGGGGGCTTTGTCACCCACAACGCGCGGCTCGGCGGCGGCACGTCGGGCACGCGGACAACCCGTGTACCGCAGATGCCGGCACTGCATCTTACCATGGCACGCAACCGCGGCATCACCATCGTAAACATCGGCGTGGGACCATCGAACGCGAAGACGGCGACTGATCACATCGCCGTCCTGCGGCCGCATGCATGGATCATGCTCGGCCACTGCGCCGGTCTCCGGAATTCGCAGGAGCTCGGTGACTATGTGCTCGCCCATGCCTATCTCCGGGAAGATCACGTTCTCGACGCCGACCTGCCGGTGACGGTCCCCATCCCGGCGCTGGCGGAAATCCAGGTCGCGCTCGAGCGCGCCGTGGGCGAGATCACGCACCTTGAGGGCCTCGAGACCAAGCGCATCATGCGGACTGGCACTGTTGCAACCTTCGATAACCGAAACTGGGAACTCCGCGACCAGGCCGAGATCACCCGTCAGCTGAGCCAGAGCCGGGCCGTAGCGCTGGACATGGAATCGGCGACCATTGCGGCCAATGGCTTTCGCTTCCGTGTCCCATACGGAACGCTGCTCTGTGTCTCGGACAAGCCGCTGCATGGCGAGTTGAAGCTGCCCGGCATGGCATCGGAGTTCTACAGGACCCAGGTGGCGCGACATTTCCAGATTGGGATGCGGGCCATGGAAATCCTGCGCGACCAGCCGCCCGAAAAGCTGCATTCCCGCAAGCTGCGGAGCTTTGCCGAAACGGCATTCCAGTAACAGGTTCGTCAGCTTGGCTGCGGCAGAATGAGTTGAATCATCAGGGCCAACATTCGGCCATGATGCGCGCACAAGGCAGCGTGACACGAGGCTTGCTCCGATGGCAGATCCTGAAACCGGCGACGTTCCGCATCACGACGATTCCGTTGTGGAACCAGGTACCGAAGTCATCGATAGCGGCGACGCATCAACTGCAGGGTCAGCGGTCCCGCCAGGGCACAGCACGAAGCCATCGAAGCGGGTTGCATCGGCCATCAGCGGCAAGCGTTACCGCAAGCGCGACCTTGTGCGCGTCGATCAGTTGCGGCCGTCGCTCGCAGAATTCATCCGGCGTGACTTCCCTGACCTGCCGGACGACGCCATGGTCAGCCTGCGTGAACTGGCGCGCTATCGGTTACGCTACACGGAAGACCTGCTTCAGCAGGAGCATGGTGAGTTTACCGAGCTTGACCGCCAGGTGGCCGAGAGCATTGCGCGGCAGGACACCATTGCAGAAAACACCGAGGAGGAGTTCGAGGAACACCGGACATTCGGTGATGTGGTAGCCGACCAGCTCGCCGCTTTCGGCGGCAGCTGGTGGTTCCTGCTCAGTTTCCTCGCGGTGTTGGTGATCTGGATGGCGGCGAACATCTTTGCCGGCATCCACGCCTTTGATCCCTATCCGTTCATCCTGCTCAACCTGTGCCTGTCATCCATCGCGGCAGTACAGGCTCCCATCATCATGATGAGCCAGAGGCGGCAGGAAGCGAAGGACCGGCTGCGGGCTGACAATGATTATCGGGTCAACCTCAAGGCCGAACTCGAAATTCGGCACCTGCACGAGAAGCTCGATTATCTCATCTCGCGGCAATGGCAACGCCTTGCCGAAATCCAGCAGTTGCAGATGGAAATGATGCACGAGGCAACCGACGCCCAGCGTCGTAGGCGCGTCACGCCAACCCCCCGCAAGCCTGCGGCCAAGCGCCGCCCGCCGAAGCCTGCCGATCAGGCAGGGACGTAATCGATCTCCAGGAAGTCGGCGACCTCTCGCTCCCAACGCTCCTTCACGAACTGCACGTGCTTGGGGTGGGCGTTGTAGGTCTCGTAGGCGGCCTTGTCGGCAAATTCCATCGAGAAGCCAAAGGCATATTTGTTCTTCGGGCTTACCTGCCGAAGTACCTCGAACTTCGTTACCACCGGAATCTCCGCCAGAACCTGCGCATCGCGCAGGAAGGCCTTCTCCTTCAGCGACCCCGCCGCATGACGGAGTGTAAAGATCACGGTATGGCGGATCATTCGCGTCCCTCGCCCAAAGCTACGGCTTCACTCGCCGCTATTGCCGCCATGTTGACGATTCCACGGCTGGTCGTCGAGGGGGCAAGGATATGCGCGGGCGCCTTGGGTCCCATCAGGATCGGGCCCACAGCCAGGGCGTTGGTCATCTCCTTCAGTAGGGTCATCGAGAGGTTTGCGCTGTCGAGATTGGGGAACAGCAGCAGGTTGGCTTCCCCATTGAGTACCGAATCCGGGACATATCGCTCGCGCAGTTCCTGGTTCAGCGCCACGTCGCCCTGCATTTCGCCCTCGACGATCATCTCAGGCGCCGCATCCTTCAACTTGCGATAGACCTCGCGCATCTTGAATGCCGTATCGCCATCGCGGGAGCCGAAGTTCGAATAGCTGAGCAGCGCAGCTCGCGCCTCGATGTTGAAGCGCCGCAGGTGATTGCGAGCCTGCAGCGCGATCGACACCAGTTCGTCGGGTGTCGGGTCCATGTTCACATAGGTATCGGCGAGGAAGAACACGCCCCTCGGCATGATGAGCATCGAGAGGGCGGAGACGTCTTCAACACCATCCTGCAGCCCGATCACCGAGCGGATATCGCGGACATGCTTGATGAAGCGCCCCTGGAAACCGCAAAGCATTGCATCGGCCTCACCACGCTTGACCGAAAGCGCGGCGATCACCGTCGTGTTGGTACGCACGATCGTGCGGGCAATATCCGGTGTGACGCCCGACCGGCCCACAAGCGAGTGGAACAGGGTGACATAGTCGCGATAGCGCGGATCGTCCTCGGGGTTGACGATCTCGAAGTCACGGCCTGGGCGGATGGTCAGACCAAACCGCTCCAGGCGATTTTCGATAACCTGGGGGCGCCCGATGAGGATCGGCTGCGCCAACCGGTCTTCGATCAGCACCTGCGCGGCGCGCAGTACCCGCTCGTCTTCGCCGTCGGCGAACGCGATGCGCTTGCCGGACCCCTGCACACGGTCGATCACCGGCTTCATGACGAGGCCGGACCGGAAAACGAAGCGATTGAGGTTGTCTCGATACGCGTCAAAATCGGTAATCGGGCGCTTGGCGACACCACTGTCCATGGCTGCCCGCGCCACCGCCGGCGCAATTCGCAGGATGAGCCGCTGGTCGAACGGGTTGGGGATCACGTGATCGGGCCCGAACACGGCCGGATGGCCGGAGGGAGACACCTCTAGCCCGGGGTCGTGCGCGAGCTTCGCTATGGCCTGCACCGCCGCAAGCTTCATCTCCTCGTTGATCGCCGTCGCGCCAACATCGAGAGCACCGCGGAAAATGTAGGGAAAGCAGAGGACGTT
>CAYPYV010000016.1:0-31360 GCA_964414845.1 uncultured Devosia sp. | reverse complement strand
GACAACAGCCTGAAGCAGTCCGCGCTGCGCATTCTGCCGCTCGCCGTGCACAACTTGCGCGAGCCATGGGAGCGGCGCCGCCTTGAGTCCGATGGCAAGGGCGCGGCCCAGCCGCTCGTTTCGGTCGACGACGATGATGCCGACGAGGCCCGGCGGGCCGCTGCGGGCGGAACCAACGAGTTCGACGACGAGTCCTTCTCCTACGTCATCCGCGATCGCTCCGGCGCCATCGTGCTACGCGACGAGGACGTCCCCGCCGATTTCACCATCGACGCGCCCGCCGAGGGCTTCGCGACCATCGCCGGACAGCGCACCTTCTCGCTCGCCGAAGCCCGTTCGGGCTATTCCATCGTCATCATCGAGCGGTCCGATCGCCGCGCCGAGGCGATACGGCATAGCCTGATCGGGCTGATCCTGCCGCTCCTCGCGCTCCTGCCGCTGATTGGCGGCACCATCTGGCTCGCGCTCCGCGTCGCGCTGAGGCCGCTCCAAAGGCTCCGCAGCGAACTTGATGCCCGCGATGGGCGCAACCTTGCCCCCCTCGATGCCGATACGCAGCCGCGCGAGCTCCGGCCGCTCGCCGAAACCATCGGTGCGCTGCTTGGCCGCCTCCGTTCGGCGCTCGAGGCCGAGCGCCATTTCGCCGCCCGCTCCGCCCACGAGCTCCGCACCCCCATCGCCGGCGCCTTGGCGCAGACCCAGCAGCTCGCGTCCGAGCTTGGCCCCGACAGCCCGCGCCTCGCCCGCGTCGCCGAAATCGAAACCGCGCTCCGCAACCTTGCCGGCCTTTCCGAAAAGCTGCTGCAGCTCTCGCGCCTCGAAGCCGGCTTCGCCCGCGCCGAAACCCCCACCGATCTCCTGCCCGTCATCCGGCTCATGGTGAGCGATCTCAACGGCCGCGACCTGACCGCCGGGCGGCTCAATCTCGAGATCGAGGCCGAGAGCCTGTCCGTCGCCATCGACCCGGATGCCTTTGCCATCGCGCTGCGCAATCTCGTTGAAAACGCCGCCCGTCATGGCGACCCCGAGGGCGAGATCGATGTCCTGGTCGGCCCCGACAGCCTTCGCGTCGAAAATGCCGGCCCCGTCGTGCCGCCTGAAATCCTCGCCGAACTCGGCCAGCCCTTCGTTCGCGGCGATACCAGCGCCAAGGGCACCGGCCTCGGCCTGTCCATCGTGCGCGCCATCCTGGAGCAGACCGGCGGCACGCTGACATTTCGCTCGCCGGTGCCGGGCAGGGCCAGCGGATTCTCGGCCGAAATCCGGTTTCAGCGCGCCTCGCGCCAGAGCCTCAGGCCCATTGCGCAGGCGAGCGCCCAGGCCGTGCCGATCGACCAGCCGGCAAGCACATCCGTCGGGTAATGCACCCCCAGGTAGATGCGCGATAGCCCCACGATCACGGTGAGGAACACGCCGAGCCCGATGAAGAACACCCGGAATTTCGGCTCCCGCGCCGATTCCGCCAGCAAAGCGGCGAGCGTCAGGAACACCACTGCCGATATCAGCGCATGGCCCGATGGGAAGCTCGCGGTAAACACCCGCGCGCTCGCGGCGAATTCCGGCCGTGGCCGGTCGAACGCCATCTTCAGCACCGTGCTGATCAGCGTCCCCGCCAGCACCGCGAAGCCCAGATATATCCCCGTCCGCGCCCGTCCGGACAGGTAGAGATAGGCGACGATGGCGAACACGATCAGCCCCAGCACCGAGAAGCTGCCGAGCGCCGTGATGTCGCGCGCCGCCTCCTCCACCCACATCGGCCCGATCGGATTGTCCTTGTCGCTCGCCTCGCGCAGCGCCAACAGGATCGCGCGGTCGAAGCTGCTGGTATCGCCTTCGGCCACTTCTTCTGCCAGCAGGCCGAAGCCGAACAGCAGGGCCACGACGCCGCCCCCCAGCCAGAACAATGGTCGCCGCTTCAGTCGTCCCGGTCGCGATACCGGCGTCGCTGGCGGGTCCGGCCGCAGCACGGGCCCCGTCGCTTTGGTCTTGGTGTCATCCGTCATCGCGTACCCGTCCACCTCGGCTCGCCAGGGCGCCCTTGCGTCAGCGCCCCATAAATCAAAGACCGTGCCATTTCGGCGCTTCAACCGAGACGCGCGGCGATCCACGGCCAAGGCAACGCAACAGATAGGCTATCGTTTCGTCCATGCCGAGATCAGAGGCTGCGGCAGAACGTCAAAGCCGGTGCCGACCCCCGGGTCATGCTGCCTCCCCAGCCGCCCGCGCCGGGGAAGCATCCTGTCCATCGGCCTCCACCCAAGCTCCGGGACCAGCCAATTTGTTCGTCATTTTCATTGTGGGCAGTCTGCGAGCCGTAGATTTGCAGGCCACATAGATACCAATTTTGCGCGCTTCTGCTGCTTGGCTGCCTCCGCCTGGCCGCGCCCATGCTGCACATCGCGCCCTCTCAGCGGAATTCCTGAGCCGTTTCGTCGGCAATGCTGTCCTCTGCCGCGGTGGCTTCAATTGGTATTAGATTCAGCTCATTTGGTGTTGACAGCGCCTTCGCCCGACCCCTAGCATTTGAAAATGGTTTTCAGACAAGCCGGTCTCGGCCGCAATTCGGGCCGGCAGCTTCGGACAGGGTAAAATGCGGGTAGGTATTGTCGGGCTCGGGTATCGGCTGGGTTATCTTTCGCGGGTCTTCTCGCTTGCCTCGAAGTCTTTCGAGATCGTCGGCTATGTCGATCCAGCCCCCGCCGGCCTGCCCTATGCCAGGGAGCATGGCGTCTCGGTCGGCACGCAATATGCGAGCCTGACCGAAATGCTCGACAAGGCCAATCTCGACCTCCTGATGGTCGGCTCGCCCAACCACCTGCACCTCGCCCATATCCGCGAGGGGCTCGATCGCGGCCTCAAGATCTTCACCGAAAAGCCGGTCGTCACCTCGGTCGACGAAACCATCGAGCTCGCAGGGCTCCTGAAGCAGTACGGCACCGACAATGTCATGGTCGGCCTCGTGCTGCGCTACGCGCCGCTCTACAAGGATTTGCGCCGGGCCCAGGCCGATGGCCAGCTGGGCGACGTCGTCTCCATCGAGGCGTCCGAGCACATTCCGCCCTATCACGGCGCCTTCTTCATGCGCGACTGGCGCCGCTACGAGCGCTATTCGGGCAGCTTCATGCTCGAAAAGTGCTGCCACGATCTCGATCTCTACAATGGCGTCATGGGCTGCCGCCCGCGCTACGTGTCGAGCTTCGGCGGCCGCCGCACCTTCATCCCCAAGAATGCGCCGCAGGTCTCGGGCATCAACGATCTCGAGGTCTATTACCGCAAGCCGAGCGGCTGGATGGGCACCGACAAGGTGTTCGACACCGACGCCGATATCATCGACTACCAGACCGCCATGGTCGAATACGAGAACGGCGCCGCGCTCACCTTCCATACCAATCTCAACGTGCCCGACGATTTCCGGCGCTTTGCCGTCATTGGTCACAAGGGCATGGCCGAGGGCGATTTCGTCCGCAACTTCTTCGAAGTCACCGACGCCCGCACCTCCGACAAGCTGATCGACAAGATCTACCAGACCTCCGACCTGTCGCAGCATTACGGCGCCGACGAGCAGATGGCCGCCGATATCCTCGCGCACCTGACAGATGGGGTGCCGCTGCCGGTCTCGGTGGTCGATGCGCTCGAGGCGGGCCTCCTCGCTCTCACCATGGACGAGGCGCGCCGTACCCGAACCGTCGTCGACATGGCGCCCATCTGGTCGCGCTTCGATGCCGCGCTCGGCAAACCGTCATCCGGCGCGGCGCGCTGATCGGCTGCGGGGGAGGGCCGGGGGCATGAGGTCGAAGCAGCCAGACACAGCCGCCCCTGCTCTCCTGCTTCTGCCCCCTGTCGTGGCCCGCATCATCGGGGTCGCGATGCGGGCTTGCGTCCCCGTTGCAAACGGGATGATCATCCGCACCCTGGGCTGCGCTTCTGCCGGCGCTGCCAGCAATGCCATCCGCTAGGGGCCCCGTGCCGTGCCGGTCGAGCAGATGAGCGATATCGTCGGCCTCCTCCGCACCGAACGGCAGAGCTTCACCCGCTCCGAACGGGCACTGACCGACATCATTCTCGCTGATATCGATCGGGCGCTGAAGCTCTCGATCGTCGACCTCGCCGCGGAGGCGGATATCTCCGCCCCTACGGTCACCCGTTTCTGTCGCCGCCTCGGCTGCGAGTCCTATGCCGGGTTCAAGGTGCGGCTTGCCCAGTCGCGTTTCGTCGGCCAGCGCTACCTCACGCCGGCGGCCGGTCCATCCGCCGTCCATGAGATCGCGCAGGGCGTCATCAACGGCATCCAGTCCATCCTCTACGACACTTTCGAGCAGCTCGATTTCAAGGCGATCGAACGCGCCGCCGACGCACTCGTCCGTTCGAGCTTCATCCTCGCCTTCGGCTCCGGCGGCGCCTCGTCCATGATGGCGGGCGAAATCGAGACGCGGTTGTTCCGCCTCGGCCTCAAGGTCACCTCCAGCGATGATCACCAGCTGCAGCTGATGCGCGTCGCGGCCGCCCCCGCCGGCACCGTCATCGTCGCCTTCTCGCTTTCGGGCAACAATGCCCAGCTCGCCAAGACCCTCGCGGTGGCGGGCGAATATGGCATAACCCGCATCGTCGTCACCCGCTCCGGCTCGCGCGTCGCCGCCGGGGCCGATATCCTCCTGCCAGTCAGCTGGCGTGAAAATGTCGATATCCTCCGTCCCACGCCTGGCCGCTACGCTTTCCTCGCCACCGTGGATATCCTCGCGCAGGCCGTGGCCACCGGGCTCGGCCCGGCCGCCGTCGAATCCATGCGCCGTATCAAGACCCAACTCGTGCTCAACCGCGATGGCGACGACAGCCAGCCCCTCGGCGACTGATCGTCCACCGCACCACCTCAAGAGGCCAACAATGCCCGCCATCCGGGTTTCGCTCGCCACCCAATGGACACCCGATCGCGACGGGGCCCCGCACGGCTATACGCTCACTCTCACCAATTCGGGCGATGCGGATCTGGCCGGGTTCCACCTCTGCGTCACCGGGCCCGCCCGGTTTGACACCAACACCACGCTCGAAGGCGGCCGCATCGTCGCGAAACTTTCGAACTTCAGCGAAATCGCGCCCCCCGATGGCTTTGTGCTTCGGCCCGGCGACAGCTGGGTTGCAACCGTGCGCAATCTTTGGCCGCTGCGTCACTGGTCCGATGGCGCCAATGCCGCCTATCTCGTCCTCGCCGATGGCACACGGGTCTCCGTCCCCGTCGCCCCCACCGAGCTGATGGGCGATAACGCGCCGCTGAAGAAGGGCGCGGCCCGCTATGCGCTGCCTGCCGGCAAGTCGCCGGTCAATCTCTCCATCATCCCCTGGCCCAGATCCGTCGCCACCACCGGCGCCCGCACCGCGCCCGGCGGCTTCGAACTCAGGCCCCAGGGCCCGCTCGCGGCCGGCGCCGCATCGGCCTTTACCCGCCTCGTCACCGATCTCTTCTCGGTCGAAGGTCTGGTTCGTCCCGTAGCCGAGGGCGGGTTGCCCGTCACCATCATCGAGACATCCGGCTTTGGCCCGGAAGCCTATGAGATCACCTTCGCCGCCGGCGGCCCCACCGTCACGGCCTCCACCCATGCGGGCCTGCTCTATGGCCTCATCACGCTCGGGCAGATCCTGCGTGGCGCCAAGGCGCATCCCTTCGATCTCGTTTTCCCGACCGGCGGCAGCATCTCCGATGCCCCGGCGCTCGGCTTCCGCGGTACGCATCTCGATGTCGCCCGCCAGTTCTACAGCTCTGCGGAAGTGGCGAAGCTCCTGAAGCTCATCGCCTGGAACAAGATGAACCGCTTCCATTGGCACCTCAGCGAGGACGAGGCCTGGCGGCTCGAAATCCGCGCCTATCCGGAGCTCACCACAATCGGCGCCTGGCGCGGCCACGGGCTCAAGGTGCCGCCGCTCTTGGGCTCCGGCTCCGAGCCGACAGGCGGCTTCTATTCCCAGGCAGCCGTGCGCGAGCTCGTCGCCCTCGCGTCCGACCTGGGCATTGCCATCATTCCGGAAATCGATATTCCCGGCCATTGCTGGGCGGCCATCCAGGCACTGCCCTGGCTCGCCGATCCCGACGAGACCGGCGAGTATCAGTCGGGGCAGGGCTTCCCCAATAACTGCCTCAATCCAGCGCACGAGCCGGTCTACACCTTCCTCGATAACGTCATCGACGAGGTGCTCGACCTCTTCCCGTCCGGCATCTTCCATCTGGGCGCCGACGAAGTGCCGCTCGCCGCCTGGTCGGGTTCGCCCAAGGCGCTCAGTCTGCTCGAGCAGCTCGCGGGCAGGGAGGCGGCCGATCGGCATGCCGCCCTTGTGGGCAATGGCGGGCACTATGGCGGCGTCGATGCCGTCGAAGGGTCCGGCACCGCCATTCTGCAGGCGCATTTCGTCCGCCGCGTGCACGAGATGATCAAGGCAAAGGGCGCCCGCACCGGCGGCTGGCAGGAAGCCGCCCTGGGGGAAGCCGTCACGCGCGACAGCAGCTATCTCATCGGCTGGCGCAATGTCGAAGTGAACCGGCAGCTCGCCGCCGAGGGCTACGATATCGTCGTCTCGCCCGGCCAGCGCTATTATCTCGATATGGCCAATTCGCTCTCCTGGTCCGAGCCGGGCGCCGGCTGGGCCGGTTGGTCGGGACCCGAGGAAACCTACACTTTCGATCCGCGCCAGGGCTGGTCCGAGGCGGAGCTCAGGCACCTCGTCGGCGTGCAGTCCTGCATCTGGTCCGAGCCGATGACCGACCGTGCCATCTTCGATCGCCTGGTCTTTCCGCGCATCTCCGCAATTGCCGAAACCGGCTGGACCGCCCCCGAGCTGAAGAGCTGGCCCCGCTTCAAGGCTCTCGCCGGGCTCATGCCCATCATGTATGGCAACTGGGAAAATCCCGAGGCCTGAGGGGTATCACTGCCATACCAGTCGGCGTCCCTCTCCTGCTTGACGGACTTCGAGGGATCAGAAATCGCGCTGGTAGCGCGATCTCCCCGAGAAGGCCATGAGGCCTATGGCCGAATGGCGTCGGGTGCCCGAAGGGCGGGTGAGGGGTGCCGCTTGCGCTGCAAGTCGACACCAAGACCATGGTGCATCGCCTTCGGCACCCCCCGCCATTTAGCTTTCGTTCATCAATGCGACAGACCCGCGTTATGGCCCAGAAAACGCGCCCGATTCCATCTGCCGGTACGCTCCTGGCAGCATCCGCCCCCGCCCTTCGGCGCGCCCCGCTTCAGCCCTTCCGCCCAACCCCTCCGCGCCAAATCCCCTTGCGACATGGGCTTTTGATTCAATCCCCGCGGCTCCCGGTCATGCGATAATGCCCGTGTCGAAAGGAGCAGCGCAATTGTGGCAGGGCGAAAACGCGAAATCGCCGTTCATCTCGAGGTGTCAGCCGAACGGGTTCTCCACCATCGGCCAGATGTCGCGCCGCGCCTTCAGGTAATTCGTATGGGCGGGGGAGTTGGGATAGGGCCGTCCGGCCGAGCAGTAGATGATCTTCTTGGCAATCTTCGAAAAGGCCGCGAAGAAGTGGTTGGTCGACTTGATCAGCAGGATCTTGCGTGTCAGCGGGTCGACGCCCATGCCCGAGAACAGGCTCGGATCGAAGCTCTGCGCCCGCGTGGAATTGAGGATCACCTCGATCCCGTCGAAGCCGATCAGCACCGAATCCCCGATTGGCACCAGGCTGTCGCCGAACTTCTGCTCGGCATTGCGCTGCACTTTCAACACCTTGACGCGCTTGTCGATCGGGTTGCCCGTCTCGGGCGCCGATTTCGCCCCGAACCGCAGCGGGATGGTCGCGCCTTCCCCGGCCGCGAAGCAGATCTGCACCGCGATCGGGTCCCAGATCGTGCCGACTGCCACATTGGTCGCGCCCTTCGCCATCAACTCGGCCAAGAGCACCGTGGCGTCGCCCGCCGTGCCGCCACCCGGATTGTCCCACACATCGGCGATCACCACCGGCCCCTCGGTGGCGGCCATGGCCTCGGCCACGGCGTCCTGCGCGTTGCTCTGCGGCACCATGAACGTGCCCCTGAGCGCGAACAGTTCGCGCCCCAGCCGCTCGGCCAGCGCGTCGCCCTTGGCGCGGTCGCCATTGGTCGTCACCATTACCTTCGTGCCCATTTCGGGCACGTCGCCCGCCATGAAGCCATGGATCACCGACACGTTGAGCAGGTCCCTGTCCTCGGCCTCGAGCGCATATATCCGGTCGACAAAGCCCCGCATCGGCTGCCGCGAGGTCGGAAAAACGTCGATCATCCGGCAGTCGAATACCGAGACTTCCGGGCTCACTTCGCCCCTCAGCGTCCTCAGCGCAATCGACCAGAGGTCGCGCGCCCGGTCGACGAAGTCGGTATGCGGGAACTCCTTGAACACCGTGAAGAAGTTCGCCGCCGCGAGGCGCTTCCTCGTCAAATGGCTATGCGGGTCGAGCTCGGCGCAGACCAGCACTTCCGGTCCGACGATCTCGCGGACGCGTGTCAGGAAATCCCCTTCCGGGTCGTCATAGCCATCGGCCACCATGGCGCCATGCAGCCCCAGCACCACGGCATCGATCCTGCCCGCTGCCTTGAGTTGCCCGAGAATTTCGTCCCGCAGCCCTTCATAGGCCTCGCGGTTGATCAGCCCGGCCGGGTCGGCCCAGGCCGCGGTACCCTCGATCAGCTCGAAGCCATGCGCCTTGGCCAGTTCCCGCCCCACGGTGATCGGCGCGCTGCACAGCGTCGGCGTCTCGGGGTGCTGCCCCGGCGGGGCATAGAGCGAGGCCTCGAACGCCCTCCTGTCGATGCAGATCGGCGCGAATGTATTGGTTTCTGTGGCCAGGGCCGCTGTAAATATGCGCAAATCGCATCTCGCCGTCACGTCGGGGAATTCGAAAGAGCTAGCATGGGCCAGGGCGGCATTCACGTAAGATGTTTTCGGGGTGCCGCGCCGCAGCTGCGGATTTCCCCGGCATTTCCCGCTACTCTGCGGGCTCGACAAAAGTGAATTTCATGATTGGAGCCGATCCTATGTCCATCACCCGATATGGCGCCGAAAAGTCAGGTGCCGGCGGCCAGAACCTGCCCTTTGCCCGCGCCGTCGAGGCGGGCGGCTTCCTCTTCGTCTCCGGCCAGGTGGCCATGAAGGATGGCGAGGTCATCAATGGCGGCATCATCGAACAGACCCATGTTGCCATCCAGCACGTCATCGCCATCCTAAACGAAGCCGGCTACGGGCTCGAGCATGTGGTCAAGTGTGGCGTCTGGCTCGATGATCCGCGCGACTTCTGGTCGTTCAACTCCGTCTACAAGAGCTATTTCGGCGCGCACCCGCCCGCCCGCTCCACCGTGCAGTCCCACATGATGGTCGATTGCAAGGTCGAGATCGACTGCATTGCCTACAAGGCGCCGGAGGCGAAATGACCCAGGATCTGTCCCCCGATCCCTTCCGCCTCGATGGGCAGACCGTGCTGATCACCGGTGCGGGCGGGTCCATCGGGCAAGCGCTGGTCGCCGCCTTCAATGCGGCGGGCGCGCGCGTCATCGGCGCCGACCGGGACGCCAACCAGATGGCCGGGCTCCCGCTTGCCGATACGCTCGTCTTCGATCAGGCCGACACTGCAAAGACTCACGCCACGGTGAGCGACTATCTCACCCGCCATCATGTGCCCGATGTCGTCATCGCCAATGCGGGCTTCACCCGCGCCGAGCATTTCGGAGAGGTCGACACCGCCGTCTGGGACCGCGAAATCGACATCAACCTCAACGGCGTCTATGCCGCGACCGATCCGTTTATCGTCGCCATGGCCAGGCGCGGGCAGGGCAGCCTCGTCTTCATCTCGTCTGTCAACGGCCTGATGCATTTCGGCAATCCTGCCTACTCCGCCGCCAAGGCCGGCCTCATCGCCTATGCCAAGGCCATTGCGGTCGAGCGCGGTCGCGACGGTGTACGGGCCAATGTCGTCTGCCCTGGCTCCGTCCGCACCCTCGCCTGGGATCACCGCCTCGCCGCCAACCCCAATGTGCTCGATGTCGTGCTGCCGCACTATCCTCTCGGCCGGCTCGTCACCCCTGCCGAAGTCGCGAACGCCGTGCGCTATCTGGCCTCCCCCGCTGCCGCCGGGGTCACTGGCGCGGTCCTCGCAGTCGATGCGGGGCTCACCGCAGGCAATCTCCGCTTCGTCGACGAGGTGCTGCGGCCGTCCTGAGCAGAAATTCTGTCAGCACTGTCGAAATCTCGCGGGTTCGTTCGTCTCAACCTATAGTCGCGAGCGAGGGAGAATTTCATGGCGCGGAACTACGGTTGGGTCGTCGTGGCGGCGGGAGCGGCCATCACCTGCATGGCGATGGGAGCCATGTTTGCGTTGCCCGTCTATCTCGAACCCATTGCCAGCGAGACCGGCTGGACCCGTGCCGGCATCTCCGCCGCCATGACCATCGGCTTCATCGTAATGGGCGTCGCCGGTTTCGGATGGGGCACCCTCAGCGACAGGATCGGCGCTCGTCCAGTGCTCCTCGTCGCGTCCGGCCTGCTGGTTGCCGGTCTCGCGCTCGCCAGCCAGTCCCGCGATCTGCTGCTGTTTCAACTCGCTTACGGCGGGCTCGTCGGCGCCTCGGGCGGTGCTTTCTTCGCGCCCATCATGGCGGCCACTGTCGGCTGGTTCGACAAGCACCGCAGCCTTGCCGTTTCGCTTGTCTCGGTCGGCGCCGGCGTCGCGCCCATGGTCGTCACCCCCTTCGCCAGCTTGCTGATCACGTCCATCGGCTGGCGCTCGGCCATGCTCGCCATCGCCATCGCCGCCATCGTCGTCCTGGTTCCGGCAAGCCTCCTCATCCGGCGCCCCCCTCAGGAAATCGAAGCGCCCACCCCATCAGGCGCCGCGCCCCAGCCGCACCGCTCTCTGGCCTGGCAGTCGCTGCGCACACCGCAGTTCATCGTGCTCGCCGCAACCTTCTTCCTGTGCTGCGCCGCGCATTCCGGCCCGATCTTCCACACCGTGAGCTACGCCATGCTCTGCGGCGCAACGCTCACCGGCGCCACATTCATCTATTCGATCGAGGGCGTGGCGGGCCTCTTCGGCCGGGTGATCTTCGGCGTCGCTGCCGATCGCTTCGGCGTCCGCCGGGTCATCGTGGCGGGGCTTGCGCTGCAGGCCCTCGGCATCTTCGCCTATATCTACCTCACCGAACTCACGCATTTCTACATGCTCGCCGCGGTGCTTGGGCTCGCCTATGGCGGGGTGATGCCGCTCTATTCGGTCTTGGCGCGCGAGTATTTCAGCCCGCGCGTCATGGGCACTGTGCTCGGCGCTGCCACCATGACATCCTCGATCGGCATGGCCTTCGGCCCGATCGGCGGCGGGTGGCTCTACGATAGCTTCGGCACGTATCACTGGCTCTACATCGCCTCGGCCGCTGTCGGCCTGGCGGCAGCGGCGATGGCCCTCTTCTTTCCGCCCCCGCCATCGGCAAAGGGACAGGGGGATGGCCCCCTGCCGCAGCCGGCGTGAGCGTTACGGCACTTTGTGTCCGGCAGCTCGGAACAGGCGGTACCACTCCTCGCGGGAAAGCCGCACGTCCGAGCCCGCCGCGCTTTCCTTCACACGGCTCGGCTTTGTCGTGCCAAGTACCACCTGGATATTGGCAGGATGCCGGACGATCCAGGCCACTGCGATACCGGTCGGCGTCACGCCATGCTTGGCCGCCGTCTCATCGAGCACGTCATTGAGTTCGGCATATTCCTTCCGGTCACCGATGAACACGCCATCGAAGAAACCCTTCTGGAACGGCGACCACGCCTGCAGCATCATGCCCTTGAGCCGACTGTAGTCGAGCAATCCCACATCGCGGGAGATGGATTGGTCGAGCCCGTCCATGTTGGCGGCAATCCCCTGGGCGATCAGGTTGGCATGGGTGATGCTGAGCTGCACCTGGTTGAAGGCAAGCGGCTGCCTTACGGCTGTTTTCAGCAACTCGATCTGGCCCGGCGTCTGGTTCGACACCCCGAAATGCCGGACCTTCCCTGCCGCATGCAGAACGTCGAAGGCCTCCGCCACCTCGTCAGGCTCCACCAGCGTATCCGGCCGATGCAGCAGCAGCACGTCCAGATAGTCCGTCCTGAGCGCCTTGAGCGAGCCATCTACCGAACTGAGAATGTGCTCCTTTGAGAAGTCGAAGTAGCCCGGCCGGATACCGACCTTCGATTGAATCTGGATCTGGGTACGTTCGTCCGCCGAGAGCTTCACAGCCTCCCCGAAGCGCGCCTCGCACCTGTGACGTTCGCCGCCATAGATGTCGGCATGGTCGATCATGGTGATGCCGACCTCGCGCGCCGCATCGTAGAGCGCGCGGATTTCGCCATCGCTCATCTTGGCTATCCGCATGAGCCCCAGCACCACGCTCGACGTCTCGATGCCCGCGTGCGGGACCTTGAACATCTTCATCCCCAGTCTCCTCTTCTATGTCTTTCGTAGCGGCGCGTCGCTGCGTGCCATACCGGACTGTGTCCTCCGATATCAGCTCAAGGCCTGCCTCGGTATTGGCCGATGTCATGAGAGCTTCACCAATCTGAGAAGCCGCTGTCAGACTCGCCCAATACCAACTCGCCCGCTCGCTCGATTTTGAGCGTCCCTAGCGGAGAGACCCATGAAGACCAACTGGCTTTACGGCGCGGCATTTGCTGCTGCAGCCCTTGTCAGCTCGGCCAGCGCCCAGGCCGCCACCAAGTTCGAGTTCTGGTATGGCCTGTCGGGCGACCTGAGCGAGCGCGTGCAGGAGATGTGCACTCGCTTCAACCAGTCGCAGAGCGACTATGAAATCTCGTGTGTCAGTCAGGACAACTACGACAACAACCTGCAGAACACCATTGCGGCCTTCCGTGCCAACAAGCAGCCGACCCTGACCCAGATCTTCGATGCGGGCACGCTCGACCTGATGCTCTCCGGCGCCTACATGCCGCTCGGCGAGCTGATGGCGGCGGGTGGCTACACCCTCAACCCCGAAAACTATCTCAGCGGCATCCGTTCGTACTTCTCGACATCGAAGGGCGAACTGCTCTCGCTGCCGTTCAACAACTCGACCGCAGTGATTTACTACAACACCGATGCGCTGGCTAAGGCCGGGGTGTCGGCTATTCCCGCGACCTGGGAAGAAGTCGAGGACGCGGCCCGCAAGCTGAAGGCCGCTGGCTATGCATGCCCGGTTGCGTTTGACCCCAGCGGCGTGTGGCAGTGGTTCGAGCAGTTCTCCGCCGTCCACAATCAGCCCATCGCCTCCAAGGGCAATGGCTATGGCGGTCTCGACGCCGAGTACGTCTTCAACAAGACCAAGTTCGTCGACCAGCTGACCTGGTACAAGAAGATGTTCGACGAAGGCCTGTTCGTCCACAAGTCGAAGGCCGCTGGCGAGACGCCGAACGACGCCTTTGTCAACGGCAATTGCCAGATCACCTCGTCCTCGATCGCCGACCACGGCTCCTTCACCAAGCAGGCCAAGCCGGAGGTCAAGTGGACCGTTGCCATGCTGCCGGTTTGGGCGGGTACCGATCGCAAGAACTCCTTCGTGGGCGGTGCGTCGATCTGGGCGCTGAAGGGCAAGTCCGCCGAAGAATACAAGGGCGCCGCGGCGTTCTTCAATTTCCTCGCCACCCCCGAGCAGGCCGAGTACTGGTCGACCATCACCGGCTATGTGCCTGTCACGATGGCCGGCTTCGAGGCCATGAAGGCAAAGGGCTTCTACGATAACGCCCCGTACAAGGGCCGCGAAGTTGCGATCGAGAGCCTGACCTACGGCGAAGCCACCGAAAACACCCAGGGCATCCGTCTCGGCAACTACGTGACGATGCGCAAGGAGATCGGCAACGCCATGGCCGATGTCATGTTCAACAACGTGCCCGTGCAGCAGGCCCTGGATACCGCCGTGGCCAATGGCAATGCCCTGCTCCGCAAGTTCGAGAAGACCTACCAGGGCGCCCAGCTCCCCTGATCCGTCCTCCCCGCTCCGGGTGGCATTCGCCGCCCGGAGTCCCTTTGCTTTCATGGTGAGCTTTGATGGAACGGCGCGCCTATTACCGCAACAAGCTGCTGCCCTGGCTGCTGATCGCGCCCCAGTTGCTCCTCGTTCTCGTGTTCTTCTACTGGCCAACGGCACAGGCGCTGTTCTGGGCGTTCACACTCGAACAACCCTGGGGCGGTGGTAACGCCTTCGTCGGCTTCGACAATTTCACGGCCATATTCTCCGACAACCGCTACTGGGGTACGGTGTTGCGGTCCGCTCTGTACGCGGTTGTCGCCACCGGCCTCTCGATGGCCATGGCACTGACCCTCGCACTCTTCGTCGATCGGGGGCTGAAGGGCACCAAGCTGTTCCAGTCGGTGTTCGTCTGGCCATACGCCATTGCCGCGCCCGCGGCTGGCGTCGCGTTCCGTTTCATGTTCTCGCCTCAGGCCGGGCTCATCGGCACGATCAATCAGGTCTGGCCGGGAATCTGGGACCCGTCCACGGTCGGTTGGCAGGCGCTGCTGATGGTCATAGTCGCCCATGCCTGGCTGGGTATCGGCTATAACTTCGTGTTCTTCCTCGCCGCACTCCAGATGATCCCGCGTTCGGTCATCGAGGCTGGAGCCATGGACGGCGCGCGCCCCTTCCGCCGCATGTTCGATCTGCAGTTGCCGCTCATTGCGCCGACGACGTTCTTCCTGCTGATCATGAACCTGATCTCGTCCTTCACCGACAGCTTCGGGCTCATCGATACCCTCACCGAGGGTGGCCCGAACGACGCGACCGTGGTCATGGTCTACAAGATCTACTTCGATGGGTTCAAAGGCCTCGACTATTCGGGCGCGGCAGCCCAGTCGATCGTCCTTATGCTTCTCGTCATCTCCCTCACCTTCATCCAGTTCAAATGGGTGGAGAAGAAGATCCACTATGCGTGAGGCTTCCCGATGATCGAGCGCTCTCCCCTTTTCAACGTCATCACCTATCTCGCCTTGGTCATTGGGCTGGCCCTGGTCATCCTGCCCTTCTGGGTCGTGTTCATTGGTGCGACCCTTAGCCTGCCAGAGGTCGCGCGCATTCCGTTGCAGATGTGGCCGTCCGATCAGTTGTTCCAGAACATCTCCGCCGCGTGGCTCCGCGCCGATCTTGGCCCCAAGATGGTCAACTCGCTTGTCGTCGCCGTCGGCGTCACTGTCGGCAAGATCGCCATCGCGGCGCTGTCGGCCTTCTCCATCGTGTTCTTCAACTATCGGGCGCGCATGGTGTTCTTCTGGCTCATCTTCATCACGTTGATGTTGCCACTCGAAGTGCGGATCGTGCCGACCTATGCGATCGCCGCAAACGCACTGTCCCCGATGCAGGCCCTGCTCGATGTCACCGGGCTCACTGGCCTCGTGCAGCAGTTGAGCGGGGTACAGATTGCGCTGAACTGGAACCTGCTCAATTCCTACGAGGGCATGATCCTGCCGCTGATAGCCACGGCGACCGGCACTTTCCTCTATCGGCAGTTCTTCATGACCATCCCGGACGAGTTGGTCGAGGCCGCCAAGATGGATGGCTCCCGTCCAATGCAGTTCTTCATCGACGTGCTCATCCCCCTGAGCCGCACCAACATGCTGGCGCTAGCCACCATCATGTTCGTGTCCACCTGGAACCAGTACCTCTGGCCACTGCTCGTCACCACCGATCGCGAGCATTTCGGCACCGTCGTCATGCAGTTGAAGGCGTTGGTCCCCGCCCAGAACGGTACGCCCGACTGGAACGTGACCATGGCGGGTGCCCTCATCATCATGCTCCCGCCGCTCCTGGTCGTTGCAATCATGCAGCGCTGGTTCGTGCGTGGGCTCATTACCAAAGACAAGTGACCGAGGCGAACATGGCTGCCATTTCCATCCGCGGCGTCAAGAAGCGCTACAACCCCAAGGCCCTCGTCATTCACGGGGTCGATGTTGAAATCGAAAGAGGCGAGTTCGTCGTCATCCTTGGGCCATCGGGCTGCGGCAAGTCCACCCTTCTGCGCATGATTGCGGGCCTCGAGGAGATTTCCGAGGGTGAGATCGCCATCGCGGGCCGGGTCGTCAATGAACTGGAACCGCGCGAGCGTGGTTGCGCGATGGTCTTCCAGAACTACGCGCTCTACCCGCACATGACGGTTCGCCAGAACATCGGCTACTCGCTCAAGGTCTCGGGCGTGCCCAAGGCAGAACGTGACATGCGGGTCGTCAATGTCGCGCGCATCGTGGCGCTTGAACCCTATCTCGATCGTCGCCCGGCAGAGCTTTCGGGCGGCCAGCGCCAGCGCGTCGCCATGGCCCGGGCTATGGTGCGCTCGCCCGAAGTCTTTCTCTTCGACGAGCCGCTCTCCAACCTCGATGCCAAGCTGCGCGTCGCTATGCGCGCAGAAATCCGCAAGCTCCACCGCGATCTGGGTGTCACCTCGGTCTTCGTCACCCACGACCAGACCGAAGCGATGACCCTCGCGGACAAGCTGATCATCATGAATGCCGGCCGTGTCGAGCAGATCGGACCGCCGGGTGAGGTGTACCATCGCCCCGCAAGCCGGTTCGTCGCCGACTTCATCGGCTCACCCGCCATGAACCTCGTCGAGGGCCAGTTCGACGACCTCGGACATTTCGTCCACGGCACTGGCGGCAAGCTCGTGGTCGAGCAGTTGAATGGCGTTCGCCGTCCGGGCCTCCGCGCCGTGCTCGGCGTACGACCGGAAGACGTCCGGCGCACCGCCCCGGGCGAGCCTGGTGCCGTCCCGGGAACTGTAGACTACATCGAGGAGCTCGGCTCCGCCCGACTCATCCATGCCGATGTCGCCGGCAGCCGCCTCGTCGCCGTCGATGCCTCGGGCGAGAGCCTCGCCCCCGGTGCCCCGGTGCATCTCAGCGTCGCCTCCGGCCCCCTCCACCTCTTCTCGCTCGAAAGCGGCCAGCGCATCGAGCAGGCTACCCACTGACAGGGAGATTATCCATGAGCAACATCATTGCCACCGGCTTCAATGCCGGCTCGGACGACGGCGAATTCCTCAGCCTCGAGGCCGATTTCCGCGCCCTTGCGGATATGGGCTGCGACACTGTCGAAATCGGCATCACCTCGCTCGATCTGGTCGCTGGCGGCCGCATCATTCCGGAGCGGGCCGAGGCTTTCGTGGCGCTCTGCAAGAGCTTCGACTTCCGCTACACTGTGCACGGCCTCGTCTCGTCCAACTTCATGGACCCAGCCACTTGCCGCTATCAGCTCGATGCGGCGAAGGCGCTGGTCGAGCTCTCGAACCACATCGAGGCCGGCATCATCGTTCAGCATTCGGGGGCGCTCCGTGCCGACCAGATCGCAGAACGCGCCGGTGCCGACCTGCGTGAGCGCGACGCCTTGCATGAGCTCGCCGAATTCGCCCGCCCGCACGGCGTGCGCATAGCGCTCGAGAACATATTCTCGACCGAGCCGGGTCAGTATCGCCAGACCCCGTCGGAAGTCGCCGCCACCGTGCGGGCGCTCAACCACCCGAACCTCGTTGCGCTGATCGACTTCTCGCACGCCTATATCGAAGCCACCTACAAGGGCCTCGACTTCATGGATGAGATTCGCGCCATGGCGCCAGTCGCCGGGCACCTTCACGTGCATGATAGCTTCGGCCGGCCGCAGGGCTTCTATAAGGCGTTCCATCCGCAGGAAAACACCGCGCTCGGTATCGGCGACCTCCACATGCCGCTCGGCTGGGGCGATATCCCGTGGGACCACATCTTTTCCGAGCTCGAGTTTCTCCCCGGCACTGTTCTCATGATGGAGATCGGCAGCCGCTACCGTCGCGAGCAGCCCCAGAGTCT
Source organism: uncultured Devosia sp. (assembly GCA_964414845.1). Lineage (GTDB taxonomy): Bacteria > Pseudomonadota > Alphaproteobacteria > Rhizobiales > Devosiaceae > Devosia_A. Next base: position 13,551 of record CAYPYV010000016.1, on the reverse strand, counting down.
CGATCGTGCCCGCCAGCTCTGGCAGCTGAACACGGGCAGGCAGAGCCAGGCAGCCTGAAGTCGACACATATGGTGGTGGCGCGTTCGCCACCACCTCCGTCAGCCCTGCGCCTTGAAACTCGTTCGGTTCAGAAGGTCATTGAGCAGCGGGTTCGGGAAGCGCCGCGCAACCGTGACCGCGAGGAATGTCTCGGATATTCCTTCAAGCCGTGCGGCCTCGGCGAGCAGCCCCTGTGCCAGTTCGTCTTTGACCACGATCGGCGGGAGCACGGCCAATCCCAGGTCCTCGCGCGCCAGAAGGCGCAGCATCGCCATGTCGTCAGCCTCTGCGGCGATGTTGGGCACGACTCCAAGTCTCGAGGTAAGCGCGTCGAACGACGCTCTGAGCGCCGTATCCATGGCCGGCAGCACCAGCGGCTCCTCAGCAAGCAGCGCGGACAGTGCCCGGCCCGTGCCGAGGCGCTGGGGTGTTCCCACCAGGCTGACCGGTTGGGCCGCAAGGCTCTGCACCAGCCAGGGCGTATCGGTTTCGCGCGATGGCGGCAGGTTTGTCAGCACCACGTCGAGACTCAGTGCCTCTAGGGCCTTCAGCAGTTCCACCTGCGAGCCTGAGCGAACCACCAGTTCCACGTCCTTCCGCCCGATCAACGGCCCAAGGAATGTCATCTGGAAGTTGCGTGACAGCGTCGAAAGTGCGCCGACGCGCAACGCCCGTCGCGGACCCCCCGTTTCACTCAGCGTCGCTTTCAGGTCTTCGGCAGTGCGGAAGATCGCCTCTGCATGGTCGAGCGCGATGCGCCCGGCCTCGGTAAGTATCAGCTCGCGCCCACGTCTCTCGAACAGGTCCTGGCCAAGTGCCGCTTCCAGAGTCTTGATCTGCGTCGACAATGCCGACTGAGAGAGGTTCAGCTGACGCGCTGCTTCCGTCAGCTTTCCCTCAAGCGCGACGGCGCGAAACAGCCGCAGGTGGTGGAGGTTCAACACCGACATAGTTCTATTCCTTGCGTAGAAACATCACAAAATATGTAATTTTCTAAAAGCGACGCAAGACTTATCTCCCAACGCGGGTCATCTTTCGCAGGAAATGGGTCATGTTACCGCTCGCCGACGCAGCCTTCATCGCGCCTTTGCCGCCGCTTGTCGCGGCCGCCTTCATCCTGCTTAGGCCACGCATAACCGATCGCGGCGCCGGTGCGGCAGCGGAGATCTCGGCTCTTCTTGCCCTCGCTGCCGCTGGTCTTGGGCTCGCGGGCGGGCTCATCGGCGGATCCGCTCGGGTCGCGGCTGGGTGGGACCCATTGGCTCTTGCTCTGTCCGTGGACCCGGTGAGCATCACTGTCGGGCTGCTGGTCGCTTTCGTCGGTTGGGTCGTGGCCCGCTACGGCCGCACTTATCTTGTCGGGGCCACCGGGGCGCCGAAGTTCCACGCCGACCTTCTGGTTACTCTCGCCGCCGTGCTGACTCTGACCATGGCCGCGAGCCTGCCGGTCGTAATCCTCGCCTTCCTTGCCATTGGCATCGGGCTTAGGCGCTTGCTCCTGTTCTTCCCCGATCGCCCGGCCGCGCGGCGCGCTGCAACCAAGTTCACCCTTGTCTGGACCGCCGGTGATATCGCCCTTGTCCTGGCGACGCTGCTATTGGTCCTCGCCTATGGCAGCAGCGATATCGCGCAACTCGGCGTCCTCGCTGATACAGATCTCAGCATTCTTGGCCATCTCGCGGTCGCATTCGTTATTCTTGCTGCAGCCCTCAAGACGGCAGCATTCCCGCTTCACGGCTGGCTGACCGAGGTTATGGAGGCCCCCACTCCGGTCTCCGCCTTTCTCCATGCAGGCATAATCAACTCCGGCGGGCTCCTGCTCATCAAGCTATCCGCCCTCGTCAGCCATAGCCCGGGCGCAATGGCTGCGCTGGTCATGCTGGGCGGCTTTACGGCGCTGTTCGGCGCAACGGTTATGCTTACCCAAAGCGCGGTAAAGACTGCGCTCGCCTGGTCCACGGTGGCACAGATGGGCTTCATGCTCATGCAGTGCGGCCTCGGGCTCTGGCCGTTGGCGCTTCTGCATATCCTGGCCCACTCACTCTACAAGGCCTACGCCTTCCTTTCATCGGGCAGTGCGGTGGCTGCCGTGGAATCGGTCCGCCGGCCGGGGCCAGTCGCTATTCCCGGGCCCGGAGCCGTTGGTCGGGCGTTCCTCCTTGCCATCGCACTCTACATCGTCGCAGCGCTGGCCTTCGAGCTCCTTCTCGGTCCGAAATCTGCCCAGTCACTGGCGCTTGGGGCAATCCTCGTCTTTGGCGTTGCCTATCTCGTGGCCCAGGGGCTGGCCGATACCGCCCCACGCGCGCTGACCCGCCGTACTGCACTCGCCTCGCTCGGCGCCACACTCGCCTATTTCGGCTTCCATCGCCTCGCCGATCATATCTGGGGCGACATCCTGCCGAAGGTCCCGATGGCCGGCCCGCTCGAATGGGCCATCATTGTCGTAGCGCTGCTCTCGTTCGGCCTAGTCGCCGTTGCTCAGGCCATGTTCCCGCTATGGGCCCACCATCCGGCCGTTGCCGGGTTGCGGGTGCACCTCGTCAATGGCCTCTATCTCAACGCCCTGCTCGATCGCTGGATCGGCGGCTTCCGCACTGCCCCAAGATCGTGAGCCGAGGAGACTTCTGATGTTCATTGATATGCCCACCCAGTCCGACGCGCGGCTCGAAGCCATAATCGCCGCCGCCCATGCAGCGACGCGCGCCATCCCGCCCTCCTTCCCGCTATCGGCTACGGTCGCGGTCAATCCCTTTCTCGGCCAATCTGAGGAAGACCTTGCGACCGCAGCCGCCCGCCTGCGGCGGGTGGCCGGCATCTCGGTCATCCCAAGCCGCACCAGCTTCCGGACCAGGCTTTCCGACGGCAGCCTTACCGATGTCGATCTGGCCGCGGCCCTTGCCGCATGCGCGTCACCGCTCAAGCCATCCAGCGTGTCAGCACTCAAGAACGCGCTGGTCGCTGATCCGGAGCATTTCGGGCCCCTGCCAACCATCGCGCACCTGACCGCCGAGGCCACCGGCATTGATTGGCCCTCGCTCATCGCCAAGGCCGTCGGTCTCTGGGCAGCTGGCCATTTCGATCGGGGCCAGGCTCTCTGGCTGCCAAAGCCGGGGCAGGGTACTTATGCTGCGTGGCGTGAATGGGCCTCGAACGACCTTACCCCCGAGATCGCTGGGCTACCCGGCTTCTGCGCTCATGTCAGCGCCGCGCCTGACAGTGCGGAGCGGGCTATCCTCCGAGCAGTCGCGCGGCTTGAACTCGAGCTTGCGGCTTGTCACACGGCCTTTCATCGGCTGCTCGTCGATCTCGGTGGCTGGGCACAACATGCGCGCTATCTGATGCATCAGGCCGAACTTGCGGGAGGTAGCGACCGGACGCTCCTCGAAATGCTGGCCATCCGGCTTGTCTGGGAGGAGGCCTTGCTCGAAGCAACGCCTGCGATAGGCCCGCGCTGGCAGCAGATTGCGTCGGCCCATGCCGAACCAGTGGCCCCCGACACCGACGACGTGCTCGACGCACTGCTTGAGGATGCAGCCGAGCGGGCCTATCAGCGGCGGCTGTTCGTTGGTCTCGATGGCGGTGCGTCGCAGGACGAGCAGCGGCCCGCGCTTCAGGCGGCATTCTGCATCGACGTGCGGTCAGAGGTCTTTCGCCGCGCCCTCGAAGGCCTCGATCCAGCCATAGAAACCATCGGTTTTGCAGGCTTCTTCGGTCTGCCGCTCTCGCATAGCGAGCACGGTACCGATCTTGCGGACAATCATCTGCCGGTGCTGCTCAATCCGGCGCTGTCGGTAACGAGCCACGCGGCCTCCCCTGCCGAATCCGCCGCCCGCATCTCTGCACGGGCCGTGCGGGCATGGGGACGGTTCCGGCAGGCTGCCGTGTCGTCTCTCGCCTTTGTCGAGGCCGCCGGCCTCGCCTATGGCGCCAAGCTGGTTCCCGCGGCACTTGGGCTCCATTCTTCGCGAGCCAACACCGCCACTCGGCCGCATTTCGCGACGCCACTCTCAGCCGAGGCAAAGTCCGACATCGCCGCAAACGTCTTGCGGGCCATGGGCATGACCAAAGGCTATGCCCGTCTTGTGCTCCTGGTTGGTCACGGTGCCGAAGTCACCAACAACCCGCACGAAAGTGCGTACCATTGTGGCGCCTGCGGCGGGCATACGGGTGAAGTCTCCGCACGTGTCCTCGCCTGGCTGCTGAATGACGCCCAGACGCGGCTCGGCCTCGCCGAACGCGGCATCGACATACCGCAAGATACGCTGTTCGTCGCAGCACTGCATGTCACCACCACCGACGAGATCCGCCTTTTCGACGACCAGGCTTCGCCGGAACACTCTGTCGACCTGGCGAAGGCGAAGGCATGGCTCAGCTCCGCCGGCGCTGTCACACGCGCTGAGCGTGCTGCCCGGCTACCGGACGCCCGCCCGAACTCAGTCGTGGCGCGGGCGCACAACTGGGCGGAGCTGCGGCCAGAGTGGGGCCTTGCGAATTGTGCGAGCTTCATCGCGGCGCCGCGTATCGCAACGCGTGGACGCGATCTCGGCGGCCGGACATTTCTACACTCATACGACCATCGATCCGATGAGGGTTTCAAGACGCTTGAACTCATCCTTACTGCGCCGGTCGTCGTGGCGAGCTGGATCAGCCTGCAATATTATGGCTCCACAGTTGCGCAACCGGCTTTCGGCGCCGGTGACAAGTTGCTGCACAATGTCGTTGGCGGTTTGGGCGTCGTCGAAGGAAATGGCGGTACGCTTCGTGCGGGCCTGCCGCTCCAGGCGGTGCATGATGGTCAGCACTTCGTGCACGAGCCACTTCGGTTGACCGTGCTGATCGAGGCCCCTACCAATGCCATCAGCGATATTCTCGCGCGGCACGCTGGGGTGCGGGCACTCTTCGACAATGGCTGGCTGCATCTGGTTACCCTCGCGGGCGGCCAGCCGAGCTACCGCTACCGGCCAGGGCTGCAATGGGAAACGATCTCGGCCTGAGCCTTCAGCCGAGGCTGAAATGAATATCCTGCGCGCCCTGCCAGAGTACTTTCTCTCCCAGGGCGCGGAGGTTTTCACCTCCCTCGGTAATCGTCAGGAAGTGGTTGCCGGCCAGCTGGCCCATCTTGCTCGCAAAGCGTACGGCGCCATATCCTAGCAGGATTTCCGTCTCGCTGAACCCGCCGGGGTAGAACAGCATCTCGCCCGGCGCCGGATAGCTCGTGGCATTCTCGTAAGGCAGGTTGGTCTCGGCGTCGCCAAGAGGAATCCAGCAGCCTTCGCCGCTCCACCTCACATGGATCAGCTTTTCGGAATAGGGCAGCAGTGCAAGGAAATGGCGGCAGGTCCTGGGCGCCTTTTCCTCATGGAGTGCCGCCCGGAAGCTGAAGCCACCCGCCGAGATCGCGATCATTGTCATTATGCCGCCCTCCCGCTTGCGTTCAAAGTTGTCGCAGAAGCCGGGCCGGCGCGGTGCGGAACACGCTGATGATCGTCGTCACGCCCAGAATGGCGACGAGCGCCACCGCACCGCCGAGCACGAGGGCCAGGATAGCCGTATTGACGGTAAATTCGACATTCAGCAGCGCCAATGTCAGCCCCCACGCCACCATTATTCCGATGAAGGCGGCAAGCAGAGCAGCATAGGTTGCGAGCAGCAGGTACTGCAGTGCGTAGGTCACCATCAGTTCCACCTGCGACGCGCCCAGGACCTTCGTGATCAGGGCGTCTGCGCGCCGTTGCTGCCGCCCGGTTGCGAGGCTGCCAATCAGCACGAACAATCCATTGACCACTGCAATTCCGCCTACGGTCGCCGCTGCCAGCGACAATTGCGCCAGCGCCTTGGTGACCTGCTCGAGTGTCTCCCCGATGGCGATGAAGCGCACATCCGGCACGGTCGCGGCAAGCTCGCGCTCGACCAGCTCCTCGCGCCCCGGCGCCGCCTTCACAGCGCTCAGCAAAGTCGCCGGATAGGCCTCGAGGACGCCCGGCGAGAACGCGACGAGAAAATCGATGCCGCCCTGCCAGGCGTAGTCGCGGAAGCTCGCAACCGTGGCGGTAATGCTGTCGCCATAGATGTCGAAGGTGATCTGGTCGCCAATCTTGACGCCCAGTCCTGAGCGCAGGCTTTGGTGCAGCGAGACCAGAGGCGCTCCGCTATAGTCGGCCGGCCACCAAGTGCCTGCCACCAGTCGGGATGCCTTCGGTAGCACCGTCCGATACGTCAGAGGCACATCACCGGAAAGCAGGAACAGGCCCTCAGACCCATGCGGCTTGAGCGTTCCGGCGGCTGTGCCGTTCACGGCAGTCACAGCGCCACGCAGCATGGGCGTCGCCGTCAGGTCCACGATGTCGCTGTCGCTCCCCTTGAGCGCATTGAGTTTCTCGGCCTCGTCGTCGAATAGATCCGAGGCGACGAAGGTCGGCACGTCGAATGCCGAAGCTCCAAAATACTCGTTCGATAGGTTAGTCTGCAGCGCCAGCACCACGATCAGCATCGAAAGCGCCATGCCGATCGCCACGACAACGGCCGGGGCATTCGACGCGGGACCTGATATCCCGCGCAGCGCTCGCCTTACGATCGGATTGGACGATTCCGGCAGCTTTCTGAGGCCCATGATCAGCCAACCCGCCGCCACCCGGAAGATGGCCACCGCAACGACACTCATCACTGTGAAAGCGGCAACCAGGGTCACGTCCTCCGTCATCACCACCGCCAGCGCGACAAAGAGGACCGCCGCTATGATCACCGGCACAACCTGAACCGAGCCGACCAGCCGGCTCCAGGCGAAATGCGGCGAGGCGAGGCCGCGCGAGCGGAACAGGATCACGGGTTCGATATTGAGCGCCTGTTGCAGCGGCAGATAGGAGAAGGCGAAAGCCGTCACCAACCCAACCGCGGCCGCCACGGCGAGTGGTCCGGGATACAGGCTCGGAGGCAACGCCACGCCGATGGCCTGTCCGACCAGCGGCAGCGCAAGCAGTCCGGTCACTAGGCCGACCAGCAGTCCCAGCCCGACACCTATCAATGCCAGGATGGCCACCTGTGCGAAGAAATGGATGAATATCCGCGTTCGGCTCGCACCGATGCTCCGCATGACGGCGATCACGGTCGAGCGTTCGGCGATGTAGGACGAAATGACAGTCCATACGCTGACGCCGCCAACCAATAGCGACGCGAGGCCGACAATCGTCAGGAACTTCATGAACAGGTCGTAGTAGTGCACCACCGCCCCGAGCGCGTCACGCGGCGTACGGATCGTCCAGCCGCTATCGCCGAGCGCGACCTCGATGTCGGCGCGCAGCTTGGCCGAGTCATGCGTGTCCGCGAGCACCTTGTACCGGTAATAGGTACCAAGCCCTGGCAGAGGCGATGTCGTGTCGGCGAGATTCCCGAAGCCGTCTAGCCCGATCAGCGCCGGCAGCCCGAGTCGAAAGCCGCGCACGGCGCCATCCGGCAGGCGCCTCAGCGTGCCGCGCACCTCGAATGATGTGCCCGCTATGGTGACGATGTCGCCGACACGCGCGTCGAGTTTGTCGAGCAGCAGCGGGTCGACCAGTGCACCGAATCGACCGTTCTCGAAGCGGAGGAAATCCGCGGGCTCGGCGCCGGACGGCAATCCGACACTCTCCACCTGCCCCACCAATGGGTAACCCGCGCCTGCCGCCATAAGATCGACGAACGCCTCGCTGGTCGCCGTCTGGGCGCGCACATTCGTGTCGACCACTGCGGCGACCTTGCCGAAACCAGCAATTGTTGCGAGTTCATCCGGTGTCGCAGGACGATCAGTGCGCGACAGTTCGACGTCGCCGCCGACGATAACGGCAGAGTCGCGCTCCACCGCCTGGCTGATGCTGGCGCCTACCGAACTCACCCCGGCAATCAAAGCCGTGCCGACAGCGAGGCAGAGGATCAACAGGCCGAAGCGGCGGAAATCGCCGCGCATATCCAGCAGGCCCAATTGCACAGCGGCGCGGAAGTCGCGCATCACTTCGCAACTTCCGTGAGTTCACCGCGCGTCATGGTAAGCATCCGATCCGCCCGAGCTGCCAGTGCCGGGTCGTGTGTAACGAAGATCACCGCCGCCTGCTGCTGCCGCGCCATGTCGAACATCAGTTCGATCACCTTGGCGCCGGTATTCTGGTCGAGATTTCCGGTGGGCTCGTCGGCAAGGAGCAGCTTTGGTCGCGCGATCATGGCGCGCGCCAGCCCGACGCGCTGTTGTTCGCCGCCTGAGAGTGCCGAAGGACGGTGGTGGATGCGTCCCCCCAGCCCCACCGCATCCAGCGCCTTTGCTGAACGCTCCCGCGCCTCGGCGAGACTCAGCCCTGGTTCAGCTATCTCCAGCGCCAGGCTGACATTGTCGAGCGCCGTAAGCGACGGAATGAGGTAAAAGCTCTGGAAGACGATACCGAGGGTCTTGCGACGAAACGCAGCAAGCTCGTCCTCGCTCAGGCCCTCTAGGTCCTGCCCGGCGATCCGCACCTTACCCGAACTTGGCCGCTCCAGCGCGCCAAGAAGCATCAGCAGCGAAGTCTTCCCGCTCCCCGATGGCCCCACGATAGCGACCACCTGGGCCGGCGCCACCTCCAGCGAAACGTTCTTCAGGATTTGCAGCGGCGCGGATTCAAACGTCAGCGTGTAGTCGACATTGGATACTGAAATCAGGGGAGGCACTGTGGCCGAACCGCCCATCGGGCTGGTCAAGCCGGTTGCATCGGTCACGGCACTGCCCCCTGCATTTCTACATCTACTGACAAGCTCAACGGTTGAATGGCACGGAAGCCGTCAGCACAGTACCGGAATCGTTGAACTCGACCTTGTAGTCCACCGTAATCGAATCCGTTCCGATCAGGGTTATGCGGGCGCCGAGCTTGACAGGGTTCCCCGCCCGGTCCGACTGGCGTTCGGCGAGGTCGAAAGTGATGGTGTCGCCATTGACACGGCCAATAGCCAATCCCTTGTAACCGGCATTCGACCCCATCACCGCCTGGTAGGTGCGGGACGCATCGTCATAGGCAATGGTGCCGGTGATCGACAGGTTCATGCTGGCGACAGAACAGCGTCCGGCATAGTTGATCTTGGCCTGATTGCCCTTGGTCACCGCCAGCCGGCAGGCGAAGGGCTCGGGCTTCTCACCACCTACCAGCTGCGAGGAACCACTCCACTGGCCGGTATATTTGCTCAGCAACTCAAGCTCGCTCGGGCCGGCGTTCGCCGGCGTTGCCATCGGCGCGGAGAGCGCCAATAGACCGAAAGCGAGGGCGGTCAACGAGTGTCTTGTCATTTCGGCATGCCTCCGCAGCATTTTGCTGCCACCACCGGGACGAACAGGCGACGCATGATTTGCGCCGCACAAGGGTTAATGAAACCTGAGCCAATAGACAACCGGCACAGCGCTTGTCTGCTCTTCAACTGTGCTTGCGCAAGGCGCGCGCGCCTCCTGTCTTGCATTTGGGCAACACCGGTGGCGCTTGCATTCCCTGCGCAACTCGGCTGCACGCCATGCTCGCCGAGCAAGCCCGCCGTTCAGCCCGCGCTCTCGTCCCAAAGCCTCTGCGCGAGGTCTCGTAGGGCGAGGCTGTCCTGCCATCGGTTCGACAGGTCCCTGTTCTCGGCATCGGTCACCGCATATGGGCGCGGTCCGAGCTCCGCCATGAAGCTCAGTTCCTCATCTTCTCCGGCTCTTGCGCGCCAATTCGCAAAACCAAGACGCCACCAGGCACTGAACTGCTCGACCCACGGTCTGTTCTGCGGAAAGCCGATCTCCGCCTGCACCTGTTCGCTGGTTGCCACCCGGCCATGGAAGGCGGCGGCATGATCAAGCACCGCATCAATCGCGCCTTGATGCAAGGCGTCGATTGGCAACGTCATTTCACCGCCGACCACGTAATGCGACAGATCGACGGTCAGCTTGAGCCACGGGCAGTGCCGCAAGAGTTCGAGCGTGAAGAACAGATCGTTGGTCAGCCTCCCGCGATGGGTTTCGATATGTACCGGAAAGTCCACTTCTGCAGCGAGCGCCCGCCATCCTTCCAGCAGCCGCACCGCCTCCCGGATGTCTCCGGTACGCACGTTTGGCTGGACATTGAGGTGATGCAGGCCGAACTCTGCGCCCCATTCCAGCGCCGGCCGAAGGTCATCGACTTGCCGTGGCAGCGCCAACCCTTCGAGTACGAGATTTCGTTCCTGCGCCAATCCGGCCACACGACGCGCTGCATCCCGCTCGAGCCAAAGCGTGCCGGCCCCGTCGAACCCCGCGTGCTGGATAAGGTCGAGCTGTGCCTCGAGCGTTTCGGGCGCATTCTCCAGTGCATCGAACGTCCAGAGCGACTGCAGCAGTAGTAGTTTTGGCATCGAATCCGTCCTCGGTTCCCCACCAACATTAGCCGAGCTTTCGCTGCTCAGCCTATCGTGTGCGTGTACTCGTTCTGCCTTCGGCCCATACGTCTTCCGCCTCATGCGTCTGGGACTGGAGCCTGCTTCTCGATCAGTCCCGCTGCCTTGAGTTCCTGCCACACCGCCGGTGGTATGCGCTCCGCCAGATAACCCAGGTTCTGGCGCACCTCACCCGGTGCCGCGCCACCCGGAATAACCGCGACAACGGCTGGGTGGGCGAGCGGGAATTGTAGCGCCGCCGCCTGCAGCGACACGCCGTGGCGTGAGCAAAGCGCCTGAATGGCGCGAGTCTTCGCCAGCGTCGCCTCGTCGGCAATGCCATAGCGGTAGCGGGCGCCCTGAACGGGCCCGGTGGCGAGGATGCCCGACGCATAGGGCGCCCCGATCACCACCGAGATATTCTCTTCGACGCAGCGCTGCATGCCAGGCGCCAGCGCCGACTGGTCGAGCAGGGTGTAGGGCATGGCGACGATGACGAAATCGAGCGGCACGGCCATGGCATATGTGTCAAGCGAAGCCGCCGCGTTGAGCCCCATGCCGATGGCCTTGATCTCGCCCCTGGTCTTCAGCTCGTCGAGCGCCTTGATGCCGCTTTCAGCCAGATCGGCGATCGTCGGGCCGCCGGGCGCGGTCGAGGCTTCCGGGTCATGGATCAGCAGCGCGTCAATGCGGTCGAGCCCGAGCCGCATGAGGCTCTGCTCATAGGCGCGCATGATGCCCGAATAGGAATAGTCCCAGCGCACTTCCATGTTGAGGCCGCCGCCCCAGGGCGCGCGGTCGAACATCGCGGGATCGGTGGGGCGGTGCAGCGATCGTCCAACCTTGGTGGTGAGGATGAACTCGTCCCGTGGCTTGTCGATGAGGAAATTGCCGACGCGCAACTCGCTGAGGCCACGCCCATACCAGGGCGCGGTGTCGAAGAGCCGCACGCCGCCATCCCAGGCCGCCGCGAGGGTTTCCGCGGCGCGTTCGCCGGAAACGCGGGCATACATGCCGCCCAGATGTGCAGCCCCAAACCCGAAAGGTGGAACGGACAACTCGGTTCGGCCAATCTGGCGGCGATCGGTGAGCAGGTGCGGCATGGTCAATAGCCCCGCGAAATGAAACCGCTGTCGCGGACCGACTTCTCGGCCGTCAACAATGCAGCCCAACAGTGCTGTCGGTCACAGCGCCATCTTGTCGATGGCCTCGAGCGACAGCCCGTGACCGAACCCCGGCTCGTTGCTGACCGTGACATAGCCATCCACCGGTACGGCCATGCCCGGGTAGTTGTTGGTTTCCTTGAGCGGTTGGCCCGGTGCGCCGCCGACGAAGAATTCGCCCCAGCGGCTATTGGTCGAGGCATAGGTGAAGTGCTGGCCATAGGGCGTGTTCATGCCCGCATGGCAGATGAGCTCCAGCCCGGCCGCGTCGGCGATCGCTGCGATCTTCTGGCAGGCGGTGAAGCCGCCGACCCAGTGGATATCGGCCTGGAATATGTCGACCACCCGATCCTTGGCTGCCTCGAAGAAGGTGTAGGGCGTGTACCAGTGCTCGCCCGTCGCCAGCGTCTGCCAGGGCAGGCGCTCGCGCAGTGCCCGGTGCGAGGCGTGATCCTCGGGGATCAGGCAATCCTCGATCCACTTGAGGTTGAAGGGCCTTAGCCGATGCGCCAGTCGCACGGCGAACTCGACATCGAAGGCCATCCAGCAGTCGAGCATCAGCTCGACATGTGGCCCGATCAGATCGCGCGCCTTTCCGACAAAGGCCTCGTTCTTGTCGAGCGCCTCGAGCCCATCCGCCGTGCCATAGGGGCAGGCGAGCTTGGTGGCCTTGAAGCCGAGCTCCATATGCCAGTCGGTATCGTTGCCGGTGGCGTAGCAGAACTGCCTGTCACGCGCCGCCCCACCAGCCAACTCATAGACAGGCAGCTTCAGCACCTTGCCCTTCAGGTCCCACAGCGCGAGATCGATGCCCGAGATCGCGTAGGACGCAAGCCCCGAGGGCGAGTATGGAGACGTGATGCGCATCATCATATCCCAGAGCTTCTCGGTCGCGAGCGCGTTCTCGCCCTCGAGCAGCGGTCCGATATGGTCGTTGACGAGGCTGATTGTCGGCTGTCCATAGCCGGTCGTCCCAAAGCCCCAGCTGCCATCGTCTGCAGTGACTATGATTCCCACGGCCGGAAAGCTGGCGTTCCAACTGGCCCGCAGGGCTTTGTATCGCGGATAGCGCGACATCGGGTTGGCCACCTCGGCGTCCTTGGTCCAGGGCGGACGGCGTGCAGTGCCCCTTTGCTTTGCCTCTTCGTATGTGCCCCCCGCGATCGGGTTGGTGATGGCAAAGGCCTCGATACTCTTGATCTTCACGGCGGCATCCTTGGAAATCTCTTGGGGTCGGGTCGAATGATGTCAGTCGCGGCGTAACCCATTCTCCATCGTCCACATCGTGGGGCTGTTATCCGGAGTGAACGGCATCTGCGGTGTCCAAGCGGCCTGCCGTCCCTTCGCGACACCATTGACCGCCCGCGTCTCCATCACCGCACCCTCCGGTTTTTCGAGACAGGCGAAGAGCCGGAGCGCGTGTCGATACATCGAGTAGTTGTGCACGCGTTGGCTCTTCAGCAGCGCCACCATCTTGAGCCATATCTCATTGTGCTTGCGCTTGCACTCGGCTTGCTGGCCGGGCTTCAGTTTCAGGACCCAGGCCGAGCGCATTTGAACGTCGTCCGTTTGTTGCCCTTCGGGCGGGGATACTCAATGCCAGCCGTCCTCGGATACCCTGCTTGGGAACACAGATCCGATAGATCGGTCGTCGCGGAGCACGGACGCAGGGATGACAAATGATCGGTGGAAGACAGCGAGAGTTTTCCACAGAGCACCGAAAAGCCATGTGTCTTCTGTCATCTCCGCTACGGCTGTTGCTTTGTTCCAGAAATGGAATATTTATCTTGTTTGGTCAGGCGCCCATTGCGGTTCTCTACCAATGCTCGGGGGATCATGCCATTTTCTTGGGTCGCTGGCTGCTCTTGGCTTCGCTCGGCACCACGGGTTGATTGCCGATCAAGTGCCGGCCGGAGCGGATGACCAGCCGCCTCATGGCGCTTGCTTTTCGGACAGCCCGGGGGCAACGATAGC